>URKE01000028.1 GCA_900548285.1 uncultured Eubacteriales bacterium | reverse complement strand
GGAAAATTTTTTCAATTTCCTTCTTCATTTCTCTTGACTTTTATTTGCAGGTCTTATTATTTCTTTGTGTTAAAAAACACTTTTAACCTTTTTTATTTATCTTATCCGGGATATTTGACGATCATAATGTTGCCGGGCTTACCGTCTACGCCTTTATCCCTGATTACGATACGATTAATCGTTACGGTGTTGACGAAATACTTAGCGTTTTTCATATTACCGTCTTTATCTCTGGTCGGATTCCCTAATATGTTATGAGTACCGAAATCGACGACATAATAACCGCCGATTTTTGTTTTGCTACCGTTTGTTCCGCCCCACGTCACATGTTTTTCTTCGGAAGCAACTGCATCATGAGAGAACACCTTGAATTCCGTTCCGAATTCGCTCGTTTCACTCGTGTAGTATCTCGTCGTTTCGTTATAATACACTTCGATCGTGAAATCTTCGTTTTTATAACTTTGAAGATTAAGCGTACCGTCCGGTAACTTAACGGTTAACGAACCCGCACGTTTACTATCTTCACTATTGTCATTAATCTCGAAATATTGAGGAACGGTGTTTTCGCCGCTCTTATTCACAGAATCAAAATTCTTATTAAAGAAACGATAGTAGTAATCGAAAGAAGTTATATGACCTACGCCGAAGTTAAACGATTTTCCGTATATAACGTTGTTTATTTCATATTCCAGATAAACCGAAGTTGTATAAACGTTGTTATAAGAGTCTTGTTTAATTTTGACCGATCTTACCTGATCATCCGAAGTTATACCGACTTTCTTCAAAAACTCGCTTACATTAATCGAGAAAGTCGATGTATTATATTTATACTGAACTTGATACGTTACCTGTTGTTGCTTATCATCAAGCGTTGTTATTTCGTTATTATTGAAAAACGTATCGTCAACCGTTTCATACTTAACCTGTCCGTCGGGAAGTTTGATAGAAACAAGGTTTTTAGTACTATCTGTTTTATCTTTGCTTACCGTTGAATAGTTGACAATTGACACACCGCCGGATTCAGACGTTGTCCAATTCAAAAACTCACTTGAAGAAATCGTCGAAGATATAATTTTATTTCCGCCTCCCGAAACAGCCGAGCCACCGCCCGCGTTGACAACGGAAGAAATATTCTTACCACCGCCGGTTACGGTACTTACTCTGTTCGTTCCCGAAGAAACGCTCGAGGACACCGTACTGTCTATCGATACGTTACCCGATATAACAATGTTTACGCCGGCGTTCGAGAATCTTTTATAAAACTCTTCCACCAATTCAACAGAGTTTGCCGAAGCAATTTCAATAACGCACTTTACATTAAGAACAGCCCCGGTTTTTTCGTTTTTACCAAAATCTCGTATATTACCTTCAATCTTATTAGAATTCGTTTCAGACTCACTAAAAGATCCCAAATAAGGCGAAACAATAACATTTGTAATATCGGCAATCTGCTTATCATCAATATTGCTAAATGACGCGTCTGTTACGAAATTACCAACGTTGTTAAGCCATGCTGTCGAGTGAGTGTCAAATTTTTGGGTATAATCTTCAATGTTCCAATTACGATTAAAAGATGCGAACAGATTTCCGTTAGCCATCTTGTTTTGAACATTGATAATTACTTGCTGGGCAGAAGATTCTCCTTTATCAGTGTCAGCGCCATAGTAAAGCGCTTCGATACCCGACAAAATATATTTATTCGCCTCGTCGGTAGCAAGCAAAAGCAAATTCTCGTCAGGAGTTATCGCTTCCGGACGACGAGGGATTCTCTGTAACTGCGCAGAGGCTCCGGCATTTTCGCCTGAACCCTGCGTTACGCCGCCATCCGCAACATTTCCGAAAATATCCGCGGCAAAAGCGGCTGTATTTCTATTATTTACGCTTGCGGAAGAAGTTCCACCGCCAACGAAATCTGCAAGTTCGTCGTTTTTTACAAGATAGAAGTTGTAGTTTTGCTGATTATACCAGATACTGTACCCGTCTTCGCAAAATTCCGAATCGTCAGAGGTTAAACCCTTTATGCCCTCCGATTTCAAAAATTCACGGATTACCGACGGCGTATAATAGTCAACTTGATTGTAGAGCGAATACATTATAAGGTTACTCGTACAAGTTTTCAAACTCGCCTTGAGCGCAGACACACGCGAATCCTTAACTACGTTGCCGAATACCGGGATAAGCACCGCCGACAACACCGCTATTACCGCGATCACTATGACAAGTTCAACAAGCGTGAAACCTTTTTTGATTGCTTTGAATATCTTCATTGCTCGTCTTTCCGTCCTTTTGACCTTTCCTTTTACCCTTCTTCTTACCCTTCTTCGCAAGTTTTGCAAGACGCAATTTTTCGTTTGCGCCTGACTTTTGCGCCCCACTTTTGCGCCTCTACAACAAATTTGCGCCTCACTTTTGCGCCCCTACAACAAATTCTATGACGTTTTTACGAGATTATTCTATCCCACGGTAGACCTTTTGTCAAGTTTTTTTCCAATATTCGGTCAAAAAAAAAAAAACGACTTTTTTTGTTCAAAATGTCGGTTTTTAGGTTTTTATAGTGGTTTTGGGTATGGTTTGTTGCAAATTTTCACACAACTATAACTAACGATTGACTTTTTTCATTTTGTTTTTTTATTGTTTTTGGGTTTATTTATATTTTCTTTCAAATATTTTATACCGTATTGCCCGTTTTGGACGCGAAATTTTGAATTTTTTTAAAAAATATTTTTTAACGGCTGAACGGTTCGCCGCCGAACGCTTGTTAAGTGGCTGGACGGTTCGCCGCCGAATGCTTGTTTAGTGGCTGGACGGTTCGCTGCCGAATACGAAAAAAAATAATACGAACCCCGTTTTTGATTCAGGGTTCGTATTATTCACTAATGGCGGAAAGAGTGGGATTCGAACCCACGATGCGTTGCCGCATACCTGATTTCGAGTCAGGGCCGTTATGACCACTTCGATATCTTTCCGTAAAAGCATAATTATTTTATATTATTATTCGGCTTTTGTCAATGGTTTTTACGCTCTTTTTTAAATTAAATTCTTTTTTTCTTGATTTTTTGACGGTATAAATATATAATGGATTTATGAATTACGAATTAAAACCCATCGCAAAAATTTATACCGATTTCGACGACAAGTTCGGCGTTCCGCGCCAGAGCGGCAGAGTTTCATCACTCGAAGGAAAAATCGTTATCGCTCCGGAATACTCCGACCCGAACGCTTTTCGCGGTTTGGAAAACTTCAACTATATATGGCTGATTTTCGATTTTTCCCTCGCTCACCGCGATAAATTTTCGCCAACCGTCCGCCCGCCCCGGCTCGGCGGAAACAAACGCGTGGGAGTTTTTGCAACGCGGTCGCCTTTCAGGCCGAACAATCTCGGACTATCGTCCGTTAAACTCGAAAAAATCGAGAAAACGTCCGAGGGCATCTGTCTTTTCGTATCCGGCGCGGACCTTGTAAACGGCACGCCGATTTTCGACATAAAGCCTTATATTCCGTACGCCGATATCCACAACGACGCAACGGAGGGGTTTACCGAAACCACAAAATATCACACCCTCGAGGTTGATTTTCCGCAAAACCTGTTGAATATTATTCCCGAAAATAAAAGAAAGACGCTCATCGACTGTCTTGCAGACGATCCACGTCCCTCTTATCACGACGACGGCAAAAAATTTACGATGAAATTCGCCGGCTTCGATATCGATTTTTGCGTTGACAATACTAAATTACACGTAACGAGCGTTAAACGACTTCAATAAATTACGCGTAACGGGCGTTAAACGACTTCGGTAAGGTTTCTACAATCGTTCAGAAACGCCGCGATATCGCCGAGTAAAACGCCGATAACAGCCCAGAACATTGCAAAACGATAACCGACCGCAAGTGTTAAAACAACTCCGAGCAGGAAAAAGAAAATCCTCGACGCAATAAAGATTATTTTGTTTTGTTTATTGATTTTAATCGTTCTTTTCGCAAGTTTAATTATCGTAGGAACGACTTTCGGATCTGCGGTTTTTGCGGAAACGCTCGAGCCTTCGCAAGGCTTATCCATCGCTCCGAGAGCAATGCCGCGCGTTCTTTTAATCGTTTCTTTATCGGCAATGGCGTTACCGACGTAAATAGCATTGCTTTCCTTAACGCTTTCGGCTTTATAGTTTACCGTCGCGCCGGAAACGGCCCCGTCGAAACCGACGGCGTTTTTTACAATTTCGACACTTTCTTTAGAATCCGCGCTCAGGAGTTTGCTGCCGACGCCCAAGTCCTCTTCAAGTTCGACGATCGCGCCGTAAGAATTTTCTCTTATTGCAAATTCAATGACGATTTTACCGAGGATTACACCGTTTTCGGCAACATAAACGACTGGATTTTCAATCGATTCGTCAATAGCAACGTTGTTTTTATTCAAAAACTTCTTGCTGCCGATAAGGATTGTCTTGCCTTCGACAACAAAACTCGCTCCCCTGCCCTCGACAAATTCGAAATTACTTTTTTCAACGACGTTAACGTCTTTATAATATTCTTTAATCGTTTTCGCAATCGGGTCGTTTAAATCCGCTTCCGCAGTGACGAGATATTCCGAAAACTTCATTTCGTTAACGGTTTCAACGCCGATAACTTTTCCGCTTTCAACCGTAATCACGCCCGTTTTATCGAAACAAATCTTTTCTGCTGAAGAGATTTTTTCTAATGTTTCCTCAAATTTGTCCTCGTTGAACATTATTTCGTTCGACGCCGCGTAAACACGAGCAAAAACATAGTTTTTAACCAGCGATGCGATATTACTGCTTAAAGAGCCGAAGAAAATTACGCTTGAACCGATACACAACCATTTTTGAGTAAGCGTTGACCAATACCGGCTACCGCTAAATACAGGCGGAATAAACACGAGAAGCAAGCCGGCGCAAAGCAAAATCATATCGTAAATAAACAGTTTTTTCTTATCCGTATGCGTTTTGTTTTTTACGATTTCGATTTGCTCGTCTGTATAACCGACCTCTTTAAGTCTGCTCTCGGAGTTTGCAAAAACAGAATACAAACACGAAATTAACGAATAAGAGAAAATGATCGCGCAACCTAAAAGACGGAACCCGAAATACAACACAACAAACGACGAAACAAGCACAAGACCTTTTTCGGTTGCATATCTTTTTTCGGCGATATCGCTGATAAAAGCATATAACGTTTCATAACCCGCCAAGGCATATCCGAACATAAAAATCCACATGGAGGCATCCGCGTTGGATTTCTCAAATATAAATCCGAGAACGATGAGAATCGCCGAAATCGCGAGAACGATTATATTTTCGGCTTTTTCGTACCTCTTCTCTTTTATTTTCTTCAGTTCTTCGTCCTCGGCTTCCTCTTCTTCGAAGTTCTCGCCGTCCGGCTCTTCGTTTGTTTCAAGTCCCCGATTACGTTCGCCGACAACCTCATCATCGTCATCGAAAATAAGATCGATTCCGTGATTTTCGCAAATCGCCATAAGCGCGCTGAAAACGTCATAATCGCTCGATAAAGAACTTATAAGGTACTTTATCGATTCTGATTCGTCGTCGAACTTACAATCGAGAACACCGTCGATCGCGCTTATTTCACTCAAAGTCTCGTCCAGGACGGATTTATCGATCGAAGCGTAATCTTTGATTTTAATTTCGACGTTTTTAATTTTATCGTCCATATTAAACTCCTTTCATAATAATTTTTCTGTTTTTCGGCTTATACGATTTAAATCATAAATCCGGTTCAGATAACCCACTCGCCGTTGACGAAAATATCGAATTGTCTGCCGTCGACGGTTTCACACGAAATAGAAAGATCTCTTGTGCCGACCATAAAATCTACGTGTTCGAGAGAAACGTTCAGCCCGGCGGCAAGAAGCGATTCATCGTCCATATCCCCACCGCCCTCGACGCAGTTCGGATAACTGTTGCCTATCGCGAAATGGCAACTCGCGTTTTCATCGAAAAGCGTTTCAAAAAACAACACGTTTTGTTTTCTCACGGGCGAATCAAAACCGACAAGCGCGATCTCTCCGAGATAATGCGAACCGTCGTCCGTTTCGATAATTTCTTTAAGCGTGTCAAGTCCTTTTTCGGCTCCGTAATCAATTATTCTTCCGTTTTTAAATTCTATCCAGAATTTATCGATTAATTTACCATTTGAGGATAACGGCATTGCCGAAGCGAGCCTACCGTTCGCCGTCAATCTGTCCGGCGAAGAAAACACTTCTTCCGTTGGCAGATTAGCGGTGAAAGGAATTCCGTCAAGAGCGCCGAGTTCTGCGCCGCCGCAAAATATGTAATTATCCGGCATTCCGATCGAAAAATCGGTACCGATAGAATTTTTATAAATAAATCGTTTAATCTTCGCCTTATTTAAAAACTCGCATCGTCTTTGAAGATTGCTCTGATGTTCGGCCCATGCATCGACTACGGACGGTCTATCCAATCTTACGCACGAAATAACCGCTTCCCACAATTTTTTTAAAGCCACGGATGAAGAAAAATCCGGATAAACTTTTTTCGCCCACGCTTTGTTGGGGTACGCGGCAATCGTCCATCTGATTTTGTTGGAACTCGTATACTCGGAGAACTTCCGGAACGCTATTCTTTTCGCCTTTCTTGCTACGGAAATTTTCTTCGACGAAACGTTTTTCATCGCGTCGGGATTGAGAGAAAGAATCGCGATATAACATATTTTTTCCTCAATATAACTTTCTCGTTGCGCTTTTGCCCAATCGGGAATAACGGAAAGACTTTTTATCGTCCTGTTTTTTAAGCCGATTTTTTCAAGTTCCTGATCGTTCCAGAGAACGTCAACATCTCTCGCGCCGCTTTTATAAGCCGCTTTTGCAATCTCTCTCGTAAGATCAGCAGCGATTACGGGCGACGAAACGACAAGTTTTTCACCTTTTTGCAAGTTTACGCCAACTTTTACGAGAAGCTCGGCGTATTTTTTAATAATTTCTTTTTTCATATCCTAATTTTAACAAAAATGCGTTTAAAAATCAATCATATCCCGCAATATTAAAAAATAAATTGACAACAGCGTTGTTTTTAATTTGAAAAATATATATAATATGATATAATGGCAATATGATTTTATTATAAGATCATAAAGGAAAATATGAACGAAGAAGAAAAAAACAATAAATTAACCGATAATATTGCGGATAAATATATCGACGGATACATTAAACCGCATCTGAGAAAAAGACGAAAAAAACGGGCGAAGATTTCCGTGAACGACGACGACCGTTTCGCGCCGGATGTGAATATGGGTTTGTCCGGCAGTCAGGTTGCCCTCAGAACCGCGCAAGGACAGACAAACGAAAAGGCTAAAACGTACTCAAAAACAATTTTAAGCATAATAACGTCTAATCTTTTCACGTTTTTCAACCTTCTGTGCGTTATTTGCGTAGTCGCGCTGATCGTAGCGAGAGAAAAAAATATTTCAAACTACTTTTTCGTTATCGTTTACGTTCTCAATCTTATAATAGGAATTTTTCAGGAAATCAGAGCGAAATTTTCGATCGAAAAATTATCGATTCTAAATCAGCCGACGACAACAGCCTTACGTAACGGTAAAGTCGTTAAAATTCCCGTCACCGAAGTAGTTCTCGACGACGTTATAAAACTTTCGACGGGCGATCAGATATGTATAGACGGTACAATCGTTAAAGGATATCTCGAAGTCAACGAATCGATGCTCACGGGCGAATCCGTCCCCGTGAAGAAACAGACGGGCGACGCGCTTCTTTCGGGAAGTTACGTCGTCGGCGGAAACGCATACGTGATTGCCGATAAAGTCGGTGAAAACAGATATATTCAGCAGCTGTCCGCAAAAGCGAAAAAGTTTCAGAGTCCTCACAGCGAACTCATGATAACGCTCAACTGGATAATCAAGATAATCGGTATACTTATCGTGCCGATAAGCGCGGGCGCGCTTTATACAAATTACACGGCTATCGTGGAGCAGGCAAACCCGATGTTTATCGCCAACGGAAAACTTACCGCCGAAGGAATCGTAAGAATGGTCAGCAGTACGACTTCGGTCATTATCGGAATGATTCCCTCGGGAATGTTGCTTTTAACGACTTTGGCGCTGGCTGTAGGCGTAATCAGACTTGCAAACAGACACACATCCGTTCAGGATATGTATTCGCTTGAAATGCTCGCCAGGGTTGACGTTCTGTGCCTCGATAAAACCGGCACGATAACCGACGGCAGAATGCAGGTTATCGATTATCATCTCTTCGATACAACTTACGAATACCCGATAAACGATATCGTAGCCTCGATGCAAAGCGCGCTCGGAGACAACAACCCGACCGCCCGCGCTTTAAAAAATCATTTCGGATGCACACCGAAACTTATCGCAAAGCAAACCGTGCCGTTTTCCTCGGAAAAAAAATATTCGGCGGTGACGTTTTTAAACGGCGGAAAAGAAATCGGAACGTTCATTCTCGGCGCTTATGAATTCATATTCAAAAATCGAAATATCGGCGAAAACGTTATAAAACAAATCGAACATTACACCGCTCTCGGACAAAGAGTTCTGATGCTCGCAAGATCGGATAAATCCATCAAAAAAGGAGAAATACCCGACGATGCGGAACCGTTCGCGATAATAATGCTGAGCGACAATATCCGCCGCGATGCCGTGAAAACCATCGAATGGTTCAAGAAAAATGAAGTTGCAATCAAGGTCATTTCGGGAGATAATCCGCTTACCGTTTCGGAAGTTGCGAAAAGAGCCGGGATCGAAGGCGCGGAAAAGTTCGTTTCGCTCGAAGGAATGAGCAAGACCGAAGTAATCAATATCGCAAATAAATATAACGTCTTCGGCAGAGTCACGCCGGAACAAAAAGCCCTTCTGATAAAGACTATAAAATCGAACGGTCACACCGTTGCGATGACGGGCGACGGCGTTAACGACATACTTGCAATGAAGGAATCGGATTGTTCGATAACGGTTGCCACAGGCAGCGACGCAACGAAAAACATAGCGCATATCGTGCTTATGGACAATAATTTCAACTCCATTCCGCACGTTGTTGCCGAAGGACGAAGGGTTATCAATAATATCGAAAAATCATCGTCGCTTTTCCTTATGAAAACGATTTTCACGATGGTTCTCGCGATTATTTCGATAATCGGCGGCAGTCTTTTCCCGTTCAGAAGCAACATGATGACGTTACTTGAACTGCTCGTTATCGGCTTAGGTTCGTTCGCGCTCTCGATGCAACCGAACACGAATAAAGTAAACGGAAAATTTATCGGATACCTCGTTTCACACGCTCTTCCGGGAGCAAGCATACTGCTTTTCAACGTGCTGGCTTTCCAGTTTATCAAGCGAATCGGAATAGATTTTAACGAGTTTACACCGCAGATGTACGACACGTTGCTCGTTGCGGCTTTAACGTTCGGCGGGATTTCGTATCTTCATATCATTTGTAAGCCGTATAACTTCTACAGAGCCACCGTAGTGACGATAATCACAACGTTATCGATATTTATGATGACGCTGTTGATGCCGTCGTTATTCCATCTCCCGAATCTGTTTACGGACTTCAGAAACGAAAACTGGAAGTTCATTGCGATACTTATCTGTCTTATTCAATTCGACTCGATTTTAGGTAAAGTAATGACATTCTGTTTCGAATCGATTAATAGATTCCTTGCAAAGAACCACGTAACGATTCTTTCCCCGCTCGATTGATTCCGACGCGATAAAATCAGTAATTGCAACATTAAATCGCCGCCTTGCGTATTCTTTGATTTCTCAGAATAACGCAAGGCGGCCTTCTTTCTGTCGTTTAAATTTAATAATCATTAAAAAAGAGCCTGCATAGCAGGCTCTTTAATATTTTAGAATTAGTCTTTATTGATAAGATCTCCGAGCGAAATACCGCTTACGCCGCCTTCGGTCCATTCTCTGGGTTCATCGTCG
Organism: uncultured Eubacteriales bacterium; assembly: GCA_900548285.1. Taxonomy (GTDB): domain Bacteria; phylum Bacillota; class Clostridia; order Christensenellales; family Borkfalkiaceae; genus UBA10281. The sequence continues at coordinate 13,670 of URKE01000028.1, read as the reverse complement.
TCCTGAGCAGGTCTTGCATCTCTTCTTCTTTCTCTTCTGGGCTTTTCTTCGCCTTCGGCAGATTCACCCTCTTCTTTTCTCTCTCTTCTTCTGGGAGCAACGCCCTCGGGAGCGGGAGTAAGAGCTTTGATCGAAAGAGTCATCTTCTCTTTCTCTACGTCCATATCGAGAATCTTAGCCTCAACCTCATCTCCGACTTTAAGAACAGAGGTGGGATTTTCAAGCCATTCGTGAGAAATCTGAGAAACGTGAACAAGTCCGTCGATTCCCTTTTCAACCTCAACGAACGCGCCGAAACTTACAATTCTTACGACTTTACCTTTTACGGTTTCGCCGATAGAATACTTATCGGCGGCAAGTTGCCAGGGCTTCGGCTGAAGTTGTTTATATCCGAGAGAAACCTTCTTGGTTTCCTTATCGCATTTCAACACTTTGAATTCATACTGCTTACCGATTTCAAGAACGTCGGCAGGAGTTTTAGCGTTGGTCCAACTAAGGTCGGAAATATGAGCAAGGCAATCGAATCCGTTTACGTCTACAAACGCGCCGAACGCAGCGAATCTTACTACCGTACCGGTAACGACGTCGCCTTCGTTGATCGAGGAGAAGAATTCCTCTTCCTTTTTAGCCTTAGCCGCATCTCTTTCCGCTTTTTCGGCTTCGAGAATAACTCTCTGGGATCCGACGATCTGCTTTCTTCTGCCTTGATTTTCAACTTTTTCGGCTTTAAGTCTTAAAGTCTTTCCGACGAATTTATCGAGATCTTTTACGAAACCGATTCTAATCTGAGAAGAAGGAATGAAAACGTCATAACTGCCGAATTTAGCGGTAAGGCCGCCCTTGTTGGAACCCGTGCAGGTAACGGTGAAGATTTCGCCGTCGGCAATTTTTGCGATTGCTTCTTCTTCTTCTTTCTGAGCAACGATTGCTTTTTCGGACAATTTAACGGGGTTAAGTTCCACTATCATTACTTCGATGTCTTCGCCGACTTTCGAAGCGTAATCGGCCTTATTATAACTCTCGCAAGTCATTTCTTCTTTCGGGAGCATAATTTCTTTCTTTGTGTTGTTAATATACAAAGCAAGACCATCGTCCGTAGCAGCCGAAATAGTCGCCACTATCTTCTGACCGATTCTGAATTTAGGCTGACTGTCGCCCATAGCGGACATAGCCTCTTCCATAGTGCTTGAACTTTTTACTTCTGTAGTTTCTTCCATGTTACTGAAAACCTCCATTGATTGTTCGTCGGGCGTCGATGCCCCTGCAACAATACCTACCTTTTTATACTTTATAAAATTTTTGTAATTGAGCTCATCAGGATTTGAAATGAAATATACGTTTTCGCAATTTCCTTGACAAATTCTCATCAGTTTCTTAGTATTGCTACTATGTTTGCCACCGACTACTACCATTGCATCACAGGTTTTCGACAATATTTCTGCCTCTTCTTGACGCTCTCTTGTAGTATAACAAATTGTTTTAAAAACTTCAAGCGTTTTAACAGTTTTTTTACTAAAAAATTCTAAAATTTTTTTAAAACGCGTTTCGGAATAGGTGGTTTGCGAAACAAGACAAATTCTGTCGTCGACGCCCGGTTCGACGGTTTCGTAATCTTCGTCTATGACGATAGCCGAGTTTTCGCACCAGCCGTTTATCCCTTCCACTTCTGGATGATCCTTTTCGCCCGTGATAAAAATCCTGTAACCGAGCGAGTGGTATTTCTGCACGATATTGTGAATTTTCAGAACAAAAGGACACGTGCAATCGATTATTTCGACGTTTTTCGATTTAAGTTTGTCATAAACGTCTTTCCCGACGCCGTGCGAACGTATAATGACCGTTCCGCCGTCGATTTCGTCGGGGCTTTCGATAATCCTGGTGCCGAGTTTTTTAATCTCGTTCGTAACGCTTTCGTTATGAATTATCTCCCCGAGAATATACACGCCCTCTCCGAAAGTTTTCTTAGCGGCGTCCACCGCGCGGCGAACACCCATGCAAAAGCCGCTGTTTTTTGCGAGAACCACTTTCACTTTCTTTTACCTTTTTTATCCTCTTTCTGCGCTTCCGCGATACATTCTTCAATCTTTTCACGCATTATGGCGTTGAGTTTGTCACCGAGTTCGGCGGTGAATTTTTCGCCCTTGAACTCATCGAGAGTGTACGGTTTGCCTATATATACTCTGTTTTTTCCGAACACTTTGAATTTTTTATTCATAGCGACAGGAACAATCGGCACGCCGGCTTTGAACGCGATAAGGTTCGCGCCGCCGTGGATTTCCTGAAGTTCGGTGTTGACCTTATTTCTCGTTCCCTCCGGAAAAATAACGAGCGGTTTATCGTCTTTAAGAATTTTAAGGCAGGTTTTTATCGACGTGAAATCGGCTTTTTCTCTGTCGACCGGAATAGCGCCCAGCCACCTGAACAGTTTGTTTTTAAATTTTGTGTCGAACCACTCTTTTTTCGCCATGAAATTAATCTTTTTTTTGAAAAGGTCAACCATCATAAAGGCATCAACCTTCGCAAAGTGGTTGCACACAACGACAAATCCACTGTTTTTCGGCAGATTTTCTTTGCCTTTCACCTTTGGCAAATATAATAATTTATAAAAAGGCAGGATAATCCAGATAAGCAATTTAAACATATTCTTAACCTTTTTTTACGTCGTTTAATATCGTTTGAACAACTTCGTCAATCGTGAGATCCGAAGTGTCGATCAGTTTCGCGTCGTCGCACTGTTTGAGCGGAGCGAATTCTCTGTGGGAATCGTTATAATCGCGCTGAACAATTTCCTCGTGAAGTTTATCGAAATCAACGGGCGTTCCGCGCTCCGCAAGTTCTTTATAACGCCTTTCCGCCCTTACTTTGCTGTCCGCCGTTATATAAAATTTATATTTCGCGTCGGGCAGAACGTTTGAACCGATATCTCTCCCGTCAAGAACGCAATCCATACCCTTTGCGACTTTTCTTTGCAGGTCGACCATTTTTTCGCGAACTACTCTGTGCGCCGAAACTGCGGATGCAAGCATCGACACTTCGGGCTTCCTTATATCCGCAGAAACGTCTTTTCCGTCGAGCAAGGTGACCTGCGAGCCGTTTTTATATTCCACGCGCACGTCGACGTTACGCATTATATTTTCGACGGCAGCCCCGTCTTTCACGTCTACACCCGAAAGCAGACACTTCAGAGCGCACGCTCTGTACATAGCGCCCGTATCCAGATATAATATATTCAGTTTGTTTGCGATTATTTTCGCGACGGTGCTCTTTCCGCTTCCGGCTGGTCCGTCAAGCGCAATATTTAACATTTCTCCTCCTTTTGCCGCGTTCGGTTGCAACCGAATGCGGTTCTTTAAGCATTGCCGGCAGAATAAGCCGTGCAAGCCGCTATCGTTATATTGAATCCCCCGGTAAGCGCGTCCGCATCGATAACTTCGCCCGCAAAAAACAAACCTTTCACGAGTTTGCTCTCCATGGTTTTCGGATCGATTTCCTTGACGGAAACGCCGCCCGAAGTGACGATTGCCTCATTTAAATCTCTCAGCGAATGAGGATACATTCTGAAATCTTTAATCGCCGCGACAATTTTTCTTCTGTTTTCGGCTTTCAATTCATTGTTTTTTATATCGCCGTTTATGCCCGCTGCCTTTATGACAACCGGTATCATCGCCTTTGGCAAAAGATCGTCGAGCGAATTCTTTATAGCCTTGTTTTTGTATTTTTCAAAATCTCTCAACACTCTCGCGTCGAGTTGTTCTTCGGTGAGCGCGGGTTTTAAGTCGAGCGAAATATAAACGTCGCACAAATTAAGTCTGTTAATAAAACTCGACGCGGAAATTATCGTCGGTCCCGATACGCCGAAATGCGTGAAAAGCATTTCTCCGAAATCGGAATAAATTTTCTTTTTTCCGTTGACGACGCTTATCGCGACGTTTTTCAACGACAATCCCTGTAAATTTTTATAAAAATCGCCTTTTAAGTTAACACCGGAAAGCGCCGCGACCGGAGAAATTATCGTATGCCCGAAAGACTTTGCGAACGCATAACCGTCGCCGGTAGAACCGGTGGAAGGATAACTCACCCCTCCCGTGCAAACGATCGCGTTATCGCAAGGATACGTCGCTTTATCGGTTACGACGGAAACGATCTTCCCGTCCGACGCGTTAATCGACAAAACTTTTTCGTTGAGTTTTATCTCCGCGCCGGCCTCTTCGGCGTAAGCGCAAAGACACTTCGTAACGTCGCTCGCCTTGTCGGATAAAGGAAAAACTCTGTTTCCCCGCTCGGTTTTCAGTTTTGTTTTTCCAGAAAGGAACTCCATGAATTTCTCCGGCGGAAAACGCCTTATCGCTCCGTTTAAAAACTTTGCGTTCGTGACGACGTTTGAAAGAAACTCGTCAACGTCGCAATCGTTCGTGACGTTACATCTGCCCTTGCCCGTTATATAAAGTTTTTTGCCGGGTTTTTCGTTCTTTTCGATGAGATAAACGTCTTCACCGCGAACAGCCCTGAAATAAGCGGAAATAAGCCCGGCAGGCCCTCCGCCGATAACGATCGTCGTCATCAGAATTTACTTTCCTTTAAGTTATTTAAAGCAAAATACGCGGTTCTGTCGTAAACAATCGGCGTAACGGTTACATACCCCTCGCGGGAGAGAACGACGTCGCTGTCGCGCTCTTTATCGTAAGGAACGGGCACGCCGGTGAGAACGTAAGATCCATCGTCGTTTTTTTGATATTCGTCGGAATAACGCTGCGAGCCGAGCCGCGCAAGTTTTACGCCTTTATCCTCTCCGTTCGGCATATTGACGTTAAGCGTGTACTCCGGAGAAGAAATTCCAAGGAATTTTTCAAAATATTTATCGATGACGCGCGCGTTGGCGGCAAAATCCTGATCGTGATGCGCAACGTTGGAAAAAGCAATCGATTTTATCTCGAAAAAATTCGCTTCAAGCCCCGCGGAAACAGTACCCGAATAACAGGTATCGCTTCCAAGATTGTTGCCGAGATTTATTCCCGAACAAACAAGGTCGAACGGCGTTTTTTCAAAATAATGACAAGCGAATTTAACACAGTCGGCAGGTGTACCGTCGAGAGTGTATTCGTCGTAACCGTTTTTATTTCCGAGCGTTGTGAAAACGAGATTTTTATGAATACTCAAAGAATGAGAAAATGCCGAACGGTTTCCGTCCGGCGCAACAACGATAACGTTATGACCTTTTTTAACGAGTACCGAGGCGAGGGTTTTCAGGCCCTCGCTCGCGATACCGTCGTCGTTCGTTACCAAAATTCTCATACGGGATAAACCCCGTTATTGTTTTTTGCCATATCCTTATCGACGCCCTGCTCTTTTGCGAGTCTCCACTTGAAGAAGTTGGTTGCAACCTCGTTGAAAAGCGCGTAAGAAAGTATATCTTCCGTCTTATCCGAATATTCGGCGACTTCTTTTTTATACTTCTCGAATTCGGGCTGGATAAGGTCTGCGGGGCGACAAGTGATAATTTTCTCGTCTTTAACTACCTTTTTAACCACTTCTTTGTCGGGTTCGGCGGGAAGTTTGCCGTATTCGCCCTTTAAAAGCCCCTTGAATTCCTTCGTAACCATTTTATATCTTTCTCCCGAAAGAACGTTGAGAACGGCTTGCGTTCCGACAATCTGGCTGGAAGGAGTTACGAGCGGCGGATAACCGCAATCTTTTCTCACGTTGGGAACTTCCTTTAAAACGTCGTCGAGTTTATCGAGTTTGTTCTGCTGTTTGAGTTGGTTCATAAGGTTGGAAAGCATTCCGCCCGGAACCTGATAAACAAGCGTGTTCACGTCGACTTTTCTGACGTTGGGGTTAAGATATCCCGCTTTTTCGAGATCAGCCGCAACGGTTTTGAAATAATTTGTGATAGGAATAATCTTCTGAAGGTCGATACCCGTATCGTAAGGCGTACCTTCAAGCGTTTTAACAAGCGCCTCGGTGGTCGGTTGCGACGTACCGTTGCCCAAAGGCGACAATGCGGTGTCTACGATATCGCAACCCGCTTCGATGGCTTTGAGGTTTACCATATCGCCCGTGCCCGTGGTGTTGTGCGTGTGGAGATGAACGAGCGTCGTGGGTTTCAATGCCTTTTTAAGGGCGGAAATAAGTTCGTAAGCGGTGTACGGCAACAGCAAATTAGCCATATCCTTAACGCAGATATTATCCGCGCCCATAGCCTCGCATTCTTTCGCGAGTTTAACGAAATACTCGTTCGTATGAACGGGGCTCGTCGTGTAAGAAATAGCGACTTCGCAGATTCCGCCGTATTTTTTGATTGCCTTAATCGACGTTTCGAGGTTTCTCACGTCGTTCAACGCATCGAAAACTCTGATTACGTCAACACCGTTTTTAATCGAATATTCGATAAACTTCTCCACTACGTCGTCGGCGTAATGCTTATAACCCAGAAGGTTCTGACCTCTTAAAAGCATCTGAATTTTCGTCTTTTTGAGATGAGATTTCAGAATACGAAGTCTTTCCCACGGGTCTTCGTGAAGGAATCTGAGGCAGGAATCGAAAGTCGCGCCGCCCCAGGCTTCGAGAGAATAATACCCGATATCGTCTAATTGATCGAGCATCGGAAGCATTTGTTCCGTTGTCATACGAGTTGCCGCCTGCGACTGATGAGCGTCGCGGAGGATCGTTTCAGTTATCATTACTTTTTTTGCCATAATTATATCTCCTTAAAAATAAGGCTTAGCCGAAGAGGGCAAGAAGAACGCCCGCGGCGATCGCAGAACCGATAACGCCTGCAACGTTCGGACCCATTGCGTGCATAAGAAGGTGATTGTCCGGATCGGTTTCTCTGCCGACGTCCTGCGAAATTCTCGCAGCCATAGGCACGGCGGAAACGCCTGCCGAACCGATAAGCGGATTGATTTTTCCGCCCGTGAGTTTGCACATAAGTTTTCCGACGAGAAGTCCGCCCAGAGTACCCATGCAGAACGCGAACAATCCGAGAAGAATTATCTCTATCGTTCCGAGCGAAAGGAACAGCGAACCGGTCGCCTTTGAACCTACCATAACGCCGAGGAAAATGGTTACGGTGTTCATAAGACCGTTGGAAGCGGTATCCACAAGTCTGCCGCAAACACCCGATTCTCTTAAGAGGTTACCGAGCATAAGCATGCCGAGAAGGGGCATCGCGTCCGGAAGAAGAACGCCGACCACGAGAGAAACGACGATGGGGAAGGCAACTTTTTCGAGTTTGGAAACCTTGCGAAGTTGCTGCATCTTTATCGATCTTTCTTTCTTGGTCGTAACCGCTCTCATAATCGGCTTCTGAATAACCGGAATAAGAGCCATATAAGAATATGCCGCGATTGCTATTGCGGGAAGCAGATGCTCCGCAAGTTTTTTCGTTACGTATATCGCCGTAGGTCCGTCCGCGCCGCCGATAATAGCGATTGCCGCCGACTCTTTAGCGGTGAAACCGAACAAAAGATACGCGCCGAAGAACGTGATGAAAATGCCGAGTTGCGCAGCCGCGCCCATAAGCATACTCTTCGGGTTGGCGATCAGCGGACCGAAATCGGTCATCGCGCCGATGCCGAGGAAGATAATCGGCGGGAAAATTACCCAATCAACGCCTTTATATATGTAATAGAATAAACCGAAATCTCTGATAACCTGCTCGGTTGACGTTGTAAGGGCGTTTGCCGCGTAAGTCACGCCGTCGATAGTTACGGAGTTGTTCGCAAGGAAATAAGAGATAGCGTCGGAAAGAACGTAGTTTTTCCCCGCCTCCGTTTCTTTAAGTTGTTTAAGCAACGCGTCGAGATCCGTACCGAAAAGCGCGCTCAACTCGCCCGACGTTCCCGTAGCAACAGTCACTTTCGAGGCAACGGATGAAATCGTATAACCTTTCGTTCCGAACAGAATGTGATAAACGCCGGGAATGTTTACTATGAACATACCGAACGCTATGGGCAAAAGCAAAAGAGGCTCGAATTTTTTGACGATAGCAAGGTAAAAAAGCACGCACGCTATCAGAATCATCACGAGGTTTTGCCAGCCGCCCGCAGTGAAAGTGGAAACGAGCTCGTGTAAACCCGTACTTTCCCACAGGCTTTTGAGCGATTCGCCTATGTCAAGACTGAGAAGTGAGTTTAAAAACGAAAACATCTCTTTCTCCTTAACCGATAACAGCCATCAAAGCGCCCGTGTCTACGTTCGTGCCTTTCGTAACTTTATAAGAGATTTTTCCGTCGCAGGGGGCGGTTATGTCGTTATCCATTTTCATGGCTTCGAGAACGAGAATCACCTCGCCTTTTTTTACCGCCGCGCCTTCTTCTTTGGAAAGTTGTTTGATAAGTCCCGGCATAGGAGCGTTTACTTTCGTTCCGTTTGCGGGTGCGGCGGGGGCCGCGGCAACGGGTTTAACTTCGGTTACGACGGGCGTTACGGCAGAAGCGGTTGCCCCCACTTCTTCAACGCCTACCTGATACTGTTTTCCGTCTATGGTTATAACAAAATTACGCATTTTCGTTTCTCCTTACAATTTTTTGATTTTTCTTACTTTGAATTCGTTTTTGCTTCCGCTTTCCGCATAATACGCGGCAATTGCGGCGATAATCGCAACTCTTATATCTTCCGGAACGGTGCCGTCGTCCGTCGTTTCAATCGGTTTTTCGGCAGGTTTTTCCGTTTTTTCGCTCTTCTTTTCGGCTTTCTTTGCTATTGCTTCGGCGATTTTCCCGAACCCCGTAACACAAAGGACAAGAATCGTCATTCCGGCAAAAATAACAATCATTCCGAGAAGAAAAGTGAATCCGCCCGAAGCCGCTCTTTCTCCGAAATTTTCGGAAACGGCGGCAGCCTGTTCCAATAAATTGAACAACATATTTTACCTCACTAACGTCTGAAGAGCGGAAACAACGTACGCTCTGACAAACTGCGGTTCGATGATATTGTCTATATAGCCGTTTCTTGCCGCGTTTATAGGATCGGCGTTCTCTTCGGCATATTTTTCGGCAAGTTTATCGGTGTCGGCAACTTTGAAATCGCCGAACGCCGCGGCAGATGCCGCTCCGTCGAACAAAGCGATTTTAGCGTTCGCGAAAGCATAGGCGTATTCGTTGCCGATAGACTTCGACGCGAAAAGCGAATAACCGAGTCCGATCGCTTTTTTGGTTACGACCGAAATTCTTTCGCAGCACTTAAGCCCCGAAACGAGATGACCGATTTCTTTCAGTATCGCCGTGTTGCTCGTCTGCATATCGGCTTTTATGCCGAGCGTGTTGACGAACGTAACGAGCGGCAAGCCGTTGTCTGCTGCAAAATAAGCAAATTCTTTAAGTTTGGAAACGTTTCCGAGATCGAGTTCCACGCCGTCGTCGCCGTCGTCGAAAACGATGGCCGCCGCGCTTATGCCGCCGATTCTTCCGATGCCCGTTTTAACTTCGGGATGGAAAGCGGCGTTCATTTCGACAAACTTTCCGTCGTCGAAAACAGATTTTACGATACATTTACCGCAAACCTTTTCGTTAAGACCTTCCGTTGCTCTGTTAAGATCGTCGTCGGTGTCTGCAACGATTTCCGAACAAGCGGGAAGAATCGAAAGAATGTCCGCAATTTTCTCTTTAGCGTCGGCCATATCGGCAACTTCGACCGTAGCGACGGAATTAAAAGCAGAAGCCTTCACGCCGCCGACTTCCGTTTTGTCAACGTTTTTATCGGATTTTGCCGAGATAACGAACGGACTCGCATATGCGACCGATGCGGATTTCGTCATAAGATTGAAGTCCGCGTTGGCGGCAAGCACCGCAAACGAACCGTAAAGTTCGCCCGTTACGACCGAAATCTGAGGAACTTCGCCTTTGAGATCGTCCGCAGCGGCGAGAACTTCGGCTATACCTTCGAGAACGTTGACTCCCTCGCCTATTCTCACGCCGAGCGAATCGAAAAGGTAAACGACGGGTTTCTGAGCCGCAAGAGCCTTGTTGAGGCACTTTCTGATTTTTTTACAGTTGCCCTCGCTGATTCCTCCGGATAAAACGTCCGGATTCTGAGCGACTATGTAAACCGGCTCATCGTTTATCGTTGCATAACCGGTGACAACTCCTTCGCCTTCCGCGTCCTCGCCGTAAAAGTCATTGTGGGAAAACGAATAAGCGTCGAGTTCCACAAACGAACATTCATCGGTAAGCGCGGCGATTTTTTCTCTCACGTTTTTGCCCGCTTCGAGTAGTTTTGCCCTGCGAGTTTTAAGTAAATCTATTTTATTCACAAAAACTCCTCCATTTTAATTTTATAACGATATTATATACCTAATATGATTTTTTTTCAATAAAAAAGACACAAAAAATTTGTGCCTTTTGATAATTTATTTTTATTTTATTTCATTTGATCGAAAGAGTGTTCAAAAATCTTCTGAAAGCGAGCGTTCCCGTTTCGTCTTTTTTGAAAACGGCGGTGTTTTCGAGAATAGCCACACACGTTTCGTTTATTCTCTTCGTGATGATTTCGAGAGCCTTTTCTTTATCCTCAACGACGGGATTGTCGCGTTTAAGTTCGGTTATCATCGCCTTATGAACGAACAAAGGATCGCTTTCCGTCATTTTTTGCGGATCAAACGGCGCGTCGCCGGTTAAGATGTCGGCAATCTGCTCGGTTTGCTTTTTAAGTCTGCCCGGAAGAATGTATAATCCCATTGCTTCGATAAGTCCGATACCCTCTTTTTTGATATTGTGGTATTCGGGGTGAGCATGGAAAACTCCGTCCGGATAACGGTCCGACGTGGAGTTGTTACGCAGGATGATTTCAAGACAGAATTTGTTGTCCGAAAGATATCTGACGATAGGCGTGCAGGTGTTGTGCCTTTCCTCTTCGCTATTAACGATTCCCACGCTCTCGTCGCTGTATTTCTTCCACGCCTCGACGATATCTCCGCCTATCTCACAGATAGTGTTCTTATTATATCCCGTGAGTCTGATTGCGGAATTATACCAATTCAGAATGGAAATTTCCACGTCGGGAAATTTTTCGCAGGTAAGAACGAAACGCGGTTTTGCTTTATGCATAGGCATTTCATGTCTGCCGCCCTGATAATGCTCGTGATTGAGAATCGAACCGCCGACTATCGGAAGGTCGGAATTGCTGCCTATGAAATAATTGGGCAGAATATCGATAAAATCAAACAATTTCGTTATCGTCTGCCTCGTCATCTGCATAGGCGTATGGTGTTTGTTGAACACTATGCAATGCTCGTTGAAATAAGCGTAAGGCGAATACTGCATGCTCCACTCTTCACCGCCGAGCGACAAAGAAACCGTACGCAAATTAGATCTCGGCGGGTGCGTATAAGAGCCGAGATAGCCCTCGTTTTCGGGGCAAAGAGCGCATTTGGGATATTTTTCGCCGTCCTGCGGAGCGGAAACAAGTTTCGCTATATCCTTATTATCCTTTTCGGGTTTACTCAGATTTATCGTTATTTCGAGAACGTTGTCGCCGTCGCGATACTCCCAGAGTAAGTTTTTAGAAATCGCGGTTTTCTGAATGTAGTTGTTCATCACGCTTAAATTATAGAGATAATCGCACGCTGCCTGCGCGCCCATTTTTTCTTTAAGGTAATTGAACGTCGTATTTATTTCGGACGGCTTCTGAGTGAGCATGCCGAAAACGGACGCCGCGAAAAGAGTTGCCTGCGTTTCGTCGCCCGCTATGCCGGTTTCGCGCGAATAATCTTTGAGTTCGTCGAACAAAATATCCGGAACGCTCATCTCTTTTATAAAATCGAGATTAGGCGCGTTTTTCATCGGAGCGGTGAGCCTGAGGGTTGCAAGAAGCGTGTTTCTTATGTATATCTCGTCGAGATCGGCAAGATAAAGGAACGCTTTTGCGTATGCGATTAATTTTTCAACTAAAAATTTTCCGTCAACCATAATGTAACTATTATACCATTCTTCGATTGTTTTTTCAATAAAAAAACGCTCGCTTTTTTATACAATATTATTTTTTTACGGTTCTTTTGAATTTCTTCGCAAAAAAATCTTCGATTTTGTCGCCATACTTATAAACGACGTAACAAAGCGCGGCAACGGCGACGAACACCCCGATCCAGATAAGAATTCCCCACCATGTGTCGTAAGGAATCAGACTGCCGTTTATCGAATAAGACGACACCACGATATTAATGATTCTCGTTATCGTTATCATTACGATATAATACGGAACGCTCATCGACGAAAGTCCTGCGACAAAGCAAAGCACGTCGTCCGGGAAAAACGGGAAAAGAAACATAAACGTGAGGATAACTTTATCTTTTCCCTTAACCATATTCAGGGTTTTATCGAGGCTCTCTTTCCCGACAAGCCAACTCGCGACTTTATAACCAAATACTCTGCCGATGAAAAAAGCGACGATAGACGCGGTGACGATTCCGATCACGCTGTAAAGCGAACCGCGGAACGCGCCGAACAAAAGAACTCCCGCGCTCACCGTGATAAATCCCGGAACAGGCAGAACAACGACCTGCAAAAACTGAATAGCGATAAAAATAATCACGGCATACGCGCCGAAGCCCGAAACGTATTTCCTGAGCGATTCGACCGATCCGATTTTATCCCAGAAGCCCGTTATTTTGACAACGTAAAGCACGGCAAGAGTAATCGACATAAAAACAAGCGCCAGAAAAGTTATTTTATAGACAAAATTCCGATTAATCAACTGACAAATAATCGAAACTATGGTAACGCAGCCGACAATGACAATCATCAGTATTTCGGTAAAAGTTTTATGTTCGTTTAAAAATGCGATGCCCGTAACGTCGATATACATAAGTCCGAACGTGACGGACGCCGCGCCGAGAAGGACTATTACGGAACACGAAAGAATCGTTTTTAAATTTTCGAGTTTAATATTCTTCATAGTATATATATATTATTTTGATTTAATGTCGTTTTATTCCGGTATTATAATTCGTTCAGGTATAAAAATCAATTCTTTTTACATGTTTAATCTTATAAGTTATTACTTTTTCAAATCGGACACATAATGAATACAATTGATTAACATTGATTCAGCATTTGCAAAAAAAATATGATATAATAATTTAAAAAGAAAGGAGGATATCGTTAAAATTTTTCTCGGGTTTGGTTTTTTGCCTTACTCGGAAAATATTTTACGAGGTAACAAACATGCTAAAAAACCACTGTAAATGTCTGCTGTGCTTTATTTTATTGCTTTGCATTTCCATGTCGGCTTTTGCTTGCGGAAACGGCTCCTCGGAAAAACAATCGGATAAAAAAAGCCGACGCCGCCAAACTCGGACACATCGACGAACATGAATACAAGGTTACGAATACGCTGATAAATCATAAATTTATTGATTCCGACGACTATATTTACGTTGAAATCGGCGACGGAAAATACTACGTTATCGACAAGGACAGCAACTTGTATTACGTCTGGAACAATTTCTATACCGTTAAATTAACGGGTGGTTACGCGGCGGCGCAATGTCAGATTGTAAGAGAAATCAAGGGCGTATTCGACTACTCGAAAATAATAGAATTATTTAAGTAAGATTTAGCGTTTTGATTTATGTTGTATTGCGATATTGCCGAGGGCAAATTAACGAACGACGGCAACAATGTTGCCGCGTACTCGTCACGATACCCCTGCCAACAAAAAAGAGAGAGCAAATG
>URKE01000027.1 GCA_900548285.1 uncultured Eubacteriales bacterium | reverse complement strand
TACCTAAGCAAACCGTAGTTCTCTACAAGGGGAATGCTTATCTCAAAAGCATATTAAGGAAACTCTTGTCCGACGTTCTCGCGGGCTTAATCGGGCATTCGTAAACAGTGCCGTCTTCGTCGTAAGAACGCACGGAGTAGGTGTTACCTTTGATGGTTTTTCCCTTTACGTCTTTGATTTCAAACGGAGTTACGATAAGTTCGGCTTCCATCTGACCGTCGAAGACGATATCCAGAACGGTATAGCCGCCTTTGTCGGGAGGAATAACGCCTGCCTTAATATCTCTGCCTCTTACGTTTCCCTTAATGAAGTAGGAAAAATATTCCTTGCCGTTGCTTTCAAAAGTTTCTCTTTCGACCTTGATTTTGTTGTTTTCCATAATTTGTAGTCCTCCTGATTATTTAGATTTTTTGCGAGAAATTGCTCGCGCTTCTTCTTTGGTTTTACCTTCGGAAAGTGCCTTTTTGTATTTATACAGCCCGGCGTGGTCGCCCTGACACTGCAAATATCCCGAACGAATACCTGCCTCAAAGTCGGTCAATTCCTTGCCTTCCTTTTTGCCGTAGGTATGTACCTTTGCTTTTCTGTCCTCGGCGTAACCTTTTGCACGCTTGGACGGGATTGACCATCTACGCTCGTTGTATTTGTCTGCGTTGGACGGCTTTGTAGTTGTTTCTTTCTTTGCCACTTTTCGTGTCCTCCTGATAGTAATTTTTGATTTGCCCGTAACGCCGATAGCACAGCGTTTTGCAGGACTTACGTCTTATAGGGTTTCTCACTCCGTACAGCCCGCTATTCAGTTGTAAATATGGTAACGAACGCCGTTATTTTTCTTTGAAACGCTACGTTTCGGGCGATATTTCTTGTCGGTGAGCGGCCGCTCTTACACTTGCAAGTACCGCGCGAAATCATCGGTTTCTGTTATGTTTTGGCGTTCGGTTTACCCGATAGGGTTAATCTACATACGTTCTGCCGTACATAGTGCTGTGAATACGCTTTCCGTCGATGTGCTTGCGCTCGGCGAAAACAAGTTCGTATTCACGGTCGCGCTTTTTCGTGCGACGATAAAAAGTATCGTGGCTTAAAACAACGTTGTCTTCAACCTCGCTGCACTTGATACCGACGCTTTGCTTTACGATGTAATTGCGTGTGCGATAAACGTTCATTGCGTCTACCACAAAGTCAGGAACATAGTTCATTTTTTTCGACCTCCATAAATGTTGATAATGTTTTGCATTGTTTCTTTGTCCTCTCCGGAAAGGGTAAGAAGAACTTTCTGTAACAACGCCGTTTGCTTTTCATTCATGCGCGGTCTGTCTAATCTGAAATTGTCCGTCACATAAATGCCGCCGCCGTTACCTTGGACGGTGTACACCGGATATGTAAGCATAAGATTTAACACGTCATATTCAATTGTCCGCTTGCTTACGCCGAACTCGTTCGCGAGATTTTCTCTCGTTTCGTGCCGACGCAGACACAAGACTTCAAGTATGGCTTGTCGTCTTTCCGCTGCCGTCATATCCGCTGTTCACCTCCTTTTTTCGAACTTCTTGCCTGCATTCTACAAGTCAAACTCGCAAGTTCTTTGCGACTTTGAAAAAATAATTTAATTTTTTTTGAGTTTTTTTCGGTGGAAACGAAAAAGGCCCCGATAGTTAGACTTCTCGCTTAAAGAAATCTATCTATCGGAGCCTCTCGATTACCGGTTTAACTCTCGATTTATCAAAGAATATGACCTGATAAGGAATTACGCATATCGGTGTGTACCGACCAACCTTACCGTCGTTATCCCGTATTTAATTGTCTATTTCTTGACCGGGTGGCGGGTAGAAATCCACTTGCTCGTGCCGCCGTCCCATCAATTTGCTAACGCTGACAGCCCCGCATTTAGGGCATCGCAGTTTTGCCAGACCATCCGTCGTTCGGAAACCGTAATGCAGTTTTCCGCAGTTACGACAAAAACATTGAACAGGCTTGTCCCAATTATTTGGCATCGTATCTCTCCCATAACGCATCAATATATTTTAATGCACGAAACCAAAACGCCCTGAACGTTGCATTTATCTACAACGATATCCTTCATACGCTTATTTTCGGGGTGGAGAATAATTTTTCCATTTCTATGATACAATCGCTTTAACGTTGTTTCTCCGTCGATAAGCGCAATTACGATTTCACCGTCGTCGGCAGAATCCTGTTTCCTTAATACAAGCAAATCACCGGGGCTGATACCTGCTTCTATCATACTGTTTCCTACTGCGTGCAACATAAAGAGATGACCTTTACCGAAAATGTCCGTAGGCAATGCGTAAGTATCTTCGTAGTTTTCTTCGGACGGATTCGGTATACCGCAAACGATACTGCCCACAAGTGGGGCGAGAACAAAATTACCTTTTTCAAGTTTAGGTAACGGAATAATTTTTCCGATTTCGTTTCGTTTCAGTATGCCTTGTTGTTCAAGTTGCATAACGTAACGCCTGACCGTTGCAAGTGAACCGAGATTAAGCGCGTTCATTATCTGACGATAACTCGGCGATATTCCGTATTTTTGCTGATAGGTAATGTTGAACTCTCTCACTCGTTGGAGAGTTTCTTCGTTTAACGTCTTCATAAGTAACCCTTTATGCTTTACGAAACGGTGCGTTTCGTTTTGTGTGCCTGTATTCTATCACAAACCAAAACGAATTTCAAATTTTCACTTCCCGATTTCGGGCAGTGAAAAATATTTATAAAAAATGCTCCCGCTATAAGACGAGAGCATTGACACTGTTCATATTAGTATGTTGATTTGATTGTATCTACGAATTTATTAAACTCTGCGGTAACTTTTTTCGGTGCGGTAATTCTAACTTTGCCGAGAGTTCCTATTACCCAAGTAAACAACGGTTTCGATACCTGAACGCTTATATCCGCCGTATATGTGTTATCGTCTATCGCGCGGATATGTATATCGTCGCCGAAACGGTCGAATACTTCCGAAAGTAAATCTTTCGTAAAAGTAAGCGTTACTTTATGTAATTCTCCGCTACACATTGAAAAAACTTGTTTTCTATACTGTTCCGTGTTTAATAATTCATATTCGGGGTGGGGTTGCCGTTCGGTTTCTTCAACTTTTACGTCGTCCATTTTATCCAGACGATAAGTAACGATTTCGTCGTGTCCGTTGTTGAAACAAAGCATATAGTAATTATCTTTGTTCCAAACCATAATTATCGGATTTGCGTAGTATCTCTTACCGTTTTTACGATATACTTTGTTGTGTTTTTCGTCATAATCAAAGTATTTGAAAGAAATTTGTTTGTTATCGTTGATGGCTCGCTCTATTCCGTCAACGCTGTAAATGAAGGAACTGTTACCGAATTTGCCTTTATCAAACGACACAATATTTTTAGAAATAAGCATTGCCTGATATGAGCAGAGCGTTCCGGAAAGTTTGCCAATTATGTTGTTTTTCTGCGAAATGGTGAGTTTCGACGCTTTGATTACGTCGGAAAGCAATACTATTTCCGCCGTATCGAACGGGCGATTTGCAACGTAATAGTAATGAAATTTCTTCTTGAACGACAAAACTTCATAACCGTATTCATTCAGCAGAGCGATATCCGCCGCTAAAACTTTTCGGGAACTTGCAATGCCTTTTTCGTCGAGTTTCTCTATGATTTCGTCGGTATTCATAGGGTGTTCTTCGTCGGTAAAACGACAAAGAATATCCCAAAGAACGAGCAGTTTAATTTTATATTCGTTTACGTGCGACATTTCAAAACTTCTCCCTGATTTCTTTAAGTATATTATACCGCAAAATAGCATAAAACACAACAGAAACAAATGTATCCGTCTGTTTACAATTTATTTTTAAAAATATTTGACAAAAACTTCATAATGTGTTACAATTTAAATGGGAAGGATTTATTTTCATCAAGGAGCGGTTAGACAGTAAAGAATTTGAAGCTTAGCAGTATTTTCTTGCAATAGATATTATGTATAAGGAGGTTTACGCCGATGTACAGCAATTTTTAAAGCACAAACGAAACTTTGAAGGTTTGTTTGCGCTTTTTTTACAATGTTAATAAAAAGCGCGTACTTATTTAAACAAGTTTTTCATTCCACTTTTTATTTTTCTAAGGAGGTTTGGTGAAATGAATAAATTTTTATTAGGGATTTATATGTTCACTCTTTGTTTATTTGCGACATGTAGTATCGGGTGTGGTAATCATATTAATTCAGGTGATAACAATGAAAATAATCAAGCAACAAACATAGTGAATCATTATGCCAATTTAGAAGATGCCTCGTTTGCCCAATTAAATGTTATATCTATTTCGGATAAAATTTATTGTTTCCCAGAACGAGCTGAAGCAAAGTATATACTTCTTGAATGCTCTGTTGAGAAAGATTTCTATGATAAGATTGAAAATGGCTCTACTGTGTTTTTACCAATTTCTTTAAATATTACTAAGAATAGCTATTATGAACAACAAGCTATAAGTGATTTTTTTGAAGAGCTTGACCATATCGTAGTGTATTTTATAAAAGAGCAACGATATAATGGAATGATAGATATTGATACAAACGAAATTATTACTTTTCCGTATATATCATCACCCATTGGGTTAGCTTTATTGGACGTAATTCCTATTTATAATAATCAAGTACGTTTTTCTAAATTAAGTTCTTTATTAGATGCTTACCATGTATCACTTTTGCAATATGAACATTTAGAAAAATATACAGACTATATAGATGAAGGCATGACTATTGAAGAAATTTCACAAAATTTAACAAATTTAGCGAAATTAACAAAATAGGGAGGAGCTTATGAAACGTATTAAAATTGGAGGAATTATATTCCTTTCAGCTATTTTAGCTATATCCACATTCTTTATTGAAAGTCGAAGCAATATAACAGTTGCATCTGCAATGGCGAGTAAAACGGTTGACAAATCCGAAGAAGTATTAGAAATTGATGATTCTCATTATCTATACGATGATTTACACTTAAGCCGTGACACAATGCAGGATATTCTTGATTTTGCTGGGTATCAAGAAAGTGATAAAGGGTTAAATCTTTCTAATGATATTACTCTGACGGCGAATTCAACCAAAGAAGACATATTATCGTCTATTGTTTCAGACGAGACATTTTCTATTTCCGGAATTATTACGGATAGCACAAGGGTTTTGCCTATTGTTGATTATTATGATTTTTCTGTTGCTAGTAAATATCAAATTGCTGAATGGGCATACGAAGCAAATTTAATAACCGAACAAGAAAAAATTGAATGTTATTGTGATTTAATTCTTCAACGTAACTTTAATAATGCTACTTGTTTAGAAAGCGTTCTTGATGAAATTCAGTCATATTCTCAATATGCCTCAGAATCCCTTTCTAATAAAATAATTGCTGTATTGACGCCGCCATATGAAAGTAATAGCTCTAACTTAAATGAAAATACAAGAGCTATTTCTAACGAAAGCACATATTCAAGCGCGAATTTTATAATTTATTACGATTCAACTCATACGACTTCAGCGATAGCCCAATCCGTTGCTAACTATTTTGAAGAGGTACGGGCGCAATATGTAAAATGGGGTTTCAAAACTCCTATTTTAAAACTTTTTAATTCTAAATATCAAGTTTATTTAGATCCAGCTCCCTCATCAAACGGAGCATTAGCTACAACAACAAAAGCATTTTCTTTAACAAATACTTGTGCAAGCCATATTACTCTTTGGAATTTTACAGTATTGAACGCTGCGATGGAGGAAAATATTGCTCATGAATATTTTCATGCGATACAAAATGCTTACAACCATCAAAGTAATTGGTTTAAAGAGGCTTGTGCTAATTGGAGTACGATAGCTATTTGTGATACATATAATAATACGCAAAGTTGGCTGCGTAGTTTTATAAACTCAAAAACCGATGATTCAATGCCTGCTATTGATGGTTATGCGTCTGTTCTTTTCCCTTTAACGATTCAACGTAATTTTGGTGGTGTGAGCGCAATTCGTTCGATTTACGAAAAATATACTGAATATGGTGTTAATGGGAACTTAGATACTTTAAGAACTATAATCACTAATGGAATTAAAAATAACGGATACTCCAGCGGTAGTTTTAATATTGCTTATCGTAGTATGGCCTCCTTCTTAATTTATTCTAGTTTGTGGTTTAGAGATATCGCGGATACTTCGACGTGGCCCAATGTTCGCATGACTAGTACATGGTCGCTTTCTACATCTGTACAAAGCTATTCAAATACATTGAATTATATGTCAAGTAGATATTATAAACTTAGTGTTCCTACTGGCTATACTGGAAATATTAGGGTGTCTTTTGATTTTACAAATGGTTCTGGCGCTGTACAAGCATATACTGTCGATTGGCATGGGGTTCATCAGGTTTCATATTATAGAACGACTTCTGATGGTATCTGTGAGTTTGAAATCCCCGATATAGGGGAAGATATTAAAGAAGCTTACTTGGTTGTGTGCAATACTGATTCCTCAGAGTCTATAACTTTTGATGCCGATGTTTCGCTGTATAATTATGGAGATTCGATTACATTTTATTCTTATATGCGTTACATTGAAAGGCTGTGCTATTTAGAAAGAGGTGAACATAAGGATTATACTTTAACTTTTTCTAATGCGGGGTATAAAACCATTCAAACATTTGGAGGCATTGACGTTATATTAGAACTTTATTCCGCAAGTGGAACTTTGCTTGCAAGAGATGATGACGATGGATATTCTTTGAATAGTTTGTTGATGTTTTACGCAAATGCAAATACTCAATATAAGATAAGAGTTAAATATTATAGTTCTACTGTATCTGGTACAACGAGGTTAGCAATTACACCAGCCCAAGGGGCTTTGAATACTGGGCTTACAACGTTAGAGAAATATGAAGATATTTTTAGAATTCATGATTCGAAAAACTTTACATGGTACAGTTATGCCCAACAATATTATACCAGATTTGTAACTTTTGTCCCCCCGACTAGCGGCAATTATACCGTTGAGCTTGAAAGTGTATTTGACAATTATGTTTATCTAATTGATCCTAGGTCGAATGCTCTTTTGGTTTATAATGTGGATTATAATGATGACGGGGGTGAAGGTTTAAATGCAAAATTATCAATGTATTTAGATGCAGGCAATCCTTATTTGATTATATATTCTGCTTATAATCCTTCTGCGGCATTTGATAATTATGATGAGGGCGATGATTTGGTTGTAAAAATTACCAAGAGATAATCAGTTACGTTAAACTGGTGATTAGTTAAAACTTAGACTTAATGGGGGTACTTAAAAGTGCCCCCATTAGATTATTTTCAATAATAAGAGCCTCTAAAAGTTATGTTTCTTTGATTTTTATGTTATGTGATATAAAATACGAGAACAATAGTGTTAAGATTTTATAAAGATTATAATCATCATCTGTTTATCTTTTCTTTTTTATTGTTTTTTCACACTTAAAGTGTTCTATAACACACATAAGTAGCGTGGAGAAAAACGCTTTACGTTCGTTCGGGGTGAGATTTTCAAGGCTCGGACGACCAATAGCGTAGACTTCACGCTCTTTTTTTGTTTGTTCTTTCATAAGACTGCCTCCTGTTTTTGTGGAAAGGATAACAATCAAACTCGCAGGTTTTCTTCGACTTTGAAAAGTTTTTTGAAGTTATTTTTTTGAACTCGCAAAGAACTTGCGACTTTAACTCGTAACCTTGTTGACGAGAAAGGAACAAGACGTTTTTTCTTTCTCGTGGAAAGCCTAATCCAAGCCCGTCGTATCCGTCAAGGGAAAAAATTATTGTGAGGACTTTTAAGAAACAGACCTTATCCAATAATTTTTTCTTTTTCCTTGACGGCTTCGCCGTTCTCGGATTGTTCGGTTTCCGTCGAAAGACAAAAAAAGTTAAAGGAGTTAAAAACAGTATGAAAACAGCAGTGATTTATGCACGTTATTCCAGCGATAGCCAAACCGAACAGTCGATTGAAGGACAACTTCGGGTTTGTCAAGAGTTCGCAAAAAATAACGACATTCTGATTGTCGATACATATATCGACCGCGCTATGACAGGCACGAATGATATGCGTCCAGACTTTCAGCGTATGATTAAAGACAGCAACAAGCGGCAATGGGACTACGTTTTAGTGTATAAGTTAGACCGTTTCTCACGTAACAAGTATGAAACGACTATCCACAAACACACGTTGAAAGAAAACGGCGTAAAAGTTTTGTCGGCTATGGAGAATATCCCCGACAGCCCCGAAGGTATTATCCTTGAAAGTTTGCTCGAAGGTATGAACCAATACTACTCGGCGGAACTTTCTCAAAAAGTGCATCGAGGTTTGAACGAAAGTTATCGCAAAGGACAATATACGGGCGGTCCAGTGATATACGGTTATGACGTCGTAGACAAAAAGAACGTCATTAACCCCGAAGAGGCGGAAATTATCCGAGAAATCTTTACGAAATATTCGCAGGGATATACGGCGGTTGCATTAGCAAAAGACTTGAAAGCCCGTGGAATACGAACGAAAAAGGGCTTGTATATCACCGATAAGAAGATTTACAAAATCCTTGCCAACACAAAATATAACGGCAAGATTATGCACGGCGACGTCGTTTACGATAATATCTATCCGCAGATAGTGGACGACGTAACGTGGCAGAAAGTTCAGGATATACACGACGATAACAAACACGCTCCCGGTCGTAAAAAAGAGATTTTCGATTTTATCCTTTCGGGCAAACTTTATTGCGGAGATTGCCACAGACCTATGGTCGGCGAAAGCGGAACAAGCAAACTCGGACGAATTTATTATTACTATTCCTGCCTTGCAAAACGACGGAAACAGCACCCGTGCAAATTGAAGTCGGTGGAAAAACAATGGCTTGAAGACATAGTTATAAATTCAACGTGGACAATGCTTGCGGATAAAGGCGTTGTCAGATACATAGCCGAAACGCTTTGCAAAATACACGAAGAAACAAGCCGAAACAACACGGTTATCAAAAGCCTTGAAGCACAACGGCAAAACGCCTTGAAAGCAACTCAAAATCTTATATCCGCGCTTGAACAAGGTATCGTCACCGAGCAGACAAAAATTCGCTTGAAAGAACTCGAAGCACAGATCGCAGGACTTGACTTTGACATCGGGCAAGAGAAACAACGCAACTATACATATCTTTCACCCGAAAGCGTTGAAAAGTATTTGAACTCGATTATATGCGGCGACATACAGGAAATGCCCGTGCGGAAACTGATAGTGAAAGCGTTTGTGCGAGAAGTGATACTCGATAACGACAACGTAACGATAACATATAACTTTACCGAAAACTATACGAAGTATAGAGTTACGCAAGAAATAATACAAAAAGTGCAAAGGCAGTCTCGAAAAAAGACTGCCTACAATAAAAATTTGTGTTCGTATAAATTCCCGCCGCTCCCGCCAAAACAAAAGGACACCTGCAGGGTGTCCTTTTGTTTTGGCGGAAACGATTCCGGGATTGAGTACGCGGCAACTTGTTGCCGTCGTTCGCATTTTAGCAAAGCGAAAATCCAGCCGAAGGTTCCCGCTTGCGGGAAACGGCTGTATCCCCACTCTCACCGTTACATCGCCCGCCTGTCAGGGGTGTTCTTTTGGTGCGGAAATCGACCTCGGACTTTTGAGTACACACCAAACCTATTATCGTCATTTCTGTGGTCAAGCACCCGCCGAAGTGCCATTTGAAGTTTATTCCGAAATTCTACGTCCGCAAACTCAATAGCGGTTGAAAAATTCAGAAATTTATGCTATAATAATAAACGAGCAAGACAAATGTGTCAAAATGCATAATTCAGTTTTGCCAAAAATGCAAAGAGGTTAATTCA
Organism: uncultured Eubacteriales bacterium; assembly: GCA_900548285.1. GTDB lineage: Bacteria > Bacillota > Clostridia > Christensenellales > Borkfalkiaceae > UBA10281. Next base: position 14,388 of record URKE01000027.1, on the reverse strand, counting down.
ATGGAAAAGAAAAAATTTAATCGCGGAACTATGATTGGTGGTATTGTAAGAATTGTAATCGCCTTAATTGCTGTGCTAATTGCTATTATTGTAATTAGTTCGGGAATCAAGTCATACGACCCTGAAGATAAATTTGGAACAATATTTATGTGCCTAATTGGCGGAATAATGATTATTGCGGCAATAGGTTTCATTGGCAACGGAGCAAAAATGATTATCGACGGTAAAAAGTCACTTGAGGTTGCCCATAAAGGTCATTCCGAAAACGGTAGAATAACAGACTTAACCGAAACGGAAGTGACTGAAAATAATAACGGTTGCGTTTCTAATTACACTATATATAACTTAAAGTTTGAATACACGGACGATTCCGGCAATTTATGCGAAAGCCAAGAGCAAGTTAGTCAAAAAATTTATGAAAAATTACAACAAATGACGCTTGTTCCCATTCTTGTATACGGTGAACGTGCAATATTTGATAAAAAAAGATTTGATGACGAAAATAATATAGGCTAAGTTTACGTTTAGATTGGTTAGCGTAAAGTGGCTATATTATTCGATTTACGTTACTAACGCTCCGCCATTAGTGAATAATACGAACCCTGACGATAAGTTAGAGTTCGTATTATTCTTTTCTAACGAATATTTCGGCATAAAAATCGATTTGAACGGCAAACGTGATAAAACGGACTGCAAATCCGTAGGGTTTGTTTTTGATATTAGCGTTGTTTTTTTCCTTTTTTGTCTTTATGCTAAAAAGAACAACCCATAAAATTTTTAATAAAATTTTACTATCTCACATTATGAATTCTGCTCTGTATAAATGCTTTAGTCGATTCTTTCGCATTGTAAAGTATGATTCCGCTTGTGGCGTCAATGCGGTAAGTCCATTGTATAGCGTCGTTATTGAACACGAAGTAGAAATACGGGGTCTTTATACCGCCTCCGACGTACTCTTCTGCGGTGAACGTTATCTTTGCAATTTCCTCATACACGCCCGCATCCGTCAAGGCGATTTCCTTTGCTTTTCTTATATCGATATGATAATCGAAAAAGATTATCTCGCCCGTTTTCGCGTCGATTTTGTAACTATATTGAAATTCTGCCGTGTAAAACTCCAGAATCCAGCACGGACGACCGGAATTGCGGCTCAATTCTTCTTTGGTAAACACGACTTTCATTTCGGGTTTATCTTTAATTCCCGCATCTTTCAGGGCAACGTCTTTCGCTTCTTCCAAAGATATGAACAGCGCAACTTCGTTCTTTTCGAGAATATCGCCGTTTACCGCATTTACGAGGTAAGTCCATTGCGTGTGCTTGTCGTTGAATACAAGACGATAATAAGGATATTTGACTCCTTTATCGATAAGCCTTGCCTCGGTAAATTCCACTCTTACCGCGCAACCCGAGTCGTTCAATGCAATTGCTTTCGCTTTGAGTATACCGATATATTCGGAGTCGATAACGGTTGAGTTAACGTCTTTTTGCAGTCCGACAAGTTCGTCAAGGGGCAGATTTGCAATGTCCTCTTCGGACATGCTGCTGTTTTTCTTTGCGTCGGCGATAAGTTGTGCTTTGCCTTGCGATACGCCGTATTTTTTAGCAATGGCTGCCGTTTCCTCGTTGTCCGTCGCGGCAGCATAAACCACGGTATGAACGGACTTGGTTTTTTCAAGAGCCTCTCTCACGACTTCGGAGACAGATTCTTTCAGTTTTTCGTCGTCGCTTAATTTTTTGTCGAACGAAATCAATACGGTGTCGTTACTTTCCATAAGACCTGCCGTTTTATATGCGGCAACGGTAATGGAAAGAGCGGATTTAAGACTTTGTCCTTTCAACTCGATTTCTTCCAACAATTTTTCGGCGTCGTCGTTAAGAAAACGCACCGCCTTTACGTTTCCGTTACGGACAATAACGTACTCGACTCCGGGATTGATTTCCATCGTCACCGTTCCGGCTTCCGCTTCCGCTTCCGTGTTATTGCAACCGGCGAGCGGAATCGTGATACCGATACATAATGCCAGAATAAGGCAAGTAGCCAATGTCGAAAGCCATCTGAATTTAACTTTTTGTCGTTTCATAGATAAATGTCCTCCTTTTCGAGAAGTTTTTTAAGTTCGTTGCGCATACGGAACAATAACGCCTTTATTTTGCTTTCTCTTTCGCCGTACATATCCGCAATATCCCGTATCGAATACAAAAACCAGTATCTGAGAATGAAAATATTGCGTTTCGTTTTTGTCTGAGCGAACAAAAAACGATTTATTACGGACACCAACAACGCTTCTTCCGCAACTTGTTCAACGCCTTTAACGTCGGGGATACAGTTTTCCAATTCGGACAAAGCAATTTCAACTTGTCCTCCCCCGCGTTTTGCAGCATGGTTGCGCTTGTAGCGATTCAAAGCGAGATTGCGGGTGATTTTTCCGAGAAACGCAGCCAATCTGTTCGGACTTTGCGGGGGAATACTGTTCCATGCGCCCAAATAAGTGTCGTTGACGCATTCTTCCGCCTCAAAACGGTCATACAAAATATTGTAAGCGATGGTGTGACAGTAACTCCCGTATTTTTCAGCCGTTGCAGATATTGCGCGTTCTTCTTTTGCCCAATACAAAGCAATAATTTCCTGATCGATCATAACGTTCCTTTTCGTTGTGCAACGTCCTTTCACCTATAAAGACAACAAAAAAATCGTCTCGTTGCGTGAAAACATTAAATTTCTAAAAAAAATTCCTTTTGATACAAAAAAGCGCAAGGGAAAAATTCTTTCTCTGCGCTTTTAAACTAAACGTAATTCATAGGCGGTTACCTCCCGTCGAGAGTTTATGTTCTAATTTAGTTAGTATCTATCCTCGTTCTGCCTCTCTCTAAAGTTGTTTTTTACTAATTCAGTATTACTATATATTATCGATTATAATATAACATAAAGTTTTTTATTTTTCAAGTTTTAACGCACCCGGTTGTGTGAAATGTTGCAGGATTGCGCAACTCAATTATGTCAGACAAGCCAATCATAGTAAACTACAAGGGTACGAACAATCAATCAAATTTATAGCCGCAGGCGATTGCGTTTGAACCCGCCAAAACGGTTGTTGTGAATAGCGTAAATTTAATTTTTTGCTCGTTTTCCGCGCAAAAATGCGAAATTCTCCGATTCGGAGAGTCGTAGTATCGCAATAATAGACCACGCTTTTCTTTTAATAGACTACAAAAAGGCGTTTTCGTTTGTGTTTTTTTTCGGAAACGAATAAAATCAAAGCGTGAAGAGAAAATGACAAAACTTTTTCGTCAAACGTCGGAAACGACAAAATTATACATAAAAGTAATTTTTCCGACGAAAATCTACAATTCTCCGAACAGAAGAATTTTTTCAGACGCGCGGCCGAGCCGCAAGCGACGCATACTAAAACCGCAAAGCAAAAACGTCTGAAAAAGCAAATCCGGCTTTAAAGGCAGTATTATGAAAAATATATTGAAACATAAAAAGAGAGTGACGGTAATCTGTATTATCGCGCTTATATTTATCGGAACAGCAACGTTCATCACCTGCTCCGGCTTAAAGGAAAGCGGGAGCGAGAGCGTGACTCCGCCCGAAAATACCGATGACGGAATGAGCGTGAAGCCGACGGACAAAACCGTTGCGGATTATCTTGATAACCCTAACCTTAATTTATATATCGCAAATTCCGTTCTGACCGAAGCGGGAAGTTTCCGCAGCGTTTCAAGAGGAACGAGCGTATCGACGAAGATAGGCTTTTCCATAACGCAGGATATTTACGCGATGCGTATCGTCAAAGGGGATACCGTTTACAAGCAATCCGCAAGTTACGGAATCGTAAAAACGGGCGACGAGCGAGTCGTTCACGGCGACACCTATCTTTATCGTTCGGCGGCGGAACTGAATTCGGTTACCGAAATGAATTGGTCCGACGACACGCCGAACTCCCTGACGCGCGACGAATTTTTCAACCGATACGGATACAGAGGCAACGGACTTACCGGTTATATTCTAAACGACGAAACGATTGTTTCCTCCACGTTCGACGGACGGGACGAAAACACGGGGTTATATTCGTTCACTTACGATCTCGACAACGAAAAAGCAACCGCGCGTATGCTTTACGAAATGCGCACAAACAGCGGCTCGAGCAATTTTGCAACCTATGAAAAAGCGATTCTTCACGTCACTATGGACGAAAACTGGGTAATTCATACGATATCGACGGATTGCGCCTATAACGTTCCTTTGTTCGGAAGCACTCCCTGCAAAGAAAACCTCACGGAAGAATTCACCGACATAGGTCTGATCGACGATTACGCGCAGTTCCCGCACTATGATTATTATTCCAGATATATAGATTTCACCGCAACTCCGCCGGTAGACGACAACGTTAATCCCTCTCCCCTGCCCGCAAAACCGACGCAACCCGCCGAACCGCAACCGACGGACGTTCTTATGAGCATGTTTGAAAGTTATCTTTCCGGCTCGCCTTTAAACGCCGCGTTGCAGACGAAAATAGGGGGTTACGATATTTCGGCGGACATAACGCTGAAACTCGACGTCGAACACCCTGAAAACATTGTTTTGTCGGCTGTTACGGACAACGGGATTCGTTTGACTTACGCAAACGACAAGATATTCGCGGCGATTAACGACGTGAAACTCCGCGCGTCCGTTGCGGATATACCCGCGGCTTTGCAACAACTCGGAACAGAGATCCGGATTCCCGAATTCGACTTATCTCTGCTCGAACAAAATCTTGCAAACGTTATGTCGGCGATAACTCTTGAAAGAACCGAAACCACGGCGACGGTGCGCGTTCCCGTTTCGTTTGAAAACATCGATATCGAACTTATAGTAAACGGGAAAAAGACCGACGAAAATTCTTACGCTTTCACGGACGCGACCGTAACGGTTAACGGGGTTACGATTTATATCAAATCGCAGAAAAAGACAATCGAACCTCTCGACACGTCGGACGATTCTTTCGCGGACGTCTGCGCGATTATCGAAGATTACTCCGACGTCCTAAACTCCGTCATCGAACTGAAAACCTCGATAGAAAACAAAACTCTTTCGGAAAAGTCGCTGACGCTCGAAATTCAGCCGCTGAAACTGCATATCGACGGAAAGACGTACGAAACACAGAACATGACCTTACGTCTGTACGCTTCGCCGAGCAGAATAGTGATAACGGGCGACAAACTCGATCTGACTTGCACGACGGCGGATAACACGGTCACGAAAAAGCAGATAAGTTTCGGCGGAGCGTTCGTGTTGCCGACGGAAGATGCGGAAGGAAGATTATACCTTACGATAAACGATCTCGTCAACCCGGACAGCGATTTGAAAATCTCGATCGGCTCGAAAGCGCTTGTCGATTGTCTGAAAAAGAGATTACCCGAACTTACCGACGCTATTCCGCAATTAAAGGAATTACTCAAAATTAAAATCGACAAAGAAAACATATTCGATTATATTTCCATGCTTTCCGCTCTCGGTTACGACAGAGAGAACGATAAAACGTTGTCGCTTACGGTAAACGCGGAAACTCTTTTAAAGGGCGCGGGAAATTTGAATATATCTTTGTCGCGCCCGGACGAAGATACGTTATCTTTATCCGTAAGCAAACCCGAAGGCTCGTCGCTGACCGACAATATTTCTCTGAGTCTCCGCAAAGACGCTCAGACGCCCTCGCAGGAAGAAATCGACGAGGCTTACGATATCGGCGCGGAACACATTAATTTCGACAGCGCGGATACTCTGCTACTGAACCTTATAAACACCGCTAGGCGGAAGAGTTTCCGCTTAACGGGCAAAATCCCCGTCAATCTTAACGCTTTGTCTATCGTCAAAGCGGACGTGGAACTCGGCGTCGACGTGAAAATCGACGTGGAAAAAGACGAAACCGGCAAAGACGTCGTTTATATCGCCGCCAAAATTTCACGAGGGGAATTATCCGGCGTGACGAAGATGGCGTTCGCCGATAAAGGCGGAGATTCCTACCTTTTCTATAACGGAAAAGAGGGGCTTATAACTATTAAACGCAACTCTCTCAACGAAGCGAAATGGTGCGGCAAATGCAACGGCTTCGAATGTTCGAGTACTTTCCTGCACACGGCTTACAGAAAGAACAAAACGATTTCCGATATGGATTACAGAGGCAAATGCGGTTATGAAGAAACGGTGACGGAAAAACAGTTCGCGGATGACGTTCTCGGATACGTTTTGAAGATGATCAACTTCACGCAGACGATCAACAACGCCATTGTCGACGCGACGAGCGCAGACGATAAAAACAAATTCGGTATCGACGACGTGTTCGTCGGCTACTCTTACGCGGCTCCCGCGTTCAACGTTAAATTGGATCTGAAACCCATAGACAGCGTTTTAGGTCGGGCGAACGTTTATATCGAACACGGCGATGATTTCACGTTTACTTCGTTACACGGCGACATAACGTTGCTCGATATCTCCGGCGTTTCCGCAAAAGGAACGTTTGAAATTGCCCTTACGGACTCGGTGGACGGCGAAGCGAAATCGTTGACCGCCGACGCGACTTTGTTTTAATCGGGCTGTAAACATTTTCAAACTATAAAAATTTTCAAAGCATAAAAATTTTAATCGGGCAATATAAAAAAGAACCGCTGCTCTGCGGTTCTTTTTTTGATATTTACTTATTACGCTTTCGAGAGCGACGCATCCGTAAAAAGCATAGTTGCCGATTATTTCGGTATCTCCGAGTTTTATCGACGTCAGTTCTTTGCAGTCGCTGAACGCTCTGTCGCCTACGATCAGATCACCGTCCCCCGCATAATGTTCAAACACGGTTCTTTCGGAACCGGCAAACGCTCCGTCGGCTATCAGGCAACGCTCGCCCAGCCTCAATCTTAGTATTTTACGACACGAAAAAACCGACGAAACTCAATCGTCGGTTTATATGAATTATTCGTCTTTTAGTCTTCTTCGTCCTCTTCGGGAAGATCTACGTTATGATATACGTCCTGAACGTCGTCCTGATCGTCAAACGCGTCGAGCATTTTTCTGAACGTTTCGAGCTGGTCGTCGGACAAAGTTACTTTATCGTTGGGAATCATCATCGTTTCGGCTTCGAGGAATTCATAACCCTTGTCCTCGAGATACTTTCTGACAGCCGAGAAATCCGCCGGGGCGGTTCTTATTTCGTAAGAGTCGTCGCAGGTGATAACGTCCTCCGCGCCGGCTTCGAGAGCGACTTCCATCATGGTGTCCTCGTCGAGATCGACCGTTCTTTCGATAACGATGACGCCCTTGTTGGCGAACATATAGGAAACGGATCCCGTCGTACCCATATTGCCGCCGTATTTGGAGAAAATATGCCTTACGTCGCCGCCGGTTCTGTTTTTGTTATCGGTAAGAGTCGCCACGATAACCGCGCTTCCGCCGATACCGTAACCCTCGTAAGTAAGGTTTTCATAGTTTACGTTGTTGAGTTCGCCCGCGGCTTTTGCGATACTTCTCTTGATGTTGTCGTTAGGCATGTTCGCCGCTTTCGCCTTGGCGATGACGTCCGCGAGTTTGCTGTTGGTATACGGATCCGGATTGCCCTTTGCCGCAACGGCTATTTCTCTGCCGATTTTGGTGAATATTTTACCCTTAACCGCATCCGTTTTAGCCTTTTTATTCTTTATATTTGCCCATTTGCTATGTCCTGACATAAAATTCTCCTGTTTTAATTAATCGATGGTTTCAATTAGGAATTCCGTTCGTTATCGTCGACCGATGATTTTTCCGTCCGCTCCGGCGACGAGTTCGTAAAGCATAACCGAAAGCGCGACGCCCACGTTAAGACTTTCCGCGTTTTTCGTCATGGGTATGCTCGCGATTTTATCGGCGGCTCGCTTCGTTTCTTCGCTGAGCCCGTTGGCTTCGTTGCCGACGGCGACGCAAAAATCGCCCTGCGGCTTATAACCGAACACGTTTTCCCCGCCCATATCCGCGGCGATGAGTTCGACGGAAGAGAAAACCTCGCCGATTTCGCTACGGTCGATAAAATGCAGTTTTACCGAATATATTCCGCTCATTGACGAACGGACTACCTTCGGCGAAAACGGATCGCAACAGTTTGCGAGATACAAATCCTTAACGCCGACAGCCGCGGCTGTACGGATTATCGTACCCATATTGCCGGGGTCCGAAACTCCGTCGAGCAGTACGCTGACTCCCGATGGTTTTTCAGCGGAATAAACTTCCTTTTTAATCGCGCAGACAACGCCCTGCGGGGTTTTGCAGTCGCTTATCCGCGACAACACGTCCTCCGAAACGACGGCGATATTCTTAAACCCGGGACAGATTTTCTCTGTTCCGAGTTCGCTTATACCGCTTTCGGTTCCGACGAGCGCGACGACGTTTTTCCCCGCGAGAAAAGCCTCGCGGACCATCTTGAACCCCTCGACGAGATATTCTCCTTTTTCGTCGCGGAACTTCTTCTCTTTGAGCGAAGCGAGATCTTTGACGAGCGCGTTGTTTTTCGATGTTATCATAATTTAACTCGACGATAAGAGCCGCAACGGTATTTCGTTACGGCTCGGAATCGATGTTACGATTATTTTGCAAGTTTTGCTTTTGCGGTTTCGGTGAGAGCCGTGAAACCTGCGGCGTCGTTTACGGCGATATCCGCAAGTACCTTTCTGTTAAGGTTTACGTCCGCAAGTTTAAGGCCGTGCATGAACGTGCTGTAAGACATTCCGTTAAGACGGCAAGCGGCGTTGATTCTCGCGATCCAAAGTTTGCGGAAATCTCTCTTCTTACGTCTTCTTCCGACGAAGGCGTAGTTAAGCGACTTCATGACCGCCTGACGGGCGACTCTGTAAAGTTTGCTCTTTGCTCCAAAGTAACCTTTGGAAAGTTTCATTATTTTTCTACGCTTTTTAGCGGCGTTAACTCCTCTTTTAATACGCATATTCCTTCTCTCCTTTATTAAGCCTTATAAGGAATAAGCCCCTTGATGGTCTTTTCCTGAGTGGACGAAACGTAAGTTCCGGTTCTGAGTCTTCTCTTTCTCTTGGTGGATTTTTTGCTAAGGATATGGCTCTTGTTCTGGCTGTATCTCTTAACCTTTCCCGTAGCGGTGAGTTTAAAACGTTTCTTCGCGCCGCTATGCGATTTCATTTTTGGCATAATATATTCCTCCGTTTTATTTACTTATTTTAATTAGATTTCGAGGGGGCGAGAATCATCAAAATGTTTCTGCCTTCGAGCAACGGCTTTTTCTCCATCACGGCAACGTCCTTAACAAGGTCGAAAAACCTGTTCATAACGTCCACGCCGAGAGCCGAGTGCGCGTTCTGTCTGCCTCTCATTCTTATTGAAACCTTAACCTTGTTGCCCGCGGTGAGAAACTTCTGCGTCTGACGAGCCTTTACGTTGAGATCGCCGACGTCTATCGTCATCGAAAGCCAGACTTCCTTGAGTTCGACGACCTTCTGGTTCTTCTTCGCTTCTTTCTGTTTTTTGAGCATTTCGAAGCGATATTTGCCGTAGTCCATTATTTTGCAGACCGGCACTCCGCTTCCCGCGGCGATCTTGACAAGATCGAGATTCTGCTCTTCGGCGAGCCTTAACGCCTCGCGCGAACTCATGATTCCGAGTTGCGCCCCGTCGCTGCCGATAAGACGAACCTCGCTGTCTCTGATGTCTTCGTTGATCTGAACTTGATCTTTAATAATCGTTTACCTCTTTCCCTCAAAAATTTCCCGAAAAAAACGGGCTTGCAAAGCAAACCCGTGACATAACCATACTACCCGCCAAGGCGGATAAAAAGAATTATGCGCCGCTTCAACATATCTTGCGGCGAGAAGGGTAACTTCTACTTTGCTTGTAAATTATAACGCCCCGGAAAAGTTTTGTCAACCGTTTCGAGGGCGTTTTCGCGATTTTTTTATTTATTGAGCATTATTTTCTCGTTGTTGAACATCTTTGCGAGGAGAACGACGCCGAGAACGACGAACAGAGCGTCGCTCAGAATCGTGAACAGATAACATAACCCGTAAAACTCGCCCGAGAAAAGCATCGTCAGACATTGCGCGCAATTATATATAGGAATAAGATACAGCGCCGGATTCGTTACGGCTTTTCCGCCGCCGATCATCGATGTCACGCTCGCGAGCATAACGACTATCATCGCGGGAGTGACGAACTGGGTTGCTTCCTTGACGCTCTTTGCAAACGTGGAGAGAATGGACATAATCATCGTGAACATCATTACCGTTATGAGAATTATGCCGAGTATTCCGACAAAAGTCGACGCGCCGTAAACGCTCAGATCTATGCTCGTCACGTCGCCGATCCGTTCGAGTTGAAGAAGATTCGGGAGCGAAGCCATAATCCCGACGAACGAAACGAGCGACGAAAACAACGACGTTACGGTGAGCGCGATTATCTTGCCGAGAGCAATATACTCTCTTTTTACCGGCGTTACGAGTAAGGTGGCTATCGTTCCTCTTTCCTTTTCGCCCGCTATCGATTCCGACGCGACGCTCACGCTGCCCGTTACGAGGAACACCATAAGTATAAACGGCATGAACATTGTGAGTATCATTTTCACCACGTCCTCTTCCGTTGCCATGTCGGGGTTTTCCACGCCCGCGTTTATCGCGTAATTATAGTCCACGCTCGCGACGGAATTCTGCATATAAACCGTTTGCAACGCGGAGTAAATCTTTGCGGATTCGCGCTTTGCGGAATTGTACTCTATCACGACGTTTTTACCCGCTTTATCCGCGCCTGCGTCGTCGAAGTCTTCGCTGAACGAAACGTAAAGGTCGATTTCCTTATCGACGAGTTTTTTCTCCGCTTCCTCGCGCGGCGCGTTTACCTTTTTATACTTAAAGCCGAGCGTCGACAGATACCCGTCGAGCGTTACCGACTCGTTTTCAACGCAGATTACGTATTCGTAATCGTCGGCGGGGGTTATCGCTTTGCCGATGAAGTTGCCCATTAAGGAATAAAGAACGAAAATGAGAACGCCCGGCAAAATAAGGCTCATGATCATTCTTTTATCCGTGAAAAATCTTTTGAGTTCCTTTTTTACTATAACAAAGATTTCACGCATTTTCGCCGACCTCCTCACTGTAAACTTCAAAGAACGTCGTTTCGAGATCTTTCTCAGCCGTAAGTTCTTTAAGATCGCCCTCTTTAACCATTTTGCCGTTGATGATTATCCCCACGCGGTCGCAAAGTTTTTCCACAAGCGAAAAAATATGCGTGGAAATGATAATCGTCTTTCCCTCGTTTTTCAGGTCTACGAGGAAATCCGTGACCGTTTTCGCGGTGATGACGTCCAGCCCGCTGGTCGGCTCGTCGAAAATGATAAAATCGGGGTCGTGAACGATAGAGATGACGAGCGAAACCTTTTGTTTCATACCCGTGGAAAGGTCGCCGACTTTAACCTCGGCGAATTTGTCTATACCGAACTTTTTGAAAAGGGCGTTTTTGCGTTTTTCCGCCACGGATTTTTCCACTCCGTGAAGTTCGGAAAAATAGCCGTAAAGATATTCCGGCGTAAAAAAATCTTCCAATTTCAGTTCGCTCGTTAAAAAACCTATCTTTCCGCGAACTTTGTCGGGATTTTTTACTATGCTCTCCCCGTCGATAACCGCGTCGCCCTCGTCGGGTTTTATGAGCGTGGCGAGCATTCTGAGCGTCGTTGTTTTACCCGCTCCGTTCGGACCTAAAAGCCCGTAGATTTCGCCTCTCCTCGCCGTGAAACTCAAACCGTCCACAGCCACTTTCACCGTTTTGTCGGTGCGTTCGATTCTCTGTTGTTTCCTGCTCAGTTTAAACGTTTTTTTCAGCCCCGTGGCAACGAGAACGTTTTCAGATCGCATTGATTTCTCTCCTTTTTTTATTAGTGATGACGAATGGAATCCCTATGAGTTCGTAAACGTTTTATAATAACTATATATTATATATCTATTGTGTATTATATATAGTTTAGCCGTTTTTGTCAATTAAATATTTTTGTCAGCGACAATCACGCGTAAATCGTTATTTTTACGTAAAGTTTACCTTTTTTTGAAAGGCCGCTCTCGCCGACGAAGGCAAATTTTCCGTAACCTCTCGCCGTAACGACGTCGCCCGGTTTCAACGTTTTTTCGCCTTTTTCGGTAACTTTGCCGTTTATCGCGACCATTCCTTTCCCGAAAAGCGTTGAACTCTCGTCGCGAGAGAGATTGTAAACCCTCGAAATTATCGCATCCGCGCGGTTTGAGGAAACGCTTATTTCGCGTTCTTCCGTCGTCGGGCGGAAATCGTCGGGAAGGCTGTCGGCAAAACAGACCGTAACGGGATTTTTCGAAACGGTTTTCAATTCCGACGCGATAAACCCCGCGACCGATTCGGCAACGAAAACGTAAGCCTCGCCGCCTTTGACGAACACGTCGCCGAGTTTGCTTCTTTCGATACCGAGGTTCAGCGTTGCGCCCAGAACGTCCCTGTGCGTTATCGGCGCGGAGAATTTCCCCGACGAAACCGTTATTTTTATCAGTTTTATCGGAAATTCTTCCTCGTAACCGAGTTCTTCCGTATCGCCGAAACGGGCGATAACTCTTTCCGCGAAATCGCAACCGCCGAAAAACGACGCGGCGGCGATTCCGTTCCCGACGAGGCTTTTGACCTCTTCCGCTTTGGACGGGCTTAAAAAATCGGTGAAAACGAAAATTCCACGGTTTAAACTCCTGTTATATAATTCGTTTATTCTGTTCTCAAAATCGCTCATGGGATAATTTTAACATTTTTCGCCGTTCCTTACAAGCGTTTTACATATCGCCCGCCGCGCTGTTTTTAAAATCGGTGCAAATTTCGTTAACCCGTCACAATAAATCTCTTCACTTTTCCGATCGTACGTGCTATAATATGTTGTAAAAATTTTTTTCGGGAGGCACAAAACGATTTAATATGAATACCGACGTTTTAATAATCGGAGCGGGCCCCGCGGGGATTTTCACCGCGATGGAACTCGTCCGCACTAACTACAAAGGAAAGATAACCATCGTCGAAAAAGGCTCGGCGATTGAGAAAAGAGTTTGCCCCAAAAAGAAAACGGGACATTGCATGAACTGCAAAAACTGCGCCATAACCACGGGGTTTTCGGGCGCGGGCGCGTTTTCGGACGGAAAACTTTCGCTTTCGAGTTACGTCGGCGGCTCTCTGCCCGACCAGATCGGTCACGACGTCGTTCAGGAAATGATTTCCTACGTGGACGGAATCTATCTCGAATTCGGCGCGGATAAAAAAATCGAGGGTATAGACCACCCCGAAGAAATAAAACAGATAAGAAGAAAAGCGATCAGCGCAGGGCTTACGCTCGTCGATTGCCCGATCCGCCACCTCGGCACTGAAAAAGCGCAGGATATTTACTACGGCATCGAGCAATATCTCCTTAAAAACGGCGTTGAAATGCTTTTCAATACGGACTGCAAAAACGTCGTCATCGAAGGCAACGTATGCAAAGGCGCGATTATCGAAGTCAAAGGCAAAGAAGAAACGATCGGCGCGAAAAAGGTTATCGTTGCGACGGGCAGGCGCGGCGCGGAATGGCTGGAAAGCATGTGCTCGGCGCACGGAATCGAACATCAGCCGTCCACGGTCGATATCGGCGTGAGAGTCGAAGTCCGCAACGAAGTAATGGAAGAAGTCAACAGAGTTTTATACGAATCGAAACTCATCGGCTACCCCGCTCCGTTCAAAAACAAAGTGAGAACGTTCTGCCAGAATCCCGGCGGCTACGTGGCGCAGGAAAATTACGACGACAATCTCGCCGTCGTCAACGGTCACTCGTTCAAGGATAAAAAATCCGACAACACCAACCTTTCCATTCTCTGCTCGCACAACTTCACCTATCCGTTCAATCAACCCATAGAGTACGCGAAAAAGATAGGCGAACTGACGAACATGCTCGCCAACGGACATATTCTCGTTCAGCGTTACGGAGATATTCTCGAAGGAAAACGCACCTGGGATAAGGAACTTTCTCAGTCGAACGTGAAACCCACTCTGCCCGACGCGGTAGCCGGCGACATAACCGCCGCGATGCCTTACAGAACGCTCACGAATATTCTTCACTTCATCGAACAACTCGACGTGGTGGTTCCCGGGTTCGCCAGCCCCGAAACGCTTTTGTATTCGCCGGAACTTAAATTCTACTCCAACAAGATAAAAATGGACGACGACTTCAACACGAACATCGAAAATCTTCATTGCCTCGGCGATTCGTCCGGCTGGACGAGGGGACTTATGATGGCTTCCGTCATGGGCGTTATGATGGCGCGCAAACTTAGGGATTTCATTCGTTATCACTAATTACCGAAAAGGCGTCTTTTTCGCCATTTTCCGCGACCGTTCGGGCG
>URKE01000026.1 GCA_900548285.1 uncultured Eubacteriales bacterium | reverse complement strand
CAAAACGCCGATATTTTCGATGATTTTTGGTGAAGGCGAACGCAGACGTACTATACGTACTTCAAGCGAGAATTCGACAAAAAACACGGAAATTGCGGTGTTTTGGCAAGGTTCGTTTTATTCTTGTCTGGCATAGGAAATGGACAAGTTTACGATTGATAATATGAGAAGGATTATAGAGGCAAAGTCACAGCGCCTTGACGACCGATAAAACTTATAAAAAGAACGGGATTTCATCGTTTGACGGAATCTCGTTCTTTTTAAATATAACATAGCCGATCGCTTTGCTGACAAAAATTATAAAAACCCGCCTATAGGTCGATTAACGGATTATAGACGAGCTTTTAAGCGTTTTTTAAAGTTTTAATATTCAGTCATTTCGGGCGTCTGTCCGATTATTTTCAAGGTGTCGTAAAGTCGTTGTTTTATATTCATTTTCAAATCGCCGCGGTACCAGTTTTTAAACTCGCCGTATTCAGCGCACTTGCGATATTTTAAATAATCGAACAGATATCCGCTCGCTTCAAGAATAGATTTTTTCATGTTCTCGCCATCGGCTTCGTCGCGGTGAATTTTTGCGTCGTGCAGGGCGACGTACCATTTGTAAATATAGTTAAGCGTTTTTGCGGAAAGCAACCATTTTATCTTAAAATGCGTTTTAAGCGGTTCGCTCAGGTTTTCGGTTATTTTTTCAAACCTTACGCAAATTTCGTCGCTGTTTGCAATAATCGGTTTTATTGCGGCGGCGTATTCGTGGCAAAGCCATTTATTAAGATCTTTATCGAAGTTGTCGGTCATGCGCTTGCCGTAGTCTATAATACTGCCTTCTTTTAAAACAAAGTTGGTAATTCCCGCGGGCGGGGCGGTTTTCGTGTAGTTAAAATACGTACTTAAATGCTTTTCAAGGTATTTCGAATCGAGTTCGGGGAAACTTTCGTAAAAATCGGTTATCGCAATCTTTACTTCATCTGCGTGTTCGCCGAACTTTTCGCAGTAACGGTTTAAATAATCGTCGGGTACGTAGCGACTCATGCTCCAGGCCGACTCGGCGTACGCTTTCAGTTCGAAAACGAACTCGCGTACGTTGGAAACGTTCATTATAAAATAATCTCTGTCGCCTTTATCATAGGCGAGTTTCATATTATAATACAATTTTTTAAGCCCCGTTTGCGGTACAAGGTGCGGTCCGCATCCGTAGTACTGTAAATGGTAATAAATGCCGTATTTTCCGTCTTTTTCGCGCGGAACGCGATCGTACTCGTCGCCGTAAAGCTGAGTCGGGGCGGTATCCGCAAAGACCATTGTCACGCTTTCCGGGAACTTTAAATATCCTTTTTCCACGAGCGCCGAACCTTCCATCCAGAGCGTAGAAGTAAAATGTCCGGCTTTGCCGTCGGTCGCGGCAAGAATAATATCTTTTTCTTTTTGGTAGGCTTTGCTTATGAACTCGCCGCTTTTTTCAAGAACTTCTTCGGTGGGAACGTCGTCCTGCCAGATGGGGCGGTCGTCGCCTAGTCCGCGCAAACCTATCTGCCACACGACGTTATCGTATTTTGCCCATTTGTCAACGTAAAAACTCCATACGTTTTCCATTATTTCAGGGCATTCGCTGTACGAAAATCTGCCGGTTTTTCCGTATTTTTTGCAATAATTTTCAAACGTGAACGACGAAACGCCGAGCGGTTCGCAATGGTGTTGCGAAAGATAAATTCCGCGCTCGGCAACTGCGTCGGCAAGGTCTTTTTCAGGCGGGTTGTCAAGGTCGATAAAAGTCGCGGGGATAACGAGGTTCAATTTTAGGCGTAAAACGGTTTCAACCACTTTTTCTATCACGGTTTTTGCAACCGTAACGTAATAATATCCGCCGCCTACAAGCCTTGCGCCGCCGTCGTCTTTCCAGCCTTGCAGTAAATCCTCGTCGTTTATAAATACGCCGCGGAATCCGAACCCGTCCGGTTTATCGGCTATATCAACCTCGGACAGCTCAACGGCGTTTTTCTTAACGATTGCAAGGTCGTTGAAAAGGTAGCAGGGATCAACGTCCAAAAACTTTTCGCTCAGCGTATAAATTCCCCACATAGTGCCCAGATATCCGTCGGCGCGAATTACGATGTTTCCGTTTTCGGTCGTTATCGAATAGCTCTCGTCTGCGACAGGTTCTGCCGAAGTTCGCGTGTTTTCCTCTATTATAATGCAGTTTTGCGTTACGTTTTTAACTATTTTCGGTTTTACGCCGAACGTGCTTACGCGTTCAAAATCGCTTATAAGGTCGTTTACAGCTTTAAAAACGTACTTATTTGTGTTTTTAAGGCAAATATCCGCGCACTTTTTTTCGTTGAATAAAAACATAAAATCTCCTTATTCCGGGCCGATATGCTAATTTTTGTTTGACTTCGGCGAAACGCCGAATTTCTTTTTGTATGCTTTAGTAAAAGAGTCGGCGGAAGAGTAGTGCAGTTTATCCGCAATTTCGTAAATTTTAAGCTTACCTTCCTTAACCAGAACGTCTGCCGTTTCAAGTTTGCGGTTCAAAAAGTAATCCCGAAGCGTGCTTCCCGTGGTCTTTTTAAACATAGAAGAAAGGTAATTATAGTTGTAATTTGTAATCTGAGTAAGTCCGTTAAGATTTTCCAGATCGTAAATATTTGCGTCGATATAATTCATAATACGGTTACAGAATCTTTCGTTTCCCGACGCGTTTTCCGAGAACGCCGCCTGACTTTTTTCGCCGAATTTGCGGATCACGCAAATGATTATGTTGTATATTGTGTATAAAAGATAATCCTTATAGTACGTCTGCTCGTTCGCGAGTTCGCCGATTATATCTATCAAAAGGGAGTGTATACGTCTGTCGTATATAATGCGCGACTCGGGGTCGGCGTGCTCGATCGCTATTTTCCTCATAGGCTCGCCGAGTTCTTTTTTGTCGATTATAAAAGCTAAGTGGTCATACTGAATAGGGTCGTCCACCGAAGCGACTATACCGTGTAAATCGCCCGGAAATCCGACGAAAATATCATTCTTTTTTACGGGTATATATTTATCGTTGGTAAGCACCGTCGCGCTGCCTCCGTTAACGACCGTCAGTTCATAATATCCGTCGTGAACGTGATCGGCAACGATCGTTCCCGGGCTGCAGTAATATCTTCCCGCCTGAACCAGTTTTATTCCTCCGAGATCGACCGGATCTTCGAAGTACTGATTGCATATTTTATAACCTATGAGTTCTACCATATCTGAATTATAAAATGATTTTTCTTCTTAGTCAATCGAAAATCAGATAAATTGTTTTTTTTCTTCTTTTTTGAGTGTGAATATGAAAAAAAGACGGAAAATGTATTAAAATACGACATTGACTTTAATCTTTTGCTGGTATAGAATTAGGTTACGAATGTAATGCCTATCGTTTTATGGTTTATATTCTGCGTTTTTCTGTTATAAAAATAAGTAAAAAAAGAAACCCGACAAGCAAAATAAGTATTGAAAACAAATCGTCGGCAATATATAATGAACATAAATATGCGACGGGTTTCGTTGCTATTATCGCTTAAAAGCAGAAAAATTTTTGCAAACGGCATGCCTTTTGCTTGACAAAGAAGCTTTGTCCGGCGATTCGCTTAATTGCAATTTCAAATCGATAAAAAATTAAAAAAGAAAAAATAAATTTAAAATCAAATTCAAAAATTTCACTTAAAGGAGATAAATCGTGAAAAAATCACTTTTTAAACGTATCGTCGGGTTCGGGCTTGCATGCATCGCCGCAATATCTATGGCGGCATGCGGCGGTAACGGCAATAAAGACGACTCGAAAAAAGACGATCCTACCAAAACAACGCTTAACGTTTTTACTTACGGCGCCGGATATGGCGACGAGTGGTTTACCCGTCTTGCAAACGCTTTTTCAAAAGCGTTTGCAGACGTTTCGTTTGAAGACGGAAAAACGGGGGTTCTTGTTAAACACACGCCCGATATGAGGCAGTTCAACGCCGCGCAGATTCAGAAATCGGAATTCGATATTTTCTTCTTCGAAAACGAACATTATTATAAGTACATCGACGTTCTGGAAGATCTCACCGATATAGTTAATTCGAAAGCGTCGGCTGACGATGCGCTTACCGTTCTTGAGAAACTCGACTCACAGCAAATCAATTATTACGGAGCGAAAAAAGATAACGCTACGCATTATTATGCGTTACCTTCGTACTTCGGCAACTACGGAATAATCTACAACAAGGACCTCTTTGACAAGAAGGGGTATTATCTCGCGGCGGATAAGTCCAACGGCGCGATTATCGGCAGTAACAAAAACGCCAAGAAAACGAACGGTCCCGACGGCGTAGAGGGAACTCCCGACGACGGACTGCCCACAACGTACGAAGAATTCTTCACGCTTTGCGATGAAATTTTCAACGCGAACGATACTCCCGTATGCTGGCCCGGCGAATACAGACAACACCACCTCGGAAACCTTATGGATAACCTTATTTCCGATTACGAGGGCGTTGAACAAATGCGCATAAACTATGATTTTGACGGCACGATTGCCAAAGATCTCGTTGTTCTGGATGCGAACGGTAAAATTACCAAAGACAGCAACGGCAATATAGTTACCGAAGAAAAAGCGATCAATTCGTCGAACGGTTACGACGTTGCTCGTCAGATCGGTAAGCTCTATGCAATGCAGTTTATCGAAAAACTTATCACCAACGTAAACTATTACAATAAAGACGCATTCACCGGTTCGTTTTCTCATACCGACAACCAGGAATTATTCCTTATGGCGGGAACCGATGATTTCGGAACCGGCTTAAACGACGACAAGGCGGTCGCTATGCTTATCGACGGCCCGTGGTGGCAGGAAGAATCGGCCGGCGTATTTACCGTAATGGAAAAAGCAGGTTCTCAGTATGCAAGAACCAACCGTAATTTCGGCTGGATGCCGCTCCCCAAGGCAACTGCCGATAAGGTA
This sequence comes from uncultured Eubacteriales bacterium, assembly GCA_900548285.1. Taxonomy (GTDB): domain Bacteria; phylum Bacillota; class Clostridia; order Christensenellales; family Borkfalkiaceae; genus UBA10281. The sequence goes on along the minus strand of URKE01000026.1, from coordinate 20,336 downwards.
GGACAGGGCAACGTTTATTCCGACTATCTCAACGCTTTCGTATGCGTTAAGGGCGGCCTTTCCGAAGGCGTTAAAAAGGCTGCGTTGGAATTCGTAAAATTCTCCGTCACCGACGCAATGTTAAGGGACTTCACCGTTACGACGGGCGCGCCCAAAGCGTACAAATACGATATGGGAAGCGATATGAACAAGCTTTCGTCGTTCTCCAAAGACGTTATAAACTACGTTGCCAACTCGAAAATTATCTACAAATTCTCTTCGAGCAATTTCTACAACGCAAATATAGCCAACCTCCAGTATGACGTCGTTTATTCGGCGAAAGTAAACGGTTCGCTTTACAAGAACGTTGTAGACGGAATAAAAGAAGGCGGCGCGACCGGTACGTCATATTTTGAATCGTTCAACGATTACTTCAAAAAATATTCGTTCTGGAAATAATTTTGAATTTGAAAGCGGTTCGGGCAGGGCGGCAACCTTGCCCGAACCGGCTGTACTTTAGTTTTTTATATTGTCCTTATCGGGGATTGAATGATGAAAAAATTAAAATTAAAATCATTTAAAAGCGCAAAAAGTTTTTGGTTTTACGTTGCTGTTTTAGCGTTGCCGGTACTTCAGTTTTGCATATTTTATATCGCGGTAAACATTAACTCGTTTATTCTTGCGTTCAGAAACATCACGCTTGACGCAGAAACGAAAAAATATATATTTTCCTGGACGTTTGATAACTTTAAAAACTGGTTTGCCGACGAAAATGAGTTTTTGCAACTTACCCAAACGCTTCTGATTTCTCTTAAGTCGTATGCGATATCGCTTGGAATAGGCGTTCCGCTCGGCTTGCTTTTTGCATACTACATTTTCAAAAAATTACCGGGCGCCATGTTTTTCCGGTTTATGTTGTTTATGCCGTCAATCATAGCGAGCATAGTTCTCGTTTCGATTTTCAAGTACTTTACCGACTACGTCGTTCCCGACGTTTTAAACTTTTTCCATATAGAACTCAAAGGAGCGTTGTTATCTGAAAAAAGTACGAGGTACGCGACGGTTATGTTTTATAATCTGTTCGTAAGTTTCGGCACTACCGTTTTGCTTTATTCAAACAAAATGGCAAACATTTCGCCCGAAATAATCGAAGCCGCTCAGCTTGACGGAGTAAGCCCCCCGCGCGAATTTTTCAGCATTGTTCTTCCGCAAACTTTTTCGACTTTGTCGATCTTTTTAGTTACGGGCATTGCGGGTATTTTTACAAACGAGATAAACAACTTTTCGTTTTTCAACTATTACTGGAAACCCGACACGGCAACTCTGGGCTTTTTGATGTATTTCAGAACGCAGAAGGCAAAGGGCGATATTTCGCAATATCCGCCGCTTGCGGCGCTCGGACTTATGATGTCCGCCGTGGCGATTCCTCTTACGTTTTTAGCGCGTTGGTTCCTCAATAAAATAGGACCGAGCGAAGATTAAGGGCGGAGGTGCGAATATGAAAACTCATAAAAGGCGTTTAAAAAGCAGATTATCGTCTCTTACCGTCGTAATGCTTATCGTTCTTGTTTTATACTGCGCGTTTTTGTTAGGCATGCTTTTATGGGCAGTGCTTACCGCGCTTAAAGAACCGCTTGCATTCAACCGTAATAAGGTAGGACTTCCCAACCCCTGGTATTTTGAAAACATACCTTACGTTTTAAAAAATGCCGAAATACGGAAAGAACAGGGCGTTGTGCCTTTCGGCGAAATAGTCTGGAACTCGATTTTATACTCGGTAGGCTGCGCGCTTGTAAACACGTTTGTTACCGCCGTGGTGGCTTACGCGTGTTCAAAGTATAAATGCGCTTTCTCTAAATTCATATACGGGCTTGTTCTCGTGGTAATGGTAATTCCCGTGGTAGGTAATCAGACCTCTGAAATTCAGATGTCGATGAACCTCGGGCTATATGATAAAATGATCGGCATGCTCGTAATGCGCGCGAGTTTTTTGGGTATATACTTCCTTGTGTTTTACGACATGTTCTGCGCTGTACCCGCGGCTCTCAGCGAAGCCGCCGAAATCGACGGCGCAAACGACGCGCAGATTATGTTGAAAATATTTTTCCCTATAGCAATCAACACGTTCCTTACCGTATTGCTTATAAACTTTATAGGTTACTGGAACAACTATCAGGTTCCCATGGTTTACGTGCCCAATCACCCGACGCTTGCCGAATACGTATTTCAGATCAGCACGTTTTCTAAATATCCGTTCAGCAAAGCGCCCGTGCAACTTGCAACTTCGCTTATTTTACTTCTTCCCGTGGTCGCGCTGTTCTGCTTTACGCATAAGCGGCTGTTAGGCAACCTGTCGATAGGCGGCGTCAAAGGCTGAAAACAAAAAAACACAGAAAACAAAAATAAAACAAAAAATAAAGGAGGAATAAGAATGAAACGCAGATTAACGATGATTTTTATCCTTTTGTGCGCGGCGATCTGTTCTATGGTTGCGGTTTTTGCCGTAAGCGCGAACGCCGCCGTGTGGAGCGACGTTGATATTGCCGGAGTTTATGCTTACGGCGAAACTTTCGACGTTCCCGAACGCACTTTTACCGTCGGTTCAAACACGGTCAAAGCACTTCACACCGTGACGTTCCCGGGCGGCGACGTCGTTCGCGGAAAAGCGGTAAAACTCAGTGAAACGGGTAATTATACCGTGCGCTACTATGCAAGTATAGGTAAAGAACAGTATTCTGACGAAAAAAGTTTTACCGTTCAGGGTTTCGGTTACGGGGTTAATAGCGCTGAAAGTTCGGTGGCTTATGGTCGCTATACCGAATTCGGCGCGGATTCCACGGGGCTTAAAGTAAAACTCGCAAACGGAGATAAACTTACTTTCACAAAACTAATAAACGTTGCCGCGCTTACGCAAAGCGACGCGCTTTTCAAGTTCTTTATAACGCCCGAACATCAAGGCGCAGCCGACTTTAATAAACTTACGTTTACTCTCACCGACTCGGTCGACAGTTCGAAATATTTAAGAATCGACGTTAACCGCGGTCAGTTTTCCTCCGGCGGCGTAGGCGTTTCGTGGGTTATGGCAGGCGGAAACGGTCAGGATATGGTCGGTTATGAAAAAGGCAAAAAACTGCATGTAAACGACGATGTAGGCACGGCTCTTTACATTTCGTTTGTGGCTCAGAACAACTCGGGCGACGGTTGGTCCGGCCCTGCGTTTAACGTAAAACCCGATTCGCGTTACGGCACGATATCTTTCGATTATAATTCAAAAATCGTTTATGCCAATTCGGATATAGTGTCCGATCTCGACAGTTCGGACTATTATAAAGATTTATGGAGCGGCTGGTCGTCGGATAAAGCAAGACTTACGGTAAGCGCAAGCGGGTATTCAAGTTCGACCGCGAATTTCTGCATTACCGAAATATTCGGCATGTCGGCGGACGAATTAAGAGATAACAATTTTATCGACGACGAAGCTCCGGCGATCACCGTCGACAGTGACTATGCAGAAATGCCTCGCGCCGAAGTGGGCAGAGCGTATTCTGTTCCCACAGCCAAAGCATACGACGATTACGCAGGCGCTTGCGAGGTTACAACGGAAGTTGTTTACGGTTATCATAGCGAAGAACCTGTTTCGGTAAGCCTTTTAAACGGATCGTTCGTTCCCGACAGAACGGGCACATACGCTATAGTTTATACGGCTAAAGACGGTTTCGGCAATATCGGAAGAAAATTACTTTTTGTTCAGGCGGTTAAATCTGTTCCCGAAATAGTGATTACGCCTCCGTCCGTTTCATCGAGCGTTGAACTCGGCACTTACGTTGAAATTCCCGAACCGGTCGTAAGCGGCGGCAGCGGAAAAATCAATGTTGAAACCTCGGTTGTTTTTGGCGGAGAACGCACCGCTGTAAACGGCGGCTTCCGTCCCGAAACCGAAGGCGAGTACACGGTGGAATTTGCAGCGACCGACTATATAGGAAAAACGCAGACAGTTTCCATTACCGTCGATGCGACGAGGGGCGAAAAACCGATGTTTGTCGACAGCGTTAATTTGCCGCCCGTATATATAAACGGCGGCAGATATATCCTTCCCGAACTTTATGCAAACGATTACACGTCAGGCAGCTTGAAGCGCGCGCTTTGCGACGTTAAAGTCGTGGATGCGAACGGCGAAAAGATTTATAAAGCGGGCAGCGAATACGTTCCCGCAGTCAATAGTAACGGCGATATTGCCGAAATAACTTATTACTCGGGCAGTGCGGTATATCCCGCGTTCAACGTTCCCGTAATCATCGGAAGAACGGACAACACGGTATACATGTCCAACTACGTTTACGGCAAAGATATCAACGTAACCACTCGTGACGAAAACAACGCGTTATACACCACGGGGCTTGCGGTTATACCCGGTTCGGGAGACGCAGGCTGGATTTTTGCAAACGCATTACTTAAAAGCGAGGCTTCGGTTGCCGTAAGCACGCTTGCAGGTAAAACCAATTTCGGTGCGTTTGAATTTTCGTTAATCGACGCGTCAAGCGGAAAGAAAATCACCGTTACCGCAACGATCGGTTCGGCAAAAATAACGTTTACGCATGGCGCCGAAAGTTATACCTTAGGTTCGTCTGTTAAAAACGGGGGCAAGCTTAAAATAGCGTATGGCAACGGAAAACTAAACGTAGTGTGCAACGATTCTGCGGTTATGTCCGTTCCTCTTACCGTATACGATAACGGCGATGAATTCGACGGATTTACGTCCGATAAAGTTTATATCGGCGTAACTACTAAGGATAATAAAGCGGACAGCCGTTATATGGTTTTAACTGTAAACGAAAACGCTCTTTCATACAGAAACCAGGATAACAGCGCGCCTTCGTTCAGCATATCGGGCGACTATGGCGGAAAACAAAAAGTTAACTCCGAATACGTTATAAAACGCGGTATTTGCAGCGACGTATTCGCTCCCGAATCAAACGGAACTCTTTCCGTTACGGCTCCCGACGGAACTATAATGAAGGATAAAAACGGAAAAGTTTTAAAAGACGTTCCGATCGACGAAGAATACGTTATAACGCTTAATCAATACGGAAAATACACTGTTTCATACGCTATCTCGGAGGTAGACTGGGTCGGCAACCGCAACAAACCCAACATAACCGTTACCGTGCCCGATGAGGAAGCGCCGGTTATAAAATTTACAAAAGTTCCGTCTGCTACGGCGGCTGTCGGCGACGTAATCGTAATGCCCGAGTACAAAGTTACCGATAACATTTCACCCGAAAGTGAAATCACGGTAAGGGCGTTCATCATAAACGCTCAGGGTAAGTTTATCGAACTTGTCGACGGAGCAAACGCAATCAGATGCGAAAATACGGGCAAGTATACCTTTATTGTGTATGCAACCGACGCGGCGGGCAACTCTTCGTCGCTGTGCTGCGAAGTAAACGTAAGGTAAGGTGAAAAATATGAAAAAAAGCATATTCAAAGCAATTATTCTTTTGTTAACCGTTATATTTACGTTTTCGGCTTTTTCGGCTTGTAAAAACGATAATACCTCCGACGACAGCGGTGATGTAAAGACGGTTACCGACGTAAAAACTCATAAAGTTGAAGGCACTCTGCACGACGTCAACGTCAATTATAACGAGCCCGTCGGCACACTTTCCGCAAACGGAAGAACCGAATACACCGTTGTGTCGGTTTCAGGGTACGGCGTTGCTTCAAAGTTTGTTTCCAAACATTTAAGCGCGGCGACAGGTGTGAATTTCCCCTTGGAATTTGCCGAAGAATGTAATCTGTCCGCAGGTAAATATATCGTTTTCGGGCTTAATGAACTTATAAAATCGGCGGTAACCGTTCCGGAGGCGGAAATTCTCGGCGATCAGGGTTACTACATTAAAACCGTGGGTGACGACGTGCTTGTATACTGCACGAGCGAAAACGGCGCGCAGCTTGCGGCTATAGCGCTTCTCCGTGCGCTCGTAGGTTACGATATGATGTCCGTCGACTGTGTTATTTACGAAAAATCGGGCGACGTTTTGCCCGCAATCGAAATAGCCGAACGCCCCGATTACGAATTCCGTATAAACAGCAACGAAATGAAGGGCGACGCTAAATACGGTATGGGCTTCACGCAAAAATCGGGAATGCTTCAGACCGAAACCGGCAACGTTCACAACCTATACGATTTCTTCACGCAGGAAGACGTAAAAAATCACAGCAAATGGTTTTCAGAAGGCGCTATCGTGCAAAGATCTGCCGTCGGCGGCGGGCTGGAACGCGTCCGCATAGGTCAGCCGTGCTTTACCGCTCATGGCGATAAAGAAGAATATGAAGCGCTTTTGAATCACATGTCTGAAAAAATCATTGAAATTTTAAAGAAGAAACCCGACGTTCTGAACATGCGCATATCGCAAAACGACGTACTGGGCGAAAACACGACGTGGAAATGCAATTGCGCGGCATGTAACGCAAGTTGCGATTATTACGGAACTCTGGGCGGGGCGATGATTTCGTTTGCGAACGACCTTGCAAAAAAGGTTAACGCATATATCGACGCTAACGAACCCGGCAGAATTTTTAATCTTGTAGTTCTTGCCTATCAGGAAGCTTTGCAAGCGCCCGTTCAGCGCAAAAACGGCGAGTACGTTCTCGACGAAAAAGGCAAGGGTATTCCCGAAACTCGTTACGACTTCGATGAGCAAGGTAATAAAACCGTCGTGTCAGACGAAAACGGACAACCCGAAAAACTCGTTTGCGGTCGTGGCGTGGCATATGAATTCGCTGCGTCCAAGGCAAACTGGATTCATTCGTTCTATGAAGCGGAAAACAGGGAATTCGCTTCGGCAATCGAAGCGTGGGCAGGGCTCGGTTCGTCAAACCTTTATATCTGGTCTTATGAAATAAGTTATTATCAATATTTGTATCCTTACAACAACTATCACATATTGCTTGATAACTTCAAATATTTCAAGGAATTCGGCGGTAACTACATTTACCCCGAGGGCACGTGGGAAAACATGAATAACCCCGGCTTTGCCAAACTGCGCGACTATATCAACTCAAAGGGCATGTTCGACGTGAACTCCGATTATAACGAACTTGTAGATAAATTCTTCAAGTACTATTTCAGAGAAGCCGCGCCCGTCATGCGTAAATACTTCAACGAAGTACAGGTTAACTTAACCATCAACGAAAACATCACCGGCGGTCGGGTTCACTCTTACGGCTTGTCAGATAACCGCGTATGGCCGGAGGCTCTCGTAACGGGCTGGCTTAATTCTTTCGACGTTGCACAAAACGAGATTTTAAAATATAAAGATACCGATTCCGAATTATACGAAGCGCTTTCCAAGCATATTTTAATCGAATCTCTGTTCCCCAGATACGTTTTATGCACCAAATACGATAAATCGTTCAGCGCAAGTCAGATTAAAGCAATGCGTAAATCGTTCCTTAAAGATTTTGAGGATCTGGGCAACACCACGCATCAGGAACACTTTGTTATTTCCGTTATTACTTCCGGCTGGAATCTGGACTAAGGGGGAACGATTATGAAAAACAGATTGTTAAAAATTGCTATTTCTTTAATCGCGGTAATATCGCTTGCCGTAGCATCGGCAACTTTGCTTATCGGTTGCGATAAACAGAAAGATAGTTCGGGCGATTCGTCCTCGGGCGGAGATAAAACCATCGTGAAGATTTCGGCTGAAACCGCGGCGGTTGCCGAGTTTGAAACCATAAAACTTTCCGCCACCGTAGAAAACGGCGATGAAACCGTAAAGTGGAGTACGAGTGACGGCTCGGTTGCCACGGTAGACCGGGACGGTCTTGTTCTCGGCGTAAAAACCGGCAGATGCAACATTATCGCAATGTCGGGCAAAGCCATGGCGATCTGCGCTCTTACCGTAACCGACAGCGTTTACGCTCCCGTTATAAAAACAGCCGATAAAATCACCGTCGAAAACGGAAACAGTTACGTTGGCAAAATCAGCGTTTTATTCAGGGGCGAGGACGTAACCGAAAGGGCTAAAATCGAATGGTCGTTAGCCGGCGGTTACGAACAGGTTTGCAACGTGGTAAAAGGCAACGGAACGGTTACTTTTGCCGCGAAATCTCTCGGCGAAGCGGTATATTACGTTTCGGCAACTTTTAACGGGATTTACGTTAATAAGAGCGTATCGGTAAAGGTTATAGAACCCATAGCGACCGTTGTGCCCGACGGAGAAATCACGGTCGGCGACGACGGTTACGAATTGAAATTGTTCACCATAGCCGAAGCGGGGCGAACCGAAATGCCTTTAAGTTTTACGGCGTATCATGGCGGCAGCGTGGTTAAAAATGCGGTCATCAACTGGGATCTCGATTCCGAACGGTACGATCCCGACGTTGCCGAAATTACGGGGGCAAACGGAAATTATATCGTTAAAAAGGTTTCCGCCGGTACGACCGACATTATCGGCGCTTACCGCACGCCGAATGGCAAAAACATTACCGTTTCCATAAAAGTTATCGTCGAAAAGGCAGTTAAAACGCTTGATATCCGTCCGGAAATCGAGGTCGAAGATTTAAAGCCCGTAACGCTTCCCGACTCGTTTAACGAAAACGTTTTGTCGCTTACGTTAGACGGAGTAAACGTTTATTCTTCCGTGTCGGGCAAGAACGTCGTTCTCAACAAGGATAAACTTCCCAAAACGGCGGATAAACTCGGCGCAAGAGAGATGATTTTGTCTACCGCCGACGTTGAATACACGTTCACAGCGGATATTTACACGCTTATAATAAGCAACAAAGCGGAATTCGATCAGATGCGCAGCCTTGCCCGCGCGAACGGCGACGTAAGCAACACGGGCGTGCTTGACGGTTATTTCGTACTCAACGGAAATATTGAATATAACGCAGGTTTTGTTTCTCTTACAGACAGCGGCGAAATATGGACGATAAACAACAAACTCGGCGGCGCAGGCTGGAACGATCCGTCAAAATACGGCTTCAGGGGCGTATTCGACGGGCGCGGCTATAACGTAAACGGAATTACCGTCAAAGCGGCTACGAGCGGCAGAGAAAGCGGCGGTATCTTCGGATTTACGGGTAACAACGCCGTTATCAAAAACGTTTCGTTCACGAACGCCGGTGTAGAGGAAAATAACGGGTTTATCTGTTCCTACGGCGGCGGACTTATAGAAAACGTCAATATAACTTTCGCAAAATTAGGCGCAGGCAACGAAAACAGGGATTTGTTCAGCACTAACGGCGATCCCAGAACCATGGGCGCGTTCTTCTCGTGCGGGGCTTCGGATTCCGCAAAGGTCAGGAACTGTTTCGTGGACGCAATAGGCGCGGATATCGCTTACGTTACCAATAAAGACAGATCCGATCTTGCAAACGTAGTTTTGGGAACAAGAACCAAAAACGTAGAAAATCTCGTTGTTGTATGCGACCATGCCCGCGCAGATAAAATCCTGAGCGAAAGCGGTTCGCCTTATACCGCTACGTCTTATAGCGATTTTTCGACTTCCGTTCCGTTAAAGAGCATAATAAGCGAGTTCGATGAAGACGTATGGTCGGTTATAAACGGCATACCGTTTGTTAAACACGCAATCGAAACTATCGACCTGCATCAGCAAATAGAATTCGTTCAGATTGCCGAAATGATTGCTTTAGGCGGCAGTTCGATTGTTAAGGTAAATACTCGTTACGCAGGCATTACAGCCGAAAATCTTTTTGGCGGCATCACGCTTGAAAACGGCGTAATCAGCGTACCGCAAGATGCCGGCGCCGGCAGTATTACGATAAATGCGATTTCCTATCTTAACGGTTCGCATGTAACCGTTGAAATCGAAATAGCCGATTCGCGTGACGTAAGCGTATCGCATGAAAGACAAATCGTCGAAACAGCGACTTCCGAAATCGATCTTTCGTTCGCAAGCGATTATGTCGGCGAAAATGCAACAGTAACCTATAACGGCGTAATACTCGGAAACGGCGCTGTAAACAACGGCAAACTTACTGTAGATTTAACAAAAGCGGGCGCAACGGGCGAACTTACGTTTGAAGTCGTATCGAAGAAGGGCGGTGTGTATTACACGTTCGGTTACAACGTTTTACTTGCAACAAAGATAATCCGCAATGCGGAAGATCTCGACGTTTTGAAAATAAAAACAATCAACGCTTCGATTTACGGTTATTACGTTCTCGGCGCGGATATAGACGTGCAGAACGCAAAACTTTCGCAGAACTTAAGCGGTCAACCCGGTTATTGGGAAGGCGGTTTCGGATTCAGAGGTGTTTTCGACGGTCGAAATCATACTATATCCAATTTTACTGCGGGCGCAAACGGCTTGTTCGGCAATATAGGAAAGGGCGCAATAATAAAAGACGTTAATTTTGCAAACGTAAGCTGTAATGACGACTATCTTTCCGCAGTGCTTGCAAGAACAATAGTGGGAGCGGAATTAAACAATATAAGCATAAAAGTAATCGGCTTTACGGGAACAACTCATGATAACGGACTTTTAGCGTCGAGATATACAGACGGCGCTATTATGAAAGACGTGAAAATCGACGCAAGCGAATGCACCGTTTATTCGTTATTCGGAAATCAGGTCGGCGATAAAGCAGACAACACTTATAGCGGAGTCGAAATCAAAGTAAAATCGTACACAATGTTTGCAAATCAAGGTAAAGACGTAAACGGCAGTGATAAAAAGATTGCTCCCGCAGGAGTGACCGTCGTCGTTGCATAAGGCAAAGCGAACAAAAGGTTCAGACGCATTTTGCGTTGTAATATAAGATAACAAAGTTATCGAAAAATTGGAGGGAAAAATATGAAAAAACTCAAAGCACTGCTGGCGGTTCTTTGCATCGTTTTCGCTGCATGCGCCGTTATGGCATGCGGCTCCGAAGACAGTGAATCTGCCAAAACCGTGGTCAACGCACCCGTTATAAATTCAAAAGTTTATAACGGCGAAAAGCAGGCGGCGACCGTTGAAGCAAGCGACGCTTACACCGTTATCGAAAATAACGGCGGCGTAAACGCAGGCGAATATAACGTCGTGTTAAAACTCACCGACGAAAACGCTTACGAATGGAAAACACCGGACAAAGCCGACGCAACTATGCTTACGCTTAAATTTGTCATTACAAAGGCGACAAACTCGGTAAGCGAGCTTACGCTTAACGGATGGAGAGCAGGTGAAACCGCAAACGTACCTGCGGCAAATGCGGAATTCGGCGAAGTAAAATTTGCTTACGCTACCGAACAAAACGGCACTTATACCGAAAACGTTCCCACGGCGGCGGGCACCTACTTTGTAAAGGCGTATGTAGAAGCGACCGAAAACTATGACGGCGCGGAAGCCGTAATTTCTTTTGAAATTACAAAAGCAAAGAATGAAAACGCCGTTACCGTTTCCGCCGAAGATGTTAAATACGGCGAAAACGTAACGCCTGTTGTAACCGCTAATGCAACTCATATTCCGGATGGCGCAGAGATAGTTTATACTTACGCTCTCACTTCCGACGGCGAATACGTTGCATGGGAAGCTATCGAAAAACGCGCAGGCGCATATTTCGTAAAAGCAACCGTTGCCGAAGACGACGATTATAAGGGAGCTTCCGCTATTGCCGGATTTGAAATGACAAAGGGCGACAACGCGATAAACGATTTCGAGATCGATGCCGTCACTTGTAAACAGAATATAGTTCTTAACGCAACCGCAACCGCGGGTACGGTCGTTACTTATAAATACGCAACCGCGGCTGACGGCGAATATATAGATATTCCCGCCGACGGTCTTGTTGCAGGTACTTATTATGTTAAGGCTTACACGGCAGGCGACAACAATTATGCCGCAGCCGAAAGTAATCCCGCAACGCTTACCGTAAACCACGCTTACACATGGACTACCGACGCAGACGGTAACGATTACCGCGCTTGCGCATGCGGCTCTGCCGAAAGATTTGTTTTCGATACGAGCGCAGAAGTACTTGAAAAAACCGAAAGCGGTTATTCGCTTAAACTTTACTCCGCGGAAGACGAGGGCAAACCCGACAAAGTAACGTTCTCGTTCAAAGTAACGCTCGGAACAACCGTTACCGAAAATGTCGTTATGGCCTGGACTCAATCGACCGAAGGTATTGTTGAAATTACAGGCAGCGCCGAATATACCGTTAAAGCTCTCGCTATAGGCGAAACCGTTTTAACGGCTACTTACACCGCCGCGGATGGCAAAAAAGCGCACGTAACTATCAACGTAACCGTCGAAAGACTTACAAAAACGGTTGAAGTCGCCCATGAAACAATCCTTGCCGATTTAGCAACCACCGAACTCGATCTTTCGTTCGCAAGCGCATATTTTACAGAAAACGCAAGCCTTGCTTATGGCGATAAAGTTCTCGGAAACGGCGCGTTAAACGGCGGTAAACTTACCGTGGATTTCAGCGAAATGACCGACGCAGGCAATCTTACGTTTGTCGCCACTACAGATAAAGACGGCGTGTACTATTCGTTCAACGTGAACGTTCTTTTGGCTACTAAGATTATTCGCACCGCAGACGATATGGCGGCGGTAAGAATTTCTTTAGAACAACTTACTGCTTATACGCCTATTGAGGGCTATTATGTTCTCGGTAACGATATAGATTTTGCGAACGCGCAAATTCATACCGATATGTCGAAGGTTATCAAAACTTTGACCGATCAGTTTTGGAATAAAAATCAAGGTTTTCGCGGTACATTTGACGGGCTTAACCATAAGATTACAAACGTAAAAGTCGGTCAGGGCGGAATATTCGGCTTTATAGGTCAGGGCGCGGTTATCAAAAATGTTGATTTTGAAAACATTTCGTATATCGGCGCGTACTGCGGTTCATTGTTTGGCTATGCAGTCCTCAATGCCACAGTTCAGAATGTAAATATCAGTGTATCAGCATATAAAAATCCCGGAAATGCGGATCAAGGTTTCTTAGGCGGCAGATTGGTTAGCGCAAGCACATTTACAAACGTAAAAATCGATGCAAGCGCGTTCGATGTTTATTCGTTGTTCGGAACAGATGTAAATAAAGGTTCGTATACCAAAGTTGAAATCAAAGTTAAATCCTATGTGGTTTACTGCAATGGCGGGTCGGAAGTTGTCGCGGATGACAAATCAATTGTACCCGACGGAATAATCGTTTATACTGCCGAAACCGTCGTACTTGAACACGAAACCATTTTACTTGAAGTGACCGCAACTCAAATCGACCTTTCGTTTGCAACCGAATATATCGGAGATAGCGTCAGTTTAACTTATAACGGCAAAGTCTTGGGTAACGGCGCTTTAACCGACGGCAAACTCAACGTCGATTTAAGCGGTATTACCGAAACGGGCGCGCTTACGTTACTTGCTTCAACCGTTAAGAATAACGTCATTTATTCGTTCAACGTGAACGTTCTTCTGGCAACAAAGATTATTCGTACGATAGCCGATCTCGACGTTGTAAAAGTAACTCAGACTAATATCGATAACAATACTTCGATTTACGGTTATTATGTTCTTGCTAACGATATAAACGTAAACTGGGTTAAGCCTATGATGGCAAGTTTGACTTACAATGGTACTGTAAAGAATTGGGATGCAAATTTCGGTTTCCGCGGCACGTTCGACGGTCTCGGTCACACGATATCCGGTTTTGCGGTTAGTACAAACGGTATGTTCGGACATGTCGGCAAAGGCGCTGTTATTAAAAACGTCAAGTTTGATAAGTTCAAATATAACGGACATTATAACGGCGGATTGTTCGGCGGTACGGTACGCGGAGCTGAAATAACCGGCGTTACCCTTAGCAACGTAGAATATACAATGCCTACAAAAGATCGTGAAAGCGTAGGATTCTTTGCCGGAAGATTTATGCAAGATAACAAGCTTACCAACATAAAGATAGATGCAAGCAAATATGACGTCTACTCTGTTTTCGGTCGTAACATATCTAATAACACTTACGCTGATGTTGAAGTCAAAGTAAAATCGTTTACTATGTTAGGTTATAACGGCGATACCATGAGCGACGAAACAATGTTGCGTAAATTAGACGGCGTAACCGTTATAACTGCGGATACAACCACCGAAGCATAATTATACAGCAGGGATTCCATTTGTCATCACTAACAAAACAAAAAGCGTTGCCGTTGCCGAACGAATATCGGCGACGGCAACAGCCTATAAAAAACTTTTATTAAACCTTTTATTATGAAACTGAACTTTGAAGAATACAAAAGCAAGGTCTATGCCTGTTGGACGGGTAAAAACATAGGCGGCACGATAGGCGGTCCTTACGAGGGCAAGAGAGAAATTTTAAACGTAACGGGTTTTACCACTAAGCCGGGCGAAGCTCTGCCTAACGACGATCTCGATCTGCAGCTTGTATGGCTGCACGCGGTCGAATCCGAGGGGGCAAAAAACATTACAGCCGAGGTGCTCGGCGAGTATTGGCTGTCGTTTATAAGCGGATACTGGAACGAATACGGTATTGCGCACGAAAATATGTTAAGAGGCATTATTCCGCCTCTTTGCGGCGATTTCGATAACGCTTGGAAACATTCCAACGGCGCATGGATTCGTACGGAAATCTGGGCGACTCTTGCGCCCGGTTATCCCGATCTTGCCGTTCGTTTTGCCATGGAGGACGCAAAAGTCGATCACGGCTCAGGCGAGGGCACTTATGCCGCTGCGTTCGTCGCCGCAATCGAAAGCGCGGCGTTTGTCGTTTCCGACGTAAACGAACTTATTGAAATAGGTTTGTCAAAAATTCCCGAAAACTGCCGGATGGCTCAGACCGTCCGTCTTGTAATAAAGTGTTTTAACGAGGGTAAAACGGCTATAGAAACAAGAAATATCGTTCAAAAAGCAAACGCGGATATCGGCGACGGTTGGTTTCAGGCTCCGTCCAACGTAGGGTTTGTAGTAATCGGCTTGCTTTACGGCGAGGGTGATTTTAAAAAGTCCATGCTTACCGCGCTTAACTGCGGTGACGATACCGACTGCACGGCAGGTACAATCGGCTCGATAATGGGCATTATTTACGGCGAAAAGGGGTTACCCAAAGACTGGTGCGAATATATCGGCGATAAAATAGTTACAGGCACTATAAACCCGTGCATTGCTTTTCCGTCGGTAAAATCCTGCAAGGAGTTAACCGAAAGAGTTTGTTCGCTCGCGCCCGCCGTTTTGCGACTTAATTCTACTAACGCTTTGAGCGTGGAATTATGCGATAAAACCGAGATTTCTTCAGACGAAAAAGCCAAATTGCCTTTACCCTACGGTAAAGCGGAAGAAACCGACGGCATGCGCGCCTCGCTTTTTTCGCTTAAAGAAAACGCGTTTTCTAAAAAAATCGGCTGTATTACGGTTGTTTTAACTTACGAAAGCGGTTTAAAAATCACGCCGAACGAGGAAAAGACGGTATCGCTTAAAGTTATAAACAACGTAAAAGCGTACGGCAATCTTCCGCACACGGCAAGATTTAAACTTTGGCTGCCCGACGGCTTTACGGCGGATAAATCGTCGTTCGACGTTTTTGTGCCGCACTGGACGCCGTTTACGCTCGATTGCGTGTCCGACGAAGTCAAAATAAAAATCAAAGCGGGCGAAGAAATCGACGCGCTGAATGAAATCCTTATAGAAGCAAGCGTAAACGGCAGATATACAAAAGGGTATATCTCGCTCGTGTTCATTGCTGCAATATAATCCGATAAACATAACGAAAAAAATCGTTTATTTACCCTTGGACGAAAGACCTTGTAATTATGATTTTTGCGAAAAGTTCAAATAATCAATCTGTGTGGTATTTTGCGGCATATTGCGAGGGCGTAAGCCCCGTTTTTTCCTTGAAAAACGTGCAAAATCGCGGGTAGGTGGCAAAACCTATGCATTCGGCAATAAAACTATGCTTATAAGTCGTACTGCTAAGTAATTTTTTCGCATAAGTGAGTCGCTTATCTTTGAGGTATTCCGACGGACTTACGCCGATTTCTTCGGTGAATATCTTGTTTAAGTGCGAATAAGAATAGTTGGTTTGCGATATGAGGTCGCGTAGCGGAAACGCAAGATTTTCGGGCTTTGTCAAAAGTTGAATAAAAGTCCGAACTCCACCCGAATAGTGCGGATAGTTTGGTTCTTTGCTTACTTGGTTAATAAGGCATTCGGCAAAAGTAACCAAAAAGGCGTCGCAGGTCAGTTTATAATCGAAATCCGACGATGAAAGATATTCGGTTTTTATTTCGTTTATATGTTTATCTCTACCGGGCGATACCTGAAATTCGATTATATCGGGGGCGAATAACCTGTTCAATACGTCACGGCTAAAAAAATTCATAAAAACGGTGAATTGTTCTATACCTATGTGGCAGGTGATATAAGTAGAATCCGGGAGGTTCTGATGTGTAGAATGTTCGTCATCCGGGCGCAAAGCGCACAAAGTGCGCGGTTTTAAAATACGTGTTTGCTTGTTGATCGTATGCGTATATTCGCCCGACGTTATATACATAAACTCCCACGAACCATGGTGATTATGGTATGTGGGGTAGTCGCCCGTTCTGAAATTGAAATAGAATTTTTCGTAATCGATAGCGTTATTTATTGAATGATTTTTTAACTTGCTCATTGTTTTCACCTGTGGTGATTTTAGCATATATTATCAGGGTTGTCAACGCAGTTGTCAATAAAAAAACGATTATCGATTGTTTTTTATAATAAGTAAAAAAAGAAATAACGAATGGAATCCCTAAGTAAAAATAATGTTGAAAAGCAACTTGCCGTAATTTAAAATATAAAAAGTTTAAAACTTGTCTGCAACAGCTTGAATCCTTACTATTATAATAAGAAAAGCGATAGACTGTTCGAATTGCGCGTCGGTTGAAACAACTTTCACGAATAATAAAAAAAGATAATATGTTATATCCTCAATCAAACAAATTCAGAAGTACGACAAGCCTTAACGGCATATGGAATTATAAACTCGTAGAAGACGATTATATTCCATTGAACAAAGCAGAAAAAACCTTTCCTATGGCAGTTCCTGCAAGTATAAACGATATAGTAACCGATAAACGCATAGCCGAATATGTAGGCAAGGTTTTGTTTGAAACGGAATTTTCTTTACCACAGGAAAAAGATAAAATTTATCGGCTCAGAATAGGTTCGGCAAGTCATAAGTGCGAAATCTACCTTAACGGAGCAAAAATAGGCGACGGTATAAACGGACATCTTCCGATTGATTTGCCGCTCGAAAATCTGAAAGACGAAAACAGATTGTCGGTTATAATCGATAACCGACTTGATTTTCATACTCTTCCGATGGGGATGCTGAAAGAGGGCAATTCCTTTCGCGAAACAACGGCGAACACCAATTTTTTCATTATTGACGAGCCGGAAAAACATCCGAAATATAAACAGGTTATAAATCACGACTTCTACAATTTTACGGGGATTCATCGCGACGTTATCGTTTACGGTATAAACAAATGCGCGTTCAGCGATATAACGGTAAAAACGGTAGTCGGCGGCGATTATAATAAGATCTCGGTAAAACTTGATTTTTTCAATGACGATTTGAAGCTTGACGATATAAAAATTAAGATATCAAGGGATGAAAAAGCGGTAGTCGAGAAGGAGTTGAAAATCAGCGATTTACAGAACTGCGAAACTGCTTTGAATATAGAAAACCCCGAGCTTTGGTCGCCGGAATCGCCCGTTCTATATAAACTTACGGTAGAATCTTCTACAGATAAATATTCGCTGATGTTCGGAATCCGCAAGGTTTCTTACGATGAAAAGGGGCTTTATCTCAACGATAAACCCGTGTACCTCAAAGGTTTCGGCATGCACGAGGATTTCTTTATTTTGGGTAAAGGCATAAATTCTGCGGTTAACGTAAGAAACTTTGAGCTTCTTAAGTGGATCAACGCAAACTCATTCCGGACAAGCCATTATCCCTATGCGGAAGAAATTTATGATCTTGCCGACAGATACGGAATTCTTGTTATCGACGAAGTGCCTGCGGTCGGCGTAAATCACTGGCCGGATTACACTTTCGGCGAAGGCAGAGCGGATGAAAAAACTCTTGCGCTTCATAAAGAGCTTTTATCGCTTTTATGGGAAAGAGATAAAAATCATCCGAGCGTTATAATGATCAGCGTCGCTAACGAAGCGGCGACGTACGAAGATAAAGCGAGAGATTATTTTAAAAAAGTAGTCGCGCACACCCGCGCGCTTACCGATTTGCCTATAACCTCGCCCGAAGAAACTAAATTCAACGAAGATAACAAGTGTGCCGATTTGTTTGACTTTATATCGCTCAACAGATATTACGGCTGGTACGACGAAATAGGTAATATCGGTGCTATAGAACCGCTTTATAAAGCGGATTTAGGTCAGTATTATGAAAAATTCCACAAGCCGATTATCGTTACCGAGTTCGGCGCTGACACTGTAGAAGGCATACATTCGCTTTATTCTATGGCATTTTCAGAAGAATATCAGTGCGAATATCTTACCGAGTGTTGTCGTGTTTTTGACAATATGCCATACGTTGTAGGTGAGCATGTATGGAATTTTGCCGATTTTAAAACTAAAGAAGGTACGTTGCGCGTCCGCGGTAACCGCAAGGGTGTATTCACAAAAGAACGGGAACCTAAAGCCGCCGCATTTTTGCTTAAAAAACGTTGGGAAAAAGATATAAAGAAATAAGTGTGTATAAGAAAGATACGTTTTGTATAATCGGCAATCCGAAAACATTCGGCAAGGACGTTTATACCGGAATCTCTGTAAATTAACAACTTGACCGCAATTTTTTATAAATAGAGAAAGTATGAGTTTAGATAAAAATTTTATTTGGGGCGTTTCTTGTTCCGCTTATCAGATCGAGGGTGCCGAAAACGAAGGCGGCAGAGGCGAAAGCGTCTGGGACAGTAAGTTTACAAAAGGAAAAATCCTCGGAGATATGAACGGAAAAATTGCTTGCGACCATTATCACAGATACAAAGAGGACGTTGCGCTTTTAAAAGAACTCGGAATAAAGAACTATCGTTTTTCGATAAGTTGGACGAGAATATTTCCGTGCGGTACGGGAGAAGTCAATTTAAAAGGCGTTGAGTTCTATAAAGACCTCGTTAATCGACTTATAGCCGCAGATATTACGCCATGGGTTACGCTTTTTCATTGGGATTTACCGCGTAAACTTTACGAAAAAGGCGGTTATCTCAATCCCGAAATAAGCGGTTGGTTTGCGAATTACGCCGAAAAGGTCGTTGAAATTTTCGGGGCGAGAGTCAGTAATTATATTATCATGAACGAGCCGCAGTGTATAGTCGAAGAAGGGCATTTTTCGGGTACGCACGCGCCGTTTTTACAACTTTCCAGAAAGGAAACTTTTACCGTTGCCCACAATTTGCTTTTGTGTATGGGCAAAGCGGAAAAGGCAATGCGGAAAGCCGCAAAACACAAACTTAATATAGGTATCGCTCCGTGTTTTACGCCTGTAATGCCGACTAAAGAAGAAGATAAAGAACTTGCGTTAAAATACAACTTTTTACCGAGCGGAGATTTTTGGGACGGATGCTATTTTACCGACGCGCTCATAAAAGGCGAGTTTACCGACGACTATAAAGAATGGTTTAAGGAATACGACTATAATCCGTCGGTAGAAGATATGAAGATAATAAAGAGCGATCTCGATTTCTTCTGCGCCAATTTCTACAGAGGTTTTTATATCGAAAAAACCGCAAACGGAATAAAAAGAAAATCCGCTTTGCCGACGGACGATTTTACCGCAACGAACTGGACAGTCACGCCGGAAGCGGTCGATTATTTAATTGAATATTACTATAACAGATACAAAATGCCGATTATTTTATCCGAAAACGGGGTTGCGCTTTCGGAATGGAAAACGCTCGAAGGAGATATACCCGACGATATGCGTATCGATTATATGAAACGCCATATCGAACGAGTGAAAAAAATGGCGGAAAAATATCCCGTAAAAGGTTATTTCTATTGGTCGTTTACCGATAATTTTGAATGGGCGTATGGATATTCGAAACGGTTCGGGCTTGTTTACGTGGATTATAAAACGTTGGAGCGTATCCCCAAAAAGAGTGCTTACTGGTACAAAAAAGTAACAGAAACAAACGGCGAAGATCTTTCGAATAACTGATTTGTCGTAAAATTGTTTTTATAACTTGATTTGAAAGGTTTATTATGAGAGTAGGTATAATAGGACTTGGAGCGATTTCTCCGCTTCATATAAGGGCGGTTTTAGATCGCGAACAAAAGATAACCGCTATTTGCGACGTCGATGCGGAAAAATGTAAAAAAATTAAC
>URKE01000025.1 GCA_900548285.1 uncultured Eubacteriales bacterium | reverse complement strand
ACTGACCTTTACCGCCGGACTGTCTTTTGTACATTCCTTCGGCGTCGACGGCTTTCCTGAACGTTTCCTTATAAGAAACTTGCGGCTTACCGACGGTCGCTTCGACCTTGAATTCTCTGAGAAGTCTGTCGACGATTATTTCAAGGTGAAGTTCGCCCATTCCGGCGATTATCGTCTGTCCCGTTTCTTTATCGGTATAGAATTTGAAAGTGGGATCTTCCTCGGCGAGTTTAAGAAGAGCGAGCGTCATTTTTTCCTGACCTGCTTTCGTCTTAGGCTCGATGGCTACCTGAATAACCGGTTCGGGGAATTCCATCTTTTCAAGGATTATCGGATGATTTTCATCGCAGAGCGTGTCGCCCGTCGTGGTTTCTTTAAGTCCTACGATAGCGCAGATATCTCCGGAATAAATCTTGTCGATTTCCTCTCTGTGGTTAGCGTGCATAAGAAGAAGTCTTCCGACTCTTTCCTTTTTGCCTTTCGTAGCGTTGTATACGTAAGAGCCTGCGGATAAAGTACCCGAATAAACTCTGAAGTACGCAAGTTTACCTACGAACGGATCGGCTACCATCTTGAACGCAAGACCTGCGAACGGTTCTTCGTCGTCGGTCTTTCTGATTTCTTCTACGTCCGTATCGGGGTTGACGCCTTTAACGTGGTCGACGTCGATCGGGCTGGGAAGATAATCCACGATTGCGTCGAGAAGATGCTGAACGCCTCTGTTCTTATAACTCGATCCGCAAAGGACGGGGTTAATCTTCATCGCAAGAGTTCCCTTTCTGATGGCTGCCTTCATCTCTTCGGGAGAAAGTTCGCCCGTTTCGAAGAATTTTTCCATTAAAGCGTCGTCCTGCTCCGCGCAAACCTCCATAAGGGCTTGTCTGGCTTCGGCGGCTTTGTCGGCGTATTCCGCGGGGATAGGTCCTACCGTGAAATCTTTACCGAGGTCGTCGTGATAAATTATCGAGTCGTTGGCGACAAGGTCGATAATTCCGCAGAAAGTGTCTTCTTTGCCGATGGGAAGGCAGATGGGAACGGCGTTGGCCTTCAATCTGTCTTTCATCATCTGTACGGCGTTGTCGAAATTAGCGCCGTTGATATCCATTTTGTTTACGTACGCGATACGCGGAACGTGATATTTGTCCGCCTGACGCCATACCGTTTCGGACTGAGGCTCAACGCCGCCCTTGGCGCAGAAAGTCGCCACGGCTCCGTCGAGAACTCTCAGAGATCTTTCAACTTCGACGGTGAAGTCAACGTGTCCCGGAGTATCGATGATGTTAATTCTGTTGCCTTTCCAGAAACAAGTGGTAGCGGCAGAACAAATCGTTATACCTCTTTCCTGCTCCTGTACCATGAAGTCCATCGTTGCGGCTCCGTCGTGAACTTCGCCGAGTTTATGAGTCTTTCCCGTGTAGAAAAGAATACGCTCGGTCGTAGTAGTCTTACCCGCGTCGATGTGCGCCATGATACCGATGTTTCTGGTATGTTGTAAGTCGTATTGTCTTGGCATATTTGTAAAATTACTCCTTCATATAAAAAACTCTTTCCGGCTTCGTCGCCGCGGAAACGACAATCGCTCCGCGACTTTTCCGCCGATAAAGAATTACCAGCGGTAATGAGCAAACGCCTTGTTTGCTTCCGCCATTCTGTGAGTATCTTCCTTCTTCTTTACGGCTCCGCCGGCGTTGTTATAAGCGTCCATCAGTTCGGATGCAAGTTTGTTGCACATTTCGCGGTCGCTTCTCTTTCTCGCGCTCGCGACTATCCAACGGATCGCGAGAGTTTGTCTTCTCTCCGGTCTGATTTCGATAGGAACCTGATAGTTCGAACCGCCGACTCTTCTCGCTTTAACTTCGAGAACGGGCATAACGTTATTCATCGCCTGATTGAATACGTCCATCGGCTCAACGCCGAGTTTTTCGGACGATTTCTTCAAAGCGTCGTATACGATCGTCTGCGCAGTACCTTTCTTTCCGTCAAGCATTACCTGATTGATAAGTTTGGTAAGCACTTTATTGCCGTATATAGGATCGGGTAATACGTCCCTCTTGGGTACGCCACCTCTTCTTGGCATAATTGTTGTCCTCCTTTAAATTATTTAGGGTATATAAAATATAACCCGTGTACAGCTATCGCTCTTAAACCTTCGGCTTTTTGTTTTTCGCCTCGGGGAGCGAACCTTCCGACGTCCGTGACGTCGTACTGCCTACTTTTCGGGCGTTTCAGAATCTCCGCCATAAGTAGGAATTGTGTTTAAGCAAAACGAAAATAATTATCTGTTAATTATTTGGGGCGTTTAGCGCCGTATTTGCTTCTTGCTTGCTTTCTCTTCGCAACGCCTGCGGTATCGAGCGTGCCGCGGATGATATGATATCTTACGCCGGGCAAATCTCTTACTCTTCCGCCGCGGATAAGCACGGAACTGTGTTCCTGAAGGTTGTGTCCTTCGCCGGGAATGTAAACCGTTCCTTCCTGCTTATTCGTAAGACGTACTCTCGCGATCTTACGAAGCGCCGAGTTAGGCTTTTTGGGAGAAGTGGTGGTTACCGAAAGGCAAACGCCTCTTTTCTGCGGACAATGATTCATGATAGGAGTCTTACACTTGTCCTTTGCCGTTACTCTGCCTTGCTTGATGAGTTGGTTGATAGTTGGCATTTTTTACCTCCTTATAGATTTGGATATTCTGAAAACGGACCCTAACCCGTTTAAAGAAAGCATTTTAAACGAATATCCGTACCGATTTGCATACCTTTACGGATAATCACTTAGCGATTATATCATCTTTTATTCTCTCCGTCAACTTTTTTTATGCATTTTGAGAGATGATTTTATAATATTTCGCAAAACCGGGGCTTTTCAGCCCTCGTTTTTCTCTTTGTTTCCGCCGGCTCCGAGAATCGCCCTCGCAACCGATTCCGCAAGGCGCGCGCTGCCCTTTTCGTCGTAATGCGTTCCGTCCTCCAGCCTGTATTCGTTGGGGATGTTCGCGCTCACGGCGTAAAGGTCGTCCATAGCGTAACCGTTTCTCGCGGCGATTTTCTCCATAACCCGATTTCTGCGGAGAACTATACCCGTCTGACGATAATCTATCCTCGCGTTGCCCTTTTCCTTGACGAGCGTGGACGTTGCCAGAACGACTTTTTTGCCTTTGCCGATATCGGCGAGCAATTTTTCGACGCCTTCGCCGTAAACTCTGTCCGTCATATGCAATCCGTGCAGACCGTGATTGAAATAAATCAGCGCGTAATCCGAATCTTTGGCGAAAGCCGTTATAAGATTAACGTAAATCGGCTGATCTATCGCGTAAGAAGTCGCGATATAATCGACGTAATATTTACCGCGGAGCAATTCCCCGACTTTTTCCCGATATGCGCGCGTAATACTGTCGCCGACAAGCAGAACTCTCGGCAAATCGTTTTTATCCGCGTGGTCGCACCAGGACTGTATCCATTCGAAAGTTTCTTTCATAATTACCCTCAAGCCGCCGGCTTTTGCGTTAAAACGACCGCCCGCGGTCCCCTTGTTTTTTTAAATTATTTCCATTCCTTTGAGAAGAACTTTATACGGTCCGCCGTAATATCCGCGGACTTTCGTCTTATCGGAAAGCCTTATACCCGCAAGGACTTCGGAGAGTTTGCCGCTCATCGAAATTCCGGTGACCGGCTCGACCAGCCCGTCGTGACGATAATACGCGAGCCTTATTTCGCCGCCGATATAGTCGTTATAAAGGTCTATTTGCAAGCCGGAGAGCGAAACGCACTCGAGATACGGCTTTTCGGCGAGTTCTTTATCCGTAAGGCTGCCCTTTTCCACGCTCACGCATTTAAGATCGCCCGTGGGTTTCTCGCCGAGATAGGAAGCAAACCTGTTCGTGCCGAAATACCCCTCGACTTTTCCGCCCGATATTATTTTTTTATCGGCGAGCGAAACGCCGTCCGCATCGAACGCCGCGGAATATTCGCTGCCCTTCATCGCGCCTTTCATTTCGAGCGTGATTTTGTCGCCGTCGCCGTTTTGCAGATCGTCGCCGATTTTATGGAGATTATAATGCGAATAAACAGACGCGTAAGTTAAATCGGAAGCGAGTTCGGAGAAAAGTTCGCCCGCCTCTTTCACGTTCAAAACGACGTCCGCTTCGATTTTTTCCGCGGGTTTGACGGCGTGTTTTCTGTCGCGTACTTCTCTCATCTTTTCGTCTGTTTCCGCCGTTATTTCGTCCGCGTCGAATTCCGTGAAACGATAGGCCTCGTAAAGTTCTACGGATTCGCCGTTTTCGTTCCATGTGGGTATGGCCTCGATCATAGCGTCGTATTTGACTTCCGTCACGTCGACGCCCTTGCTGTTCACGACTGTTTTTACGTGTTTATAAACGAAAACTTCCAGCGCGTTTATCGAGCCGTTTTCGTAACGATCGGCTTTGAAAGCGGCTTCGGCGATTTTCGCCGCGAGTTCCTTAGGTTCGTAATCGCGGAAATTCGATGGAACTTCCCTTTCCGTTTTTTCGCCGCCGGGGATATCGTAAGGCTCGTTGAAAACGAGTTTTGCCCGCGCCGCCGCCTCGGCTATTTTAAGTTTCAGGTCGGTTTCCGTCATAGATTCGTAAACGGCGAAAGCCGATTCGCCTTTCTTTCCGTCGTGATCGACGTAAACGGTCACGCCGGTATCGCAAACGTCGGTCGCGCGCGAAGTTTCGAGAGTTCTGTGAACGAAGAACAATTCGCTCGACAAAGTGTTCGTCCGATTGATTTTGTAATCGGATACGTCTTTATTTTCTTCAAGAAGTTTTTTAAGCAATTCGATTCGATTATTCATGCAAGTTTAGCCCTCACTTTGAGCGCGGGTCCGCCGTCGGTAACCCTCACCCATTCTTTATAACCTTTTCCGCACATTCCCGCGCCGATTATCTTCTTTCCGTCCGAAACCATCGTTATCGACTTGAGAAGTTCGGGAACGCTTCCGCTGATGACTACCGGCGAAACGTAATTGTCGGTGAGTTTGCCGTCGATTATCTCGATTCCGTATTCCGCGGTGCATTGTATCTGCCAGTTTTTGGGATCTTCCATTCCGTTGTTCGTTTCAAAAAGCATATATCCGCGCTTAACCGAAGCGATCATGTCTTCGAGTTTATCTTTCCCCGGTTCAAAGAAGGTGTTAGTCATTCTCGTATAAGCCTTTCTCTTATAACTCTCTCTTCTGCCGTTGCCCGTGGGGAGAACGCCGAGCTGACTTGCCGAAACGTTGTCGCACATTCCGGCGACGAGTACGCCGTCTTTTATTATCCGGGTATCGCCCGCAAGGACGCCTTCGTCGTCGAAGAAGAACGACGCCGCCGAAACGACCGCCGCCGCTCCGTCGCGCATATTCGTGACGGGCGAAGCGACGTATTTGCCCACGTATTCCTTGGCGAGCGCTCTGTCCTTTACGAACTGATCCATTTCCACGCCGTGACCGAACGCCTCGTGAGCGATGAGTCCGCTTATGGAACTGTCCGTTATAACGTCGTAAACGCCCGGTTTAATCGGTTTCGCTTTGGCAAGTTTTTCCGCTTTTGCGATAAGCGCGTCGATTTTGGTCGGCAATTCCGCCATTACGTCGGCTATCTTCGTGGAATAAGCGTCCTCTCTCGCGCGGACGATTTTTCCGTCGTTATAAATAGCGATAACCATCGCGTTCACCCAGCCGTAATACTGGTCGAGTTCTCTGTTTTTTGAAACGAAAAGTTTTGAAACCGTGAACGGCTGAAGATATCCCGTCGCGTTGACGACTTTGTCGCTCTTCGCTTTTGCCATATCCCTTACTTTTTTGCAGAAAGCAAGGCGTTCTTCGTCGGAATAATCGTCGAAGTCGTTTTCTCTCACGAAAGATTGAACGAGGGGTTCGTCGAGCGGTTCGCCCGGTTTGATTTCTTTATCCGTAAGGGTTTTCGACGGAACCGCCTCTTTGACGATTTTTTTCGCCAAGTCGCGGATATTGCCCGAGATATCGTCGAGCGAATACTCGAAATACGCTCCGCCGTTCCACATTCTCAGCGCGAAACCGCACTCTCCCGCGCCGTCGCGCGCGTTGGACGATTTGAAGTCGGCGGTATACAGCGAGGCTCTCACGTCCGTTCCTAAAACGCTGACGTAAGAGAAACTGTTGCCGAGTTCTTTAACGAGTTCCTTTGCGGCGTTGCGTCTGCCGTCAAGAAATTCAGAAAATGCCATATTATTTCTCTCCTGTTTTGTATTGATGATTTTATGTTTCAATTATATAATAGGATTTCGGAAAAGTCAAACGGATTATCCACAAAAATGCCGATGAATTATGTTCTTTGGTAAAAAATTGCCTTGTGGCAAATTGACGAACGACGGCAAACCTCGTTTGCCGCGTAGATTCCAAAAACTTTTTGTTTGTAATCATATGCGGAATTTGCCTTATGGCAAATTGACGAACGACGAAACAGATTGCCGCGTAGATTTCAAATGCTTTTTGTTTGTAATCATTTGCGGAATTTGCCGTTTCCCGCAAGCGGGAATCCCTCGGCAAGATTCGCTGACGCGGAAATAATACGAACGACGGCAACAAGTTGCCACGTACGTTCCAAATACTTTTTGTTTGTAATCATTTGCGGAATTTGCCGTTTCCCGCAAGCGGGAACCCCTCGGCAAGATTCGCTACGCGAATGCGAACGACGGCAAACCTCGTTTGCCGCGTAGATTCCGCTCAGGGGCAACAAAAAACGCGAAGCCAACACCTGATGTGTTGGCTTCGCGTTTTTTTGGTAGCCCCATGCGGAATCGAACCGCAGATTCTGCCGTGAGAGGGCAGCGTCTTAACCGCTTGACCATGAGGCCGTAAGTCGATTTCTGATTCAAGCCTGTTAATGATAGCATATTTTTTTCGTTATTGCAACCGTTTATCCGCCTTTCCCGAAAAAAATTTTTCCGATTAAGTTCCCAAACGTCTTGATTGTTGCGATTTCTCGGTTATACTTGCACCAAATTCAACTGCTTCGGGGGTGATCGAAAAGAGGAATCGGGATTTTATCAAGCCCGGGAATCCGGCTAAGACATTCTCGGCTCCTTAGAAATATGGACGAGAAAACAAGACAGAAAATCGAAAAGGCGCTCGTTAAACGCGCTATCGGCTACGACACGACGGAAACGATAGAAGAGTTTGCGGAAACGGAGGACGAACTTAAACTCACCAAACGAAAAGTGACGAAAAAATCCGTTCCGCCGGACATTTCCGCCGCAAAACTCCTGTTCGGCATAACCGCGGACGACGGGGATATCGCGGAAATTTCCGACGACGACCTTGAAAAAGAAAAATCAAGACTACTAAAATTATTGGAGGACAAACCGAAAAATGACAATCGGCGAACAGATCAAAAAGCGAAAGATATCGGAAAAAGATAAAACGTACGACGAAATTCTGCGCGACGTTTTCTCCGATTTCTACAAAAGGCAGGAAGAAAGACGAGATCTCGAGCGACAATGGGAACTCGACCTCGAATATCTTCACGGCAATCAGTATTGCGAAATAACTCCGCGCGGCGAGGTGGAAGAAGAGGAAAAATTCTATTATTGGCAGAACAGAAGCGTGTTCAATCACATCGCGCCGATAATCGACTCCCGAATCGCAAGGCTCACGAGAATACGCCCCGTTATGAGCGTGAGAGCCGCCGGCGCGGAAGAAAGCGACATCAAAAACGCCAAACTTTCAACCGAACTCGTGAATTCGACTTATCAGAGACTGAAACTCGAGGACGTGATTTCAAAGACGACGGGCTGGAGCGAATCGTGCGGAACGGGATTTTACTTCGTGGGGTGGAACCCGAACGCGGGCAAACTGCTCGGCGAAGTGAACGGAACTCACGTTTACGAGGGCGATATAACGGTGGAATCCGTTTCTCCGTTCGAGATTTACCCCGATTCGCTCTGCTACGAAACGGTTGAACAATGCGAGAGTATCATAAGGGCGAGAGCGATGCAAGTTGCGGACATCGAACGGCTTTACGGCATAAAAACCGAAGGCTCGGACGTGGACGTTTACGGCGCGTATAAAGGCGTTGCGGGAAAATCCGTCGCGCACGACAGCGCGCTCGTCGTCGAAAAATACGAACGCCCCTCTTCGGAATTCCCGAACGGCAGACTTATCATCGCCTGCGAAAAGGCAATTTTGTTCATGGGCGAACTCCCCTACGCGAACGGCGTGGAAGGAAGAAGAACTTTCCCATTCGTAAAACAGAATTCGATAGACAAATCGGGCTGCTTTTTCGGCATTTCGATGGTGGAAAGACTTATCCCCGTTCAGAAAGCCTACAACGCCGTGAAAAACCGCAAACAGGAATTTCTCAACAGGCTCACGATGGGCGTCGTCGCCGTGGAGGACGGCTCGGTGGACACCGACGAACTCGCGGAAGAAGGACTTTCGCCCGGAAAAATCATCGTTTACAGACAGGGTTCTACCCCGCCGTCGCTTATGGGAATGGGCGCGATCCCGACCGATCTCAACAGAGAGGAAGACAGACTTTTAAGCGAATTCATTCTCTTAAGCGGCGTGAGCGAATTCACAAGGTCGGCTGACTTCGCCGCGGGAACTTCCGGCGTGGCGTTGCAACTTCTCATCGAACAGGAGGACGCAAGGCTTAATTCCGTTACGGAAAATATCCGCGCCGCCGAAAAAGAAACGGCAAAGCATATAATAAGGCTTTTCAAACAATTCGCGACCGACACGAGGCTTATGCGAACGGCGGGCGATCACGGCAAAGTGGAACTGCACTATTTCAACTCTTCCGACATAGGTTCGGACGACGTGGTTTTCGACACCGAAAGCGAACTTTCGTTTACGCCCGCTCAGAAGAAAAGCGCGGTTTACGAACTTATAGGCGCGGGTTTGCTTTCCGATGCCAGCGGAAAAATGTCCGAAAGAACGAAGGCGAAAGTGCTTGAAATTCTCGGCTTCGGTTCGATAGACAACACGCTCGACATAGAGAGCCTGCACATAAACAAAGCCGCGGAAGAAAACCTTACCGGCTTTAAGCAGCCCATGGACGCAGACGAATACGACGACCACAAACTGCACGTTGCGGAACACACGAGGTTTTTGCTCTCCGCCGAAAGCGAAGCGGTGAGAAAAAACGAAACGACGAAGAAAAACGCCGTGGAACATTTAAGACGGCATAAACTTGCCCTGGCGGCGGAAGAAAACGCCGTCGAAATCGGCAACGAAATAAACATCAAATAAACTACACGAGGTGAAACGGGAATATGGAGCGAAACGATATTAAACAAACAGGTAACGAACAAACGGAGGTTGCGGCGCAAGTCGCGGAGGCGAAAAAAGACGAAGGCGCGGCGGCAACCGAAATCTCGTTGGGAAAATTTAAGGACGTGAAGTCGCTTCTTAAGGCGTACGGGAATCTTGAGTCCGAATTTACCAGACGCAGCATAAGACTCAGGGAACTCGAGGGAGAAATTTTAAAGAAGAACGAGGAAATAACGCGGCTTTGCGCTTCCTCCGGAAAGGATAAAATTTCAGGGGACGGCTCTGCGGCGCAGATAGCCGCGACAGACAAAGAATTTGCGGCGAATACAGCCGCCGCGGACAAGAAAGTTACGGCAAACAACGCCGCAACAAACGACGCGGACGCGACGATAAACCCGGCGGAAAAAGAATTTGCCGCCGAAACCGACGCGACGGAAAAACTTACCGCGGAGAACGCCGCGAAAAAAGAAAAAGACGTTTATGAAATTCTTACGGGCGGCGACGAGGACGCAATCCCGCCCGAAGAAAATAACCGGACCCCGCCCGCCGAAGCGAAAACAAGCGACGGCGGCGAGGTCCGGAAACAAAACCCGACGAGCGAAAAGACGGAAACCATCGACGCCGAAGAAGCCGTTAAAGCGTATCTTCTGCGCGTGTTCAAAAACAGACCGATCGCGCCGCCGGTGTTCGGAACGGCGGTGACCGCGCCGCCGAAAAAGCCGAGAACGTTCGAAGAAGCCGGAAGGCTCGTTAAAACAAATCTCGGGCTATAAATCGATAAATGCTATAAATCTATTATTAATCGGAGGAATAAAACATGGTAACAATCAGCAGCGCAGACAAAGCGCTTAAAACACTCTATCTCGACGTGGTTGCAGAGCAACTCAACACCGAAATCAACCCCTTCCTCGCAAGGATCAAGCAGACCTCTTCGGACGTTTGGGGCAAGGAAGTAAGAAAACTCGCGCAGTACGGCGTTAACGGCGGTATCGGCGCAGGCACGGAGGACGGCGATCTGCCTATTTCCGCGGGGAATAACTACGAGCAACTCGTCTGTACCCTTAAAAACCTTTACGGCACGATCGAAATTTCGGATAAAGCGATGAGGGCGTCGGCATCGGACGCGGGCGCGTTCGTCAACCTTCTCAACGCCGAAATGGAAGGACTCGTCAAATCTTCCGCGCTCAACATGGGCAGAATGCTCTTCGGCGACGGAACGGGCGTAATCGCCAAGGTGTCTTCCGTTAAGGACAACACGATCACCTGCGCCGACGTCAAATCCGTCGTACCCGGCATGATGATCGACTTCTACAGCGCGGACGGCGCGAAACTCACCGTCGGCACGAGAAGAGTTAAGGACGTGGACAAAGCAAACAACACCTTCACCATCGACGGCGCGGGCGTAACTTCCACCACCGTTCCCGCAAACTCGCTCGTAACCGTTCAGGGTTCTTACAAGCAGGAACTCACCGGTCTTAAAGCGATTTTCGCCTCCACGGGCAACATTTACGGACTGAACAGAGCGAACAACAAATGGCTCGTTCCCTACATGAAAACTTCCGTCGGCGACATAAGCGAAACCGCGATCCAGGAAGCGATAGACTACGTCGACGAAAACACCGGCAGCAAAATCAACTTCATCATCTGCTCCGCCGGCGTTAAGAGAGCGTTTATGAAGCACCTCGCCACATACAAGAGAAACCTCGACGTGGAAAACCTCAAAGGCGGCTTCAAAGCCCTCACTTACAACGGTATTCCCATCGTTTCGGACAGATTCTGCCCGAGCGGAACGATGTACCTTTTGAACACCGACGACTTTGCTCTTCATCAGCTTTGCGACTGGCAGTGGCTCGAGGGCGACGACGGAAAGGTTATCAAACAGGTTGCGGGCAAAGCCACTTACACCGCCACGCTCGTCAAATACGCCGAACTCATCTGCTCCAGACCGTGCGGTCAGGCGATGCTCTCCGGCATAACCGAAGCGTAAAACCGCCGGAAAATCACTCATCAAACGGCATAAGTTGCCGTATAAGCCGATAAACGACGATTTGTGACAATCATTATTTTATCGGAAGAGCCGCAGGCGGTCGCTTTAAAAGCGACCGCCTGCGGC
Source organism: uncultured Eubacteriales bacterium (assembly GCA_900548285.1). Classification (GTDB taxonomy): domain Bacteria; phylum Bacillota; class Clostridia; order Christensenellales; family Borkfalkiaceae; genus UBA10281. The sequence goes on along the minus strand of URKE01000025.1, from coordinate 14,548 downwards.
TAAAAAGGAGGACGAAAATGACCATAAAAGACATTATAAAAGACACCGCGAGAATCCTTGGCGACGAAACGCTTTACGCCGCGCTTTCCGACGCAACGCAGGAACTTTCGGGCGAAAACAAAGCGAAAACGGACGTGTTTTTAAAGTGTTATAACGACACTCTTGCCGAGGTGGCGACCGCATACTACCCTATAACGAAAGAGGAAACGATACAGCCCGGCAAAACGCTTTTTTCAACCCTTTCCGAAACGCCGCTCAGAATAAAAAGCGTGCGCGCGCAAAGCGGAGTCGCCCTCGTCTTCTCCGTGGGAGAGGGCTATCTCGAAACGGAAAAAGTCGCAGGGAAACTCACCGTCATATACGATTATATCCCGTCCGAAAAAACCGCGGACGGCGATTTCGAATATGAAAAAACGCCATTGGGCAAAACCGTTTTCTGCTACGGAATCGCGGCGGAATACTGCATGATCGGCGGGAGATATTCCGAAGCGGCAAACTGGGAAAGCAAGTTCAAAAACGCTGTCGCCGGGATAATTCAGCCGAAGAAAAGAGCGGGAAAAATAACGACTTCGAGGGTGTGGAAATGACCGCGAGAAAAACGAAAATAAAATCCCCGCGGGAACTCACCGTTAAGATAGACCCGATAAGGGGCTTCAACGACGTTCTCGCCACCGCGCCCGACGGATTCGTTTATCCGAGGACGATGGAAAACTTCGACCCGACGGACGGCACGCTCGTCCCCGGGGAAGGGTTCGACGTTCTCGAAGAATACGTTTGCCCCGCCGGCATAATGATTCGCAAATGTTACCTTTTCAAAAATTACGACATCAAAAACAATCCCACGCACAAAGTCCTGATTTACTGCGAAGATAAATATCTCTACGTCTGCCCTTTCGGCGGAGGAACGTTCACAAAACTGACCGCGACGACTTTTGATTCCGACCCCGTGGGAGTTCCGTACAATTACAACGGCAGAAACGTGATGATATTTTCAAAAAGCGGAGGCGGAATCTGTATTTTCGACGGAACGAAACTCACGATCGTTCCCGACGCGCCCGAAATCACTTCGATGTGTATTCACTTCGAAAGACTTTTCGTCACAACCCCCGGTTACAGAAACACGCTCTGGTTTTCCGACGACTTCAACCCGACAAACTGGAACGTTTCGCTCACCGAAGCAGGCTTCATCGAAATGGACGACCCGGGCGGCGACCTGATCAAAGTGGTGAGTTTCGGCGATTATCTTTACGTTTTCAGGAGTTTCGGAATAACGAGAATTTCGGCGTACACCGATCAGCGGCAATTTTCCGCAACCAACCTGTTTATCAGTTCGGGCAGAATTTTCGCCGATTCCGTAATCGTCTGCGGCGACTGTATTCTGTTTATGGCGACGAACGGGTTATACCGCTTCGACGGAGTAAGCACGCAGAAAATATCCGCCGGGTTTGAAAAAAGGCTCGCCGCCGACTACGTTTACGTTAAAGGAATGTATTTCAACGGTTACGCCTATATACGCGTCAAAGTTTATTACGACAACGTGAACACCGTTCAGGTTCTCAGGCTCGATCCGAGAACGCTCGAAGCCGTGCTGATAAACGGCGCGACGCTGAGCGATTTTATGATAATCGACTGCGACGGAAATTATCAACTTTACGGAACTTCGCCGGTTTTAAACAGAGTTTGCGCGCTGAACACCGAGGATAAACTCCTTTACGGCAATCCGCTCAAAATGATCTGGGAAAACGGCGAAAGCGACTTCGGCGTTCCCGCGCCCAAAACCCTCACGAAATTCACGTTTTATTCCAGGAGCAAAGCGACGGTTTCGTTTACGGTGGACGGAGTGAAACACTCTTACGTTACGGAAGGGAGCGACAAGCCGATCGTTCTGAAGCCGAACCTTAAAGGCGTTAAATTCAAACTGAGGTTCGACGCGAAAAGCGTTGACGCCCGCATCGCCGCGCCCGAACTTAAACTGGAGTATTATTCATGAAATACGAAACCGAAAAATACGCGGATATCCGCAAAACAAACCCCAACGGGACGGGTTACGGACGAATCGCCTACAACAAAGCCACCGAAAACGAAAAACGTATTTCCGCAGACGAAAAGCAGGCGACGCTCGACGAGGTGACCACCATATCCGAAACGGAAACGATCGGTCTGCTCTACGGCGACGTTCTGCAAAAAGGAATAAAATTCGAGGCGTGCGGCGATAAAGCGACGTTCACTTTTTCCGCCGCTTTCGGCGGCGCGGACGGGGCTGCGGGATCCGGCAACGGCTCGACGACGGACGGCTCGACCGCCGACGGAACAAATTCCGTCACCGCGGAAATATATCTCAACGGAATCAGAATATGCGAAAAAGGGGACGGCGCTTTTCCGCTTACCTGCGACGTTAAAACAAAGAACGGCGAAAACGTCGTTTACGCGGTCGTCGGCGGAGCGACGTCGAATATGACCGTCACTCTCACCGTTACGGGATACGTTAAAAAAATAAAAAAACCGGAAAGAATATACTATCTCGGGAGCGACTTTTTCGCCGTTTCCCGGGGCGACGCTCTGAGCGTTTACAAATACGCCGACGGACAATTCGACGCGAAGTTTCATCTCTGCGGACTGATTGCAAACAGCGCGACTTACTCGTCGAAGGAATCTTTGATTTACGTTTCGGGCAAAAGGTTTTCCGGCACGCGGTTTATTTTCAAAGTATGCCCGACGACAGGCGAAACGACGTTGCTGGACGACACACTCGATTATAGTTGCGGTGTGCTGATGAACAACGTGAAATTCAGGTTTTACTTTATAAAAAACAATTATATGAGCATGGCTTCGCTGACAAGCGGTAAATTAGGCGTCGCGGTTTCAAAAACGTCGCATATAAGCGAGGCTTACGCTTCGTTCTGCAAAGGCGGGGGCGACCTTATAACGAAAGACGTTCACGGGAATTTTCTGGCGCGAAAAACCGTTTCGGGCGTGATATCGAGTACGATAACGATTCTCGGAAAAGCCGTCGCGCCGGAACTCAGATATACCGACAGGAACGTCTTATTGCTCAGAAACGGCGACAAAGACGACGCGAAAACCTGCATTGCGACAAGATCCGGAATCAGACTTCTGCCCGGTAACGTCGTTTACGATCGCTCGCCCGTCGCGGAATCCGAAACAATCGCGGCGGGACTTGAGAACGGAAAACCCGTCGTGATACAAAAATCACAACAATAATTTCATCGGAGGACAAAAAATGAAAAAATCTGTTAAACTGCGCGATTTTCTCAGCGCCGCGGGAATTGCGGACGAGGACAAAGAAACTCAATACAAAAACTTTGAAAAAACGGTAACCCGCGCTTTGAAAAAGGTGTTCGGCAAAGAACCCGCCGGCGATAATTCGGCGACCGTTTTAAGCGCTGCGGACAAGAAAACCGAACTTCAGAACGAGTTGGACAATCTGAAAAAAGATTACGAAAACAACAAAGAACACACTTTCGGCGGCGTGACGATAAAAGATTACGAGCCGAAAGACTTCAACGGAAAAACCGACGAAGAAATAAAAAAAGAGGCGACGGATAAATACGAACCCGCTCTAAGCCGCGAAAAAGAGAATCTTACGGCAAAGAACAACGTTTCCGTGAGAAAACTCGCCGACGAGATAACCAAAGCCGAAACCGATAAAAAAGACAAGCTCGCAAAACTCGATTCGGATTACGCCGACGAATATGAAACCGTCAAAAACTCGATGGTGAAAAGAGGAATGGGAAGATCCTCTGTCTTCGGCGGCGAAGCAGAAGCGCTTAAAAACGCGCTCGACGCGGGAAAAACAAGCGTAAACGAATCCGCCGAGGACAAAAAAAGAACGTTAAGGCAGAACATCGACGACGCTAACGACGAATTGTACCGCAAAATAAAAAATCTCGACGCCGAAACCGCCGAGAAAATAAAAGCCGAAATCGAAAAGGTCACCGAAAAACGCGACGCCGAAAAAGCAAAAGTCGACGAATATAACCGCGCTCAGAAAGAAAAATACGACGCGCAGATAAAGGCGAGCGAGGCGAACGGCGTTAAGTACGACGAAAAACTCACCAAAGAATACGCGGCTTATTACGGCAATAAGTTCAGGGCGCTCTACAAGTATTACGTCGGTCTTGGCGAAAAAGCCGCGGAGCAAGCCGTCAAGGACAAGGCTTTCATTGTCGAAAATCTTGACGAAAACGGCTATAATACGCTATTGAAATACCTTAAATAAGCGGCTATAAGTCGATTAATCGAAAATTTTATATTTGAATGACAAGTTTTTCAAAAACAAGGCGGGGCGGCGAATTTTTTAATTCGCCGCCCCGCTCGCTTTTTTGCCGTCCGCCGAAGCGCGCGTAGAACTTTATCGCTGTTTATCGACTTATAGACCGACTTTACGCTTTTATATACTATTCACGCGCCATTCTCTCGTTCTCTCGTTTTCGCGAATCGGCGCGCAGAGTTTTCTTTATCGGTATCCACGCCGGACAGGATTAAAACGAACCATAGCCGGCATAAGCGTTTTGTTTCCGGGTTTTACGTTTTATAATACTCCTCGGCTCTCACGCCGACGACTTTATGAAAAAGGACGGAGAAATAATTGCAATCGGAAAATCCGACCATCCGCGCAACGTCCTTCACGAGATATTTGTTGAGTCGCAGAAGATTTTTTGCCTGAGAAATCCTCATGCTCCGCACGACCGACATCACGCTTTCGCCCGTAACCTTTTTGTAAAGAGAACTCATATAGTTCGGATGAAGCCCTACGTTTTCCGCAATCACATTCATGCAGATGTCGGGATCGTTATAATTCTGCGCGATGTATTTATTGACTTTGTCCGCATAATATCCGTCGCTCGGAAGTTCGGTTTCCGTCCCTTCCTTTTTCGCAACGGACAGCAGAAGTTCCAAAGCAAGGCACGAGCATTTCAGGTTGGCGTACTCCTCGTTTCCGCCGTTCACGCCTTCGATGATGCGCGTGAGAACGGCTTTTGTCCTGAACCCCGATGTTTTCCCGACTACGGGAATATACATATCCTCCAGGGCTATAAACACCCTGTTGTCGCTTTTGCGGTATACCACTTCGTTTTCGTTGCAGACCGAAAAGGTATCGTCGTCGAAAAAAGCCATGCAACTGTGGTGGAAACGTCCTTCGATAGACGTTTCGTAAGCAATATCGGCGGGAGCGAAGAAAAAACCGCCGTCGCCGATAACCTCGTCAAGCCCGAGTTCGTCGCATCGCACGCGCATTCTGCCCTCTTCCACAAACGTCAATTCGTGGTAGTTGTTGATTCGCGCTTTACACTTGATATCGCTGATCACGCACTCGTGAGCATACATCACCCTCGGCAGGGACTTTGCGGAAATTTTAACGAATTTCATAACGATTTTCTCCTTTTCTGCGTTTTGACAAGGTTCGTATTATTTATTCCGGTCGGGAATAATACAAACCGTTGTCCGCCCGGCATAAACCGCGCGCCCGCGCAGACAATTAACGGACAAAACGAAAATCATCCGTTACAACCATTCTAACACACAATTTCTTCCGTCACAACCGAAAAATCAAAAAAAGGATCAAAGTTTTATCAGCGTTCCGCCGCCCGCGGCGAGCATATATTTTTTTCCGCCGCGCGTTATCACGGTTTCATTCTCGAAATCCCCGTTCACCGCCAAAGCGTAATCGCCGTTTTCCCCGGAAAACAATCCGATGAAAAGATCCTTTCCCTCGCAAGGCGATTCCGCCGTTGAAAACCGACGATATTTTCCCGTTCCGGCAACCCCCGTATGTTTCAGCGAAAGAAGAAGATTGCCCATTTTCGAAACGTCGGCATTGATTTCCTTCGCGCAGAAGTACAGATCGGTTTTCTTTCCTTCGCGATCGAGAAGTCCCGCGCCGAAACCGTTTTCGTGAACGACCTCTCTATAGGTGAAATACAAAATTCCCTGCCCGCCGTAGGCAAGCGTCGCAAACACCTGAAAACGCATCTGCGCGGCAGAAGGTTTTATGTTTTCGCCGAAAGACGCGCTCTGAATAAACGCCCAGAAAGGAAGTCCGTTTTTTCGGGCGCAGGCGGCGATATCGGAAAGATTTGAAAAGAAAGAATCGGCATGGAATCCGTCTTTATAAAAAGGATAATTGTCGTAACAGATCACTTTCGGCGCGCAGGTTTTAACGAAAAAATCGAGGTATTCTTCATACGTTTTGCCGTCTCTCTGCTTTTCCCGGTCGGAATATTCGGGATGAAGGTTGATAAACCCGAAAGTTTCCGGGCAGATCGACTGCACCGTTTCGTTGATCGCTCCGCAGATCCTCATCATTGCGGGAGAGGGTTCGTCCCATACGAAAATCCCGATCACGTTTTCGTCCTGCGTATATTCGGAAAGCCATTCTTTCAGCCTGCCGATTCCCGTAACGTTGCAATACGTAACGCGGTCGTCGTTCAGGAGAACTTTCAGCCCCGCCGCGGCAATCGCTTTTCTCTCTTCCTCTCCGCTGGAAATACTCGGTACGAAATTCACGCCGCAAGAACGAATCTCCTTAAGGTAATCGACCGAAAAATCGCTCCGGTAATAAGGTACCCACACGCCGATCGGAAACCCGCCGAGTTTTTCCGACATCTTCTGATTGAATGGATTCATTAACCTTTGACGCCTCCGATCGTCGTGTTCTGCATTATCGTTTTCTGAAAGATTGAAAACACCGTGATGACGGGAATGATCGACATGATCATCACCGCAAACAACAAGGGGTAATTCGCCTTGAATTGCATCCGCGAGATCAGCCCTTGCAATCCGACGGCGATCGTCACTTTTGACGGCGCGAACATATATATCGTGAAATAATCGTTCCACACGCCGATCGCGGATAATATAGCGACCGAAACAAGCCCCGGAATCGCCATGGGGAGCATAATTTTAAAAAACACGACGTAATCTCCCGCGCCGTCGATAAAAGCGGCTTCCGCATAACTCCAATCGAGATTTTTGAAGAAACCGTACAGGAGAATGAAACTCGATCCGAACCCGCCGAACGCGCCGATAAAAATACCGATATAAGTATCGTACAATCCGATATCGTTGTACATTTTATACGTTGCCGCCATTGAGCCGACGGACGGAATCATCATAAGCACGAGCGCGGTTACGTAAAACGCAGAACTGCCGAGGAACTTATATTTTGCAATTATGTAAGCCGTCATTGCGGAAACAAATATGCTGATAACCGTGTTAACTAAGGTGATAATCGCGCTATTGCCAAACATACCGATGATATTTACGCCGCTTACCGACAGGTGAATCGCATCGCTCCAATTTGAAAACAGCCATATTTCCGGCATGGACCAGATATCCCCGAAAAACTCAGGATTTGTCTTGAATGAATTGTAAAAACACCACACAAACGGAAACACCAACGTGACCGCGTACAGTGAAAACACGGCGAATATGATCCATATCGCCACCTTTTCCCCCGAGGTGAATTTTTTGATTTTATATGAGTTCTTCAATCTGCTCTTCTCCTCTTCCGCCGCCCGCCGCAGAGAAGTTTTCTCTTCCCTGCGGCAACCGCGGAGTTTGCGTCAGTTATTTCGCTTTCTTTTTTGTTACGATCAGCCCGGATGCAAAAGCCGCCAGCGCGAGTAAGCCGGGAGCGCCGAAACTACCGAAGCATCCGCCCGATTCTTTGCCCGATTCCTCTCCCGAAGAACCGCTTTCCGGTTTGTTTACGCTTCCTTCGTTCGCGATTTCGATCGTGACAGGCGCGCTTTCTTCACTGTCGAAATAAGCCTTTCCGTCGCCCACGGCTTTCACCGTGATCGTGTACTCGCCCGCTTCGGTCGCGGAAAGGATATATTCCGTACCTTCGATTTTCTCGCCGGCAACGCCGTTCACCGTAACGATATATCCGGTTGCTCCGGCGACGCTTTCCCAGGTTACTTTTTTATCCGAACGGGAAAGAACGGGGGCGACAAGCGTTTCCGGTTTCTTTTCGTCGGCAATCGTTTTGAAGTTTTCGTAAGAAGCGTACTGTTCTGCCGTCCAGCCGTCCGTCTTTGTAACTCTGAGATTGTCGATTCCGAAATAGCCCGCTTCGGACGTGGAAAGGGAGATATATCCCGTACAATTTTCGTATCCGAAACTTGCAAGCAGTTTGTGTTCGCCGTCGGGCGCGCCGTTTTTCATCACGACGCCGTAAACTTCGAGCAAGCCGTCGTTCGCGACGATCTTGACGTTGACGGTTTCTTCGTAGAAATTAATCTTTCCGTCGCGGATTTGCGTCACCTGATCGGCGGCAAGTCCCGTTCCCATCGTTTCGTTGTACGCAAGCCCCGTTTCGTCCGAATTGATAAACTGTATGAGGTTATACGTATCGAACAACCTAAGCAGTTTCGTGTCGTTCCAGCCAGCCGTCGGCTCTTTTTTGCCGAATGAAACGCCGAGAGGAGAATAAAGTTCCGTACCGACTCCGCTTGCGGGTTTCGCGGTAAAACTTACGTTCCCGTTGCCGTCCGTCGGGCGATCTGCCCACGCGTAGTTAATCCAGTCGAACTGAAGGATGAAATCGGCATAAACGCCGTTTATCGCAAAATGCGTACCGTCGCTCGTTCCGTCGAATTTTAAAATACCGTCTTTCGCGACTATTCCGTGAGCGTTGTTGCCGAGAGATACGGCGTTGTGAGTATCGTTTTCATAGTATTCGGGATTGATATACCCCGTGTTGAAGTTGTTTTCGAGATCTTTTCCGGTGCCGATTTCTTTTTTATAAGCGTTAATCGTAAACTCGGGGCTGAAAGAGATTTCCGCGCCCGCCGTTCCGTCGGTCATTATGCCTGCGTACCCTTCGAAACCGACGCCCGAATAGGTCGCGACTTCCTTGCCGTCTTTATAAACAATCAGTCTGCCGTCCGCTTTTCCTATGAGTTTTAACGAATGCATATCGTCGCTCATCACGCCGAGATCGGTCGATTCGCTCGTCTTTCCGCCGGAAATCAAGCTCATTTTCGTCGTTACGGAGTTATCGTTGTTTGCTGTGTTTTCAAACGCGAGCGTAGCCGCCGACTCATCGCCGAAAGACACGTTTTCGTCTTTCATTCCGAGGACGATTCCGGCTTTCCCCGCCGTGGAAGTAACCTTGATCTGCGTTTCGAGATCCATTACGTTTTCAAGTCCTTCGCCCGCCGTCACTTTCAACGCGGAAACGAGTTTATCCGCCGTGGAAAGTCTGAGATAAGAATCGTTCACTATGTTTCCGCCGTTTTTATACAGTTTTCCGTCCTGCGGAACGCCCGTGGTATCGAACACGTTCGCGTCCGAAAAATCGCTTTCGAAAATCGCCGTTCCGTCTTCTTTTCTGAAGGCGAAATTATCGATCACGATATCGCCTTCGAAATAAACGTGCGCGTAATGAGCCTCCTCGGTCAAGGTGCAAAGTTTGTAGAGAACGCACCCCTCCGCGTAATCGGCGTTTTCGTCCGCCAACGATTTTTTATAGATGATTAAATCCCCGCGCGAAGAATCTTCCGGATTGATGCGGAACCAGAAACGATAGCGATAACCCGCTTCGAGCGTGGTATTCACGGCGTTCCACACCGCTTTTCCGTCGCCGTTCGAGCCGTAGTTCGTACCCGCGCCGACGTCTATTCCGATCGACGAAAGATAAATGTTGCTCGCCGCGCCGTTTCCGAAGTTAGTAACGTAACCGGAAAGATTGAGTTTCGTTGTCGCGGGGTTCGTTTTCAGAACGTCCATCTCCACGAAATATCCGGTGTTTGCGGGAACGGTGACATAGGGGAAAATACGATATCCCGGCCACGTCGCGTTCGTTACTTTGAACACCTTGCCGTTGTTCGAGACGTCGATGTTGTTCTTATCCCCCACAACCGCCCAGTCGGCGGCGTTGATTTTGCCTTTGTTCGTAAGAAGGCTCGTAACCACGGCGGTGCGTTTCGTCACCGCGTCGGCCTTCTTCGCCTGCCTTGCGCCGACAAGCGGCGAAAGGACGAGCGCCGTTGCTATCAGGCAAACGGCAAGTTTCGATAAAAGTTTCTTCATAAAATTTTCCTCCCGATATTTTACCCGAAAGCCATTCGTCTGCGTCCGGCTTTCGGTTGTTTTTTATATGCTATTTTTTATATGCGGATTTTCTCCGCTTGTTTTATCCGGCGGCAGGGCGATCCCGCCGCTTTCCGTCGTATGCCGACACCGCAATCGTCGGCGGACTCAATATTCGTATGCGGGGAAAACCTTTTCCACCAGTTTTCTGAGCAACACCACAATCGGTGTTCCGACGGCGGCGCATATCACGCCGATCGTCGCGCCCGTGGTAAGGCTTCCCTCCGTTCTGATCGCGTTCACGATATAAAGTCCGATTGTATAAGTCGCCCCGTCCGGTCCGCCGTTCGTAAGAAGCATCGGCTGCAGAAACAGGGTGAAAATTACGGGAACGCCCATCATCATAAGGGTTGCCATGAGCGACCCGGTGAGCGGAAGAGTGATCACGAACATTTCGCGGAAAATCCCAAGTCCGTCGAGCCTGCCCGCTTCGATCATTTCCGTCGGAATCCGGCTCATAGCGCCCGAAATCAGAATAACGTTCGAACCTACGCCCGCCCACACGCAATAAATCAGAACGGTAGGCATCGCCGTTTTCACGTCGCCGAACCAGCCGAGTATGGGAATAACCCTTTCCAGCCCGATCAGCCTCAAAAAGGGATCGACGATGCCGATACGGCTGTCGAACATAAAGGAAAACAACATCGTGAGAACGACCGTAGATATAATCGACGGCAGAAAGAACAGAACGCGGAACATACCCGCAAGCGGCATTTTCTTATACATGAAGAACGCCGAAACAAACGCAAGCGGCAGGATAACGAAATCGTTCACCACGAAAAACAACACCGAATTGACGATCGCTTTGCCCATAACGCTCCCGGGCGACGAAAACGATTTGAAAAACTCCTCGTAATTAAGAAATTTAACGAATACGTATTTCCCCTCCGAATTGCTGAATTTCTGAAAGGACAGCGCGAACGTATCCACGTTGACGTAAAACGTGAATATGAGAAAGTGCAGCAGCGGAACGGTGATGAACGAGGCGATAAACAGCCTGCGTTTCCACGCGAGCCTGCGCTTTTCTTTTGCAATATCGTTTGTCATCGCCGCCTCACAGATTCGACTTCGCAACCCAGTCGTCCCAATTGTTGTCCGCTTCGACGTATTCCACGTTACAGAACCGTAAAGGAGTCGTTTCGCCGCGGATCAACGCCGAATAAGGTTGCCCGCCTATGTATTTCTGCGCGTAGCCGTACATATACACGCCCGCCCTCGAATAATCGAAGAAAGTCGCGCTTTCCGAACGGATTTTCAGAACGTCGTCGTTGAATTTGCTGAGACCTTCTATCGCAGTCAGATCGTATCCGAACGGACGAGGACTGCCCGTAATCTTCGTGTAAAGGGCAAGCATATCGTCTCTCTGCATATACGCGAGAAATTTTTTCGCTCCGCTCTTGTTCGCCGCGCCCTTCGGAATGAAAATATAATCCGGCGGCGCGGTGTAATTCACCTTAACGTAATTGCCGTTTTCGTCCTTTTTTGCCGTGGAAATATAAGGCACGCTCATCATGCCCATCGTGAAATCTTCCGACATGTTCGTTTTCATCTCGCACTCGAGCCAGTTCGCGTTAAGAATCATCGCCGCGGCGCCGCCGATAAAGTCCATTTGCGAGGAAGTGTGGTCTTTACCCATGCTTCCCGGAATACAATATCCCTTTTCGGGAGCGTAAAACCGCAAAAACTCTTCAAGCGCCTGTTTTTTGCCGATGGCGGGCTGTTCGGTCGCATTGTAAATTTCGGGCGAGCCGAATTCAAAAAATTTCTTCACCCCGTCCACGCCGCTCGCCTGCATCCACCAGGTCATGCCGATATAATCGAAATAACCGCCTATCTTCCCCGGGTATGCGAAGGGCTTCACCTTTCCGTTCGTGTCGGCAAGAATCTTTTTGCAAAGTTCTTCCAATTCGTCCGTGGTTTCCGGAATCTCCCAACCGTACTGCCCGAACATCTTCACGTTGTAAACGATGCCGGTAACGGTGTCGTTCCAGGGCAGGATGTAATAATGCGAGCCTTCGTTTGTTTTATAACGGGCGTAGTCTTTATAATTTGCGTCCGTTTTTTCTTCGATCGTCTTTCCGTTTTCCCCGTCGACTTTTTCGGAATACACGTCGTCAAGCGGCTCGAGCCACCCGCGCGAAGCGTAGTTTTCCCACGCGGAATTGAGCGGGAAATACAAATCGCTCAGGTTTTTGCCCGATTCGAGTTTTGTTTTAAGCGAACTTGCGAGAGACGGATCGCCCTCGAGGTCGATCTCGTATTCCTTGTTTTCCAGCACGAAACTCTTCGCCGTTTCAACAAGCCATTCTCTGCCGAATCCCGCTTCCGTGAAACCGATATCTATCACGCTCAAAGAAGAAGGATCCGCGCCTTCCGCGTAGATTCTGTCGCCGTTGTTCACCACCACGACGCCGCCTGCGACGTCCGTCCGATTGTTGCCGCAAGCCGTGAACCCCGCCGTAAGTCCTGCGGCTATCGCAAGACATAAAACCGCCGATAAAATTTTTCTCATGCCGATTCCTCCGTGTTTTTATTTTAAAGATAAAGGGGGATGACAAACGCCCCTTCGCTTGCTTTCAGATCCAGCGTCAGTTTGCCGTTCTGAGGTTCGGTCACGGTTTTCTTTCCGTCCCGACCGATCACGATCGCCTTCGTGCAGTTATTAAACGATATCTCGATCCGATTCGTTTCCTCGGACGACGGCGCGTCGTAATTCACAACCATAAACCCGTCTCTTCCTTCCTCGTCTTTGAACGCGCCGGCGATCGCGTCTTTCCGACACGAAAAACTCCTTATCCTCGCATGGGAATTATCCGTTTTGTAATAGTTAAAAGCGGCGTTGCTTCCCTTCGCGTTGTCCGAGCCGATAAAGTTCATCGTTTTTTGCAGAGAAAACCGCATATAAACGTCTCCCCAGGCGGCGATTTCGTTGTTAACCGTTTTCACGTAATCATATTTCACGGTCGGCGTTCCGTCCAGAGCGATAATCGCCGGCGTGAAATTTTCCGATCCGCCGTATCCGGGCGAAAAATAACAGAACCACTGTATCGCCTTCTGCCCGTAAGCAAGAGCGCAGTTCAGTTGCAGGCGCAGATCTGCCTCGCAGTCAGGTTCTTTCATCGAGCCGAAACCCATTGCCTGCAAAAAACTCCACGTTTTCGGTTTCGACTTCATGTTGTTGCAAAGTTGCATATTATACAGGAAATCGTCCTTTAAAACGGTGGTATTGCCCGGACCTTTTTTCAGAGGATAATTGCCGTAACAAACGTAGTCGAGTTCCAGAGTTTCGTATTGTCTGAGATATTCTTCATAATCGTCGCAACCGGTCTGCAAGTTGGTCGCGTAAACGGGAAACAGGTTAAGATAGAACATTTTGTCCGGCAACGCCGTCTTATATCTGCGCGCGGCTTCCGCAAGACGAGGAAATTCGCTCGCGTTCGGCTCGTCCGTGATCATGTTTCCGTAAAAACTATCGTAATCGGCATAATCGACGACCGCCCTTCTGATCTTCACCGTCGCTTCCTCATCAGTCAGCGTGGAATCGAAAAGAATCTTGTTCAATTCCGTATCCCACACGAGTTGACCGAGTCCGTATTTTTCCGCCGCCTCGCACAATCTGACGATGTGTTCCGAAGAGAACAAGCCGTTCGGCGTAGAAGCCAGAGTAAACCCGGCGTCGGCAATCATTTTATACTGCGCGTCGAACTCTTCGTCCGTCCACGCTTCGGTTCTCAAAACTCTTCCGGATTCGTCCGTATACGTTTTGTATTCGGGGATTCCTACCCACATACCTATGGTGAATTTTTCTTTTCCCGCCGTTTCGAGGTAATCCGGCATCGTTTCCTTCTGCATTTCCGGCGCAGAACCCGATTCTGCGGGCGTTTCGCTGCCGGAAACCGTTCCGCCGCCACACCCGACAAGCGCGGCGCAAAACACGCTCAGCGCGCAGGCAATCGCCTTTTTCAAAAAGTTCATTTTCGTTCTCCCTTTTTCTGTTTTATTTGTTTTATTTGCGTTTTTGTCGTATTCCGTTGCGATTTCGCCCGTCGATTTCTCCGTCGCGAAGATCGCGTTCCCTTTTCGTTTTCATTATGCCATAGCCGATCCCGTTTGTAAACACCAAAAATATAATATACCTTTGTTTTTCTAAGACAACAGATCGAAAAAAAGAAAGTCCGCCTTGACGACAAAAGCATTTCAACGCCCTTTTTACCCCTGAAAAACGATTATAAATCCCTTATTCGAAAAGAATTCCGGGCAAAAAAACGGTTATCCCGAAATTTTCCTGTTTTAGTCGAACTTTGAAAACGGAAGATATCCGCATCGCCGCAACCCGATTTTAAATCGATTTTTCCCCTTAGCCGAGAGAGATTTGAACCACATAAGTTTTAACGGCGCAAAATTTGCAAAATCCGCGTTAAACTCGCTT
>URKE01000024.1 GCA_900548285.1 uncultured Eubacteriales bacterium | reverse complement strand
CGTTACTAATCTCTCTTGATTATTAACATTCTATGCAGTTGTCAATCTTCTTCTCATTCGCTTTCCGCGAACGTTTTGCTCTCAACCGCGCCCTTTGAAAGTTCACGGGGAGAAACACGACGTGCTTCTCAATGTGAGCCTATACATAATAACATAGCCATCAAGATATGTCAAGCAAATTTTAAAACTTTTTTTTAAAAAAATTTAAAATTATTTTTCAGGTTGAAAGTTACGGCCCCGAAAAATGCGACTTCGGGAAAAACAGCAGATTAAAACCCGCAGACGACCAAAAAAAACGGCAGACTAAAACCCGCCGGCGAAAATTTCGCGACGGGTTTTGAAATAAGACCTGAATTATTAAATCATTCGCTCAGAAGTTTTGTAAAATCGGACTTTATCTCTGCGAGTTGTTTTTCCGCGTAAGCCTTGTCCTTGCTCTTTATCGAATAATAAATTTTGAGTTTAGGTTCGGTGCCGCTCGGACGCAGGCAGATAAATCCGCCGCTGAGCAGTTCGTAATAAACGCAGTTCACGCCCTTGATATCGAGCGCGGTTTCACCGTCGGCGGAAGTTCTTACGCCGGAAAGATAATCGCGGATTCCGCTCACGGTGTGGATGCCTATGCTCGTAATCTTCTTCTCGCGCATTCTTTCCACGGCGGCGTTCATCTCGCTCATCGCGTTAAGACCGGAATACTTTATGCTGTCCGTTTCGTCGAGAACGTAGCCGTACTGTTCGTAAATTTCGCAAAGCCGCTGATAAACGCCCTTGCCGATAAATTTGTAATAACAAGTCATTTCGGCGAAGAGCATGCTCGCCACGACGGCGTCCTTATCTCTCGCGTGAGTGCCGCGAAGATAGCCGCAACTTTCCTCGAAGCCGAAAATAAATTCTTTTTCGCCCGTCTGCTCGTATTCTTTAATCTTTTCGCCGATGAATTTGAATCCGACGGGCGTTTCGACGAGTTCGACGCCGTAATTGTTGCAGATGAGTTTAGCCATTCCCGTGGAAACGAAACTCTTTACCACCACGCCGTTAGCGGGGAGTTTGTTCTCCGCTTTCAGCCTTTGAAGAATATAATCGAGAAGAAGAATACCCGTCTGGTTGCCGGTGAGCGCCTCGAATTCGCCTTTGTCGTTTCTTATCGCAACGCCGAGCCTGTCGCAATCGGGATCGGTGCCGAAAACGACGTCCGCGTGAATCTTATCCGCAAGCGCAATGCCCATGGAAAGAGTTTCTTTAAACTCGGGGTTCGGCACCTGCACGGTGGAAAAGTTGATATCGGGAACGGCTTGCTCTTCGACGACCGCCGGTTTTATGCCGATTTTTTTGAGAATGGTCATAACCGGGACAAAGCCGCTGCCGTGAACGGGCGTGTAAACGATTCTGATTTGTTTTCTCACCTTTCTTACCGCTTTTCTCGAAAGCGAAAGACGGACGAGTTCTTCGTAATACCTGTTCTGGAACGATTTGCTTATAACCGTGAGAAGCGGCGGATTGTTTTTGGCTTTTATCGACTCTATCGACGTTTCTTTTACGGAAAGGTAATCGTTTATCGCCGAAATGTATTTCACCACCTCGTCAGTATCTTCGGGCGACATCTGCGCTCCGTCCTCGCCGTAAACTTTGTAACCGTTATACTCCTTCGGGTTGTGGCTCGCGGTTATCATTATACCCGCGAAAGCGTTCAGGCTTCTCACCGCGTAGGAAAGCATCGGAACGGGTCTCGGTTCGGGATAAACGTAAACCTTTATATCATTATATAATAATACGCCCGCCGCCGCTCTTGCGAACAGTTCGGATTTATTGCGGGTATCGTAAGAAATGGCAACGCCCCTCTGCATGGCAGCCTTGCCCTTGGACTTGATGAAGTCGGCAAGACCTTTAGTCGCTCTGCGGACGGTGTAAACGTTCATTCTGTTCGTGCCGTAGCCGATTATTCCGCGCATGCCCGCCGTTCCGAATTCCAATTCCGCGCCGAAAGCGTCTTTTATCGCTTCGTCGTCTTCGCTGATTTTTTTCAGTTCGGCGACGCCTTCGGAACAAAGGTATTCGCTCGATATCCAGTTTTCGTATTTGACTTTGTAATCCATAAATCTCTCCCGTGCCGTTATATAAAACGCCCGCGACAACGCCGCCGCCTTATATAATCTTATTCTTATTATATAATATTCAATGGAAATTGTCAAAATATAATTCCGTTATTGCAAAAAATAATAATAATTGTTTACTTTTGTCGGTAAAAATGGTAAAATAACAACGTAATCGTTCTTCGCTCCGTTCAATCGGAACTCGGTTTTACATCGGATTTTCGGCTGACAAATAAAGCGCGGCGAATGACGGAGGGAATAAAAATTATGGAAAAACCGGTAATAAGCGTCATTACGCCCGTTTTTAACGAAGAAGAATGTCTGCCGGCATTTTACGAAAGGGTTGTGCCGATAATGGAAAAAATCGGCTTGCCTTTTGAAATAATCGCCGTGGACGACGGCAGCCGCGACAAAAGTCTGGAAATCATTTCCGAACACTGCAAAAAGGACAAGAGGCTCAAATGCGTGAGTTTTTCGAGAAACTTCGGACAACAGGCGGCGTTTTTCTGCGGACTCGAAAACTGCTCGGGCGACGCGGCGATACTCATCGACGCCGATCTGCAGGACCCGCCGGAAATCTTCCCCGAAATGATCGCGAAATGGCGCGAAGGTTACGACGTGGTTCACGGCGTGAGAAGAGTACGCAAAAAGGAATCTCTCTTCAAAAAAGCGTCGTCCGCGATGTGGATAAATTTAACCCGCAAACTTTCCGACCTCGACATTCCTAAAAACGTGGGCGAATTCAAACTTTACGGCAGAAAGGTTATCGACGCGATAATCGCTCTGCCCGAAAGAAGCCGCTCGCTGAGGACGGAGGTCGCCTGGGTGGGCTTCAAACAAACCTCGGTGGAATTCGACAGAAACGAAAGAACGGCGGGCGAAACGAAATTCACGCTCAAAAAAATGATTCGTTTTGCCGAGCAAAGCACCATTCCTTACAGTCCGAAAGTTCTTAAACTCTCGGGAAAGGTCGGGGTTTTCGGCGCGGTTTTGTCCGTTATCGCGTTTATCGCGTTCATCGTTCTCGCGGCGACGGGAAACGCTCTGCCGCTCACGGCGTGGTTGTTCCCCGCAATCGCTCTGACCGGTTCGGTCGTTCTCATTTCGAACGGAATAACCGACATTTATCTCGCGTACCTTTATGAAGACGTGAAAAACAGACCGATTTATATTCCGAACAGAAAAATCAATCTCGGAGAGGACGAAGAAAATGGTTAAAATAGGCAACGACTGGGATGACGTTCTGAAAGACCTTTTCGAAAGCGAAAATTACGCTGCGATAAGGGAATTTCTGAAAGAAGAATATTCCGCCCACACCGTTTATCCGTCGATGTACGACATATTCAACGCGTTTAAAATAACGCCCTATAAGTCGATTAAAGCGGTAATTCTGGGGCAAGACCCCTATCACGAACCGGGACAGGCGCACGGGCTTTGCTTTTCCGTTAAGGAAGGAACGGCGTTGCCGCCGTCTTTGGTGAACATCTATAAAGAACTCTATTCCGACCTTGGGATTTCACCCTCGAAAAAGGGCGATCTCACCGCCTGGGGCAAACAGGGCGTTCTGCTCCTTAACACAACGCTCACGGTGAGAAGAGGCGCGGCGAACTCACACTCCAAATGCGGCTGGACGGCTTTCACCGACGAAGTTATACGGAAGGTTTCCGCAAGGGAAAAACCCGTCGTGTTTATCCTCTGGGGCGGAAACGCGCGCGCAAAAAAGACGCTTATCGATCAAAGCAAACACTTTATCGTCGAAAGCGCGCACCCGAGCCCGTTATCGTGTTACAACGGATTTTTCGGCAGCAAACCGTTTTCGCGCACCAACGAATATCTGAAATCGATAGGCGAAACGCCCATCGACTGGAAACTGCCCGACTAATAAAAAACCGCCCGATTAATTATAAAAATTGCAATTAATCGGCTTATAGACAAACTTTTACATATAAAAGGAGAAAAAATGACCTGGGAGCAATTCTGGCTGAGCGTAAAAAACTGGCTCATGACAACGGGAATCAGAGTTCTTATTTCGATAGTAATACTTTTGGTTTCGTTTTATATTATCAATAAGATTTCCAAAGCAATCGCAAGAAAAAGCAGAAATCTGGAGTCGCACGGAAAAGTGGACAAAACGCTTTACAGAGCGCTTTCGCATATAACGCGTATCGTTCTGAAAGTGCTTGTCGTCGTCGCGATAGTCGGTTATCTCGGCTTCGATACGAGCGGAATAAGCGCGCTCATCGCTTCGCTCGGCGTCGGTATCGGGCTTGCCGTGAACGGCGCGCTCTCGAACTTTGCCGGCGGCGTGCTTCTTCTCATAACAAGACCTTTCAAAGTGGACGACTACATCGAAACGTGCGGGTATTCGGGTACGGTTGAAGATATTTTCATCTGTAATACGAAGATTATAACCCCGGACGGCAAGAAAGTTTATCTGCCGAACGGTAAACTCTCCACGAGCGAGATAGTCAACTACACCGAAAACGGACTGCGCAGGGTGGATTTCGATTTTTCGATTGCCTACAACGCCGATTTCGACAAGGCTTGCGAACTCATCAAGGAGATTGCCGATAACGAGCCGCTTGTTCTCAAACTCCCTGCGGGAATGGTGAGAATGTCCGCTCACGGGGACAGCGCGATCGTAATCGCAGCGAAGTTCTGGTGCAAAACGGCGGACTACTGGACGGTTTATTTCAACGTTCTCGAAGCGGTTAAAAAAGCGTTCGACGCAAACGGAATAGAAATTCCGTTTAACCAACTCGACGTTCACGTCAAAAATTCGTAAAATCAGCAACCCGTAAAATCGCAGATCCGTGAAAATGAATTACATCAGAATAACAAAAGAGAATATCGAAAAAGAACACATTTGCTGCGCGATGTCCGGGAAACAAAGCATCGACAAAAAGGAATGGATGAAACGCGGGTTCGACGACGGGCTTGTGTTTTATGCCAGACAAGAAAGAGGGAAATGCTTTATCGAATATATCCCCGCGGAAAACGCGTGGATTCCGATCGATGCGGACGGATATCTCTATATAAACTGTTTGTGGATTGCCGGTTCGATGAAGGGTAACGGCTACTCCAACGACCTTCTGGCGGAATGTATCCGCGACGCCGAAACACAGAACAAAAAAGGTATTTGTATTCTTTGCTCCGAGGGAAAAAAGAGAGAATTCCTTGCCGACCCGAAATTCCTTGCTTACAAAGGTTTTAAAACAGCCGACGTTTCGGATTGCGGAATAACTCTTATGTATTTGCCCCTTCGCGAAAACGCAGAGCCGCCGAAGTTCAAGCCTTGCGCGAAGCACCCGAAAACAGACGAGAGCGGATTCGTTTTGTATTACACAGATCAATGCCCGTTCACATGCTACTGGGTTCCGAGGGTGAGCAAAGTTGCGAAAGAACACGGAATTCCGTTCAGAACGATTCATATAACCGACAAAGAATCCGCCCGGAACGTTCCCGCGCCGGTTACGACTTACGCGTTGTTCCGCGACGGAAAGTTTGTCACTCACGCGATTCAGTCCGACAAAAAATTCCTCGAACTCGCCGCAAAACAAAATAAAGCATAGGGATTCCATTCGTTATCACTAATTACCGAAAAGGCGTCTTTTTCGCCATTTCCCGCGACCGTTCGGGCGCAGTACGTCAAGTACAGCAACCCTCACGCTCGCAAAAAATCATCAAAAAATGCGCTCTTTTCGGTGCGAAGCATTTTTGCGGATGAGAAACCGACCGCAACGCGGCTCGTTTAGGCAAGGCAAACGCCCGAAGTTGTACTTGCCGTACTACGAGCGGCGTTTAACGCCGCATAAATCGGTTTATCACCGCAAAAATAGTTAGTGATGACGAATGGAATCCCTAACATAAAATAATTTTTCGCCCGCCGACGTTTTTACTTGCTAAAAATCGAATGATTATATATAATAGAAAGTGACGGGTATTCTTGGCTTGCACGAGAAAAAACTTAAGTTTGAAACGCGCTCAGCGCGCTAATTTTGGAGGAAGCAATGATAACACACAGCACGGAGATAAAACTTTTTGCAGGCAATTCCAACAGACAACTTGCCGAGGCAATCGCAAAAGAATTGAAGATTCCTTTGAGCGACGTTGAAGTCGGACATTTTTCGGATGGTGAAACGAGCGTACATCTCGGAGAATCGGTAAGAGGCAGGGACGTATTTATAATTCAGTCCACCTGCACTCCGGTCAACGAGAACCTCATGGAACTTCTCATAATGATCGACGCGCTCAGGAGGGCTTCCGCCGGAAGAATAACGGCGGTTATGCCGTATTTCGGTTACGCTCGTCAGGACAGAAAAGCCAAGGCAAGAGATCCCATCACCGCAAAACTCGTCGCGGATATAATCACTTCCGCAGGCGCGGACAGAGTTCTTACGATGGACCTGCACGCAAATCAGATTCAGGGCTTTTTCGATATCCCCGTCGATCATCTCGTCGGCGGACCTATCCTTTATAAATATTTCCAGAAGTACGTCGACGACGATTTCGTCGTAGTATCTCCCGACGTAGGTTCGGTTTCGAGAGCGAGAAACGTCGCTGCGAAACTCAACTGTCCGATGGCTATCGTAGATAAACGTCGTCCCAAGGCTAACCAGGTCGAAGTAATGAATATTATCGGCGACGTAAAAGGCAAGAGATGCCTTATGGTAGACGATATGATAGACACTGCCGGCACGATTTGTCAGGGCGCGGAAGCGCTTTATAACAACGGCGCGAACGAGATTTACGCTTGCTGCACGCACGCGGTTCTCAGCGGACCTGCCATTCAGAGGATCAGAGATTCTCATATAACTAAACTTGTTGTTCTCGACACTATTCCGCTGACGGAAGAAAAGAAAATCGATAAAATCGAAGTCCTTTCGGTCGCAAAGGTTTTCGCTCAGGCGATCAATATCGTTTATAAAGATGCGAAAATGTCCGAAATTTACGAGAAATAAGAAGTAAAAAACGAAAGAAAGGGTTGCCGAATTATCGACAACCCTTTTACCCCGTTAAATAACGGATTAAACATCGTCGGATATAAGGATAAATCGGATATAAGGATAAAAATGTATATTGTTGCGGGGCTCGGCAATCCGGGCGACAAATATCTTAAAAATTTGCATAATTTGGGCTTTATGGCGGTCGAACTGCTTGCCGAAAAACACGGCGTTTCCTTTGACAAAAAAGGTTTCAAAGGGCTTTTCGGCGTTAAGAATATCGGCGGAGAAAAAGTGATTTTCTTAAAACCGCAGACTTTTATGAATTTAAGCGGCGAGTGTATCCGCGAGATATCCGCTTATTTCAAAGTGCCGAGCGAGAATATTCTCGTCATTTACGACGATATCGATATAGATATCGGCGCGCTCCGCATACGTAAAAACGGTTCTTCTGGCACGCATAACGGCATGAGAAATATCGTGAAAGAACTCGGCACGGAAGATTTTCCCCGGGTGCGGATCGGTACAAAGCCCGAGGGAAGTTACGATATTCTTTCTTACGTTTTGTCGGACGTGAAAAAAGAGGACGAGCCGAAATTTAAATTTTCGGTGAACGAGGCGGTCGCCGCCGCGGACGACTTTATTCACGGAAAAAAGATCGAGGACGTAATGTGCGCGCATAACGCGGCTAAATACGTTGAATAAAATGCTGAAAAACTATCTCACAGCCGAGCAATCGGGCGAAGAAATCTTATCCATAGTCGATGCTGTCCGCGGAGGAATTCCCTCCGCGGTTTTCGGCGTAACGCTTGCGGAGAAGTGTCACGTTGCATCGGCAACCGGTCTACCCGCGCTCTATATCGTAAAAGACGGCGTTTACGCGTCCAAAATCGTGGAGGAGTTAAAGGGGCTTACGGGCGAGGAGGTCGTTTATCTTCCCCCTAAGGACGACGTTCTGCTCTTTAAAACGGCGTTTGAAAAATCGAGATTTTACGAGAGACTGTCGGCGATTTATAAAATTCAGCGCGGCGCAAAGTACGTCGTGGCAACGTTTGAAAGCCTTTTGCAACTCTTCCCGAAAAAAATTCCGACTGTCGAAATAAAACGCGGTCAGACGCTTGATCCTTACTCGCTTATTTCAGTTCTTACGAAAATGGGTTACAGAAGAGAGGAGTTTGCCGAAGAAAAGGCGACGTTCGCTCTCCGCGGCGATATTTTCGAGATTTATCCCGTAAACGGCGATAATATTTATCGCGTGGACTTTTTCGGCGACGAAGTGGAAACGGTCACCGAGTATGAAAAAGGCGACAAGGAAGAAAAGACAATCGTGAGCGGGTTTACGGCAATCGCCGCCACCGACGCGATAATCGACGAAAACGACAGGCAAACGGTTAAGGACCGCCTGCGCGAGTCCGTTCTCAAATTCAAAACTCTCGCCGTTAAGGACGACGCGAGGCGCATAGCCGCAGAAATTTCCGAAAAAATCGACGACGGCGCGTGCGACGATTCCTTTCAGTTCATTCTGCCGATACTTCCGTCGGTAACGAGCGATATCCTGTCTTATATGTCTCCGGAAACGGTTATCGTTTACGACGAATGTAAAATGCTTTCCGATTCGCTTTCCGCGCTTATCAAGGAACACACGGAGAGGGTTCTCACCCTTTCGCGGGCTGGCAGAGCGATGGATTTCACCATTCTGCAACTTTCCGACAGCAACAGGCTTATCGAACGGCTCAACGGGTTCAGGAGAATGGCGTTACAGAACATAACCACCGCCGTAAATTTCTTCAATCCGCTCAAAACGTTCAACGTAAAATGTTCTCCCGTCGCGAGGTATTCGGCAAAGCCGGACGATCTTTTCCGCGATATATCCAACTGGAAATTTTCCGGTTATAAGATAATTCTTTGTTGCGGAAGCGCGGCGCGCGCGGATAAAATGGCGGATGAAATTCTCGCTCACGGCTCTCCGTGCGTTCGTTCGGACGCTCCCGAACTTCGTTTCGGCATAGCCGCCGTAACGGGTTATTTTCTGCCGTCGGGCTTCATTTATCATTCGGCAAAACTCGTCGTTATCGGTACGGGCGATATGTATCTCGATACCGGCAAGGAAAAACGCATAAAACGCAAGCGGGGCGATTTGTTTCAGGCTCCCGAAGTGGGCGATTTCGCCGTACACGAAGTTCACGGCGTGGGCTACGTGACCGGCGTTCAGAGAATAACCACTCAGGACGGCAGCAAGGATTACGTTGCCGTTCAGTATCTCGGCGGCGATATGCTTTACGTCGGCGTCGATCAGATGGACAGGCTCACGAAATACGTCGGCGGCGACAAGCCTACGCTCAATCGGATAGGCGGCAAGGAGTTCGACCGCATAAAACAACGCGTGCGCGCCTCCATCGCCGAGATGACGATAAACTTAAAGCAGTTATACAAGGCGAGAAAAGACAAAAAAGGTTTCGTCTTTTCAAAGGATAACGAACTCACGCGCGAGTTCGACGATATGTTCGAGTTCGAGCCGACCGACGACCAACTTCAATCCGTCGCCGAGATAAAAGCCGACATGGAGAGCGACAAGGTTATGGACAGACTTCTGTGCGGCGACGTGGGATTCGGCAAAACGGAGGTTTCGTTCAGAGCGGCTTTCAAGGCGATTGCGGACGGCAAACAAGTCGCGCTCGTCTGCCCCACGACGATACTTTGCGAACAGCATTACAGAGCGGCGGTGAAAAGGTTTTCTCCTTTTGGAATAAGGGTTGCCGCGCTTAACAGATTCCGCACTCAAAAACAAGCGGAAAGTGTTGTTAAAGGGCTTATAGGCGGGGATATCGACTTTGTTATAGGCACTCACGCGCTCTTTAACAAGGACGTGAAATTCAAAGATCTCGGGCTTCTGATTCTCGACGAAGAACAGCGTTTCGGCGTGGAACACAAGGAAAGGCTGAAACTTCTCAAGGACAACGTGGACACGCTCACGATGACGGCGACGCCCATTCCGAGAACGCTTCATATGTCGCTTTCCGGGATAAGGGATATAAGTACCATTTCCACGCCGCCCAAGGTAAGAATTCCCGTTCAGACTTACGTGACCGAGGAGAGCGACGCGCTCATCGCGGACGCCGTTCGCCGCGAACTTTCGAGGGAAGGGCAGGTTCTTATTCTGTATAACAGGGTTGAAACGATTTACAAGTTCTCGGAGAGAGTCAGAAGTATTCTTCCCGAGGCGAAAATCATCGTCGCGCACGGCAGAATGGACAAAAGGACGCTCGAGGACAGCGTTATGAGTTTCTACGACGAGAAATATAACGTGATGATAGCGACGACGATAATCGAAAACGGTATCGATTTGCCCAAAGCGAACACGCTTATCGTCATCGACTCCGATTATCTCGGGCTTTCCACTCTTTATCAGTTGAAAGGCAGAGTGGGGAGAAGCAACGTTATGGCTCACGCCTATTTCACGTTCAAAAAAGAAAAAGTCATTTCCGATGCGGCTTATAAGCGTCTTTCCGCGCTTATGGAGTTTACCGAAATGGGCAGCGGCTACAAGATCGCTCTGCGCGACCTTGAAATAAGGGGCGCCGGCAACGTTTTAGGCAGGGAACAACACGGACATATGGACAGGATAGGTTACGAGTTGTACAGCAAACTGCTCAGGGAAAGCCTCGGTGAAACTGTAAAGGATTTCGATACGGAACTCGACGTAAACATGGACGCGTTCATCCCCGAAAACTACGTTTCGTCGCCGCCGTCGAGAATGGATTGTTACAAGCAAATCGCCGAAATCAAGACCGCCGCGGACGAGGAAAGAGTACGTTCTTCGCTTGAGGATAACTACGGGAAAGTCCCCGTAGAAGTCGATAATCTCATACTTATCGCAAAATTGAAGGTCGCCGCGAGAAAGCATAACGCCGTTAAAATTTCCCTTTCCGGCAAGCGCGCGGAGATCGTTCTCAACGGTATCGACAGCCTTAAAGAAGAAGGCTTCCTCGACAGAATCAACTCGAGGAAAAACGTCGTCACGCCGGCGTTCAGAGAGAATCCCGCGCTCGAGTTCGCCATTCGCGAAACGCCGAGAGATACGGCAGAGGAAATGCTCGATTTCTTTGATTTTTAAAGCCGGATATTTGAATTTTTAAACTCGGCTATTTGATTTTTAAAGTCGGGTATTTGAATTTAAAAGTCGGATAAATGCTTGCTTTTCTTGATTTTTAACGCGAGAAAACTCGTTGAGCGGGGCGATTGTTTCCTGTGTTTTCGTGGCGGAAAATCAAATCGCGCGGCGAGATTTCGCTGCGAAAAACAAAACGATGACGGAACAGTGACGGGTATTTTTCCCGTCCGTGAAAATATTTTTTTGGTTTTTTCTTCAAAAACAGCCGTAAATGCCTTGCAATCGTCTGTTAAATTTAGTATAATATTGTCATTACGTAAAGCGGAGGGGTTTCATTTGAATCGTTCAGACGAATCTTTTGAACTCTTTGCTTGACAGGAGAACGTTATGAAAAAATTGTTACTCAAACTCATTGCGGTTATTTCTCTCGTCGCGGTCACATTCGGAACGTTCGCGGGTTGCGCGCTTTTCAAGGTGAATCAGGACAGAGATATGGCTCAGATAGCGGTTAAAGTCGATATTTCCGACGGCGCCGTCGAGGGTGTTGCCACGGATATTTACAAACGCGACATCATCGCGGGTTATTTGTCGTACGGATATTACTACGTGCAGAGAAACGGTTACACCACCGCAAAGGCGTACAAACTTGTTCTCGATAATCTCGTGAACAACGCGGTTATTATTCAGCAGTCCAAAGAAAGACTTTCTTCCGCAGATTACAAAGACAAGGTTTACACCGGCGACGTGAAAATTCTCACCGCCGCGGACGTAGAGGCTCTCGAAAAGGGCGCGGACATGCTTTCTCTTATCGCATCCGATAACGATATCGCCGCTTACACCGCCAAGGCTGTCGGCGACGACGGCTACGCTGAAGGTCTTGCCGCTTACGTTAAAAACGCTTACGGCGACGCATCGCTCAAGAGAACGGACGCCGCGTTCAGATTCGTCGGCGACGCGAACGAAGTTCTCAAAGCCGTTTCGGACGCGATCAAAAACCTCAATTCGTTTATCGATTCGTTTATGGACGACGATAGCGACGACGATCATAACCACGAAGAAATAACTTATTCGCCGAGAACAACTCCCACTATGGACAGCGAGGACGAGAAAATCGACGTTAAGGCATGCAACAAGATTATCGGCGAATATCTTAACGCGGAAATCGCGGGCGACAGACTCAAAGCGTTCAAGAAGGGCTATAAAAGACTTCAGGAACTCGGCGTTGTCGAAACCGACGCCAACGGCGATAAGTATTTCGAAGGCAAGAAAGCCCCCACGGTTCTTTCAGTTCTTCAACTTGACTATTTCAAGAATAACATAAATTCCGCGCTCGAAAGCAAACTCGTAGACAAATACGAAAAGGCGCTCAGAGCGGACAGAGTCGCCACTACCGACGAACTCTGGAATCAATATCGTGAACTTGCCGAAAAACAGAGTTCCGAATACACGGGTAACGTTTCCGCTCTGGAAACCGCGCTCGGCGAAGTTTCGGATAGCAAGTTCGTCGTTTATAATTCGAAAATCGGTTACGGCTACGTTTCGCACATGGTCGTAGAATATACCGAAGATCAAAAGACTGCCATCTCCGACAAAAAGGCCGAAAAGGACGTTAAGAAAACCGAAATCGCCGCCCTTGTTAAGAGCCTTGCGAGCGACATCGTAGTGAAAGATCTCAGAGAAAGTTGGGTAAAAGCGGGTTACGGCACTTATGCGGACGAAAAGTTCACTTTCTCCGATAAATACGTTTATAACACCGCGGATAAGGCATGGAACCTTGCCAAATACAACGGCAAAATCGAAGGCGTTACTTCTTACGTGGAAAAAACCAACGATGAGAAGGTTCTCAAATTCCATTTTGAAAACGTCACTCCCGACGCGATGGGCTACACCGATTTCGTCAATATAGTTAAAGACGCGCTCGGCGTCGAACCCAGACTTGGCGAAGCGGTTGCCATTCCCGGTTACGAGACGAAGAAATACGACGAGAAGAAAGAAATTCTCAACAGATTCGAAGATATCAAGTTCGCTTACAGCACCGACACCGGCAACTTCAACAAGTATCTCGGATACGTTTATTCGCCGCTCACTTCCAAGGGGCAGTACGTTACCGAATTCGTCGAGGCCGCAACCAAGGCCGTCGAAATGGGCGAGGGCAGCGTGGTAATGTTTATGTCCGAATCCTACGGCTTGCACGTTCTTATCTGCACGGCTAAAGAGGGCGGTTACGGATATTATGCCGATAAGGCTGCGTTCGAAGCGGAGATCGAAACCAAAGGAACGGTTGCTTACAACTTCAAGAAGGCAAACGAAACTCTTATCGAAAACAACTACGTATCCAAAGAAGCGGATCGTTTCATCAAGAAATACACGATGGATACGAGCAAGGACGGAAAGAACGCTTACATCACTTATAACGAAAAAGCGTATAAGGACCTTATAACCGAATCGAAATGAATTAACAATTATATAACATATACGCGTATAAGCGGGCGGTCCGACGGTTGTCGGGTTGCCCGCTTATTTTATTGTGTGTTATTAAATGCATTGTATTCCTTATCACCGCAAAATAGCCGGTGATAGGAAATGCAATGTCTACAGTGAAGAAATATGGCTGAATAGAATTTTAGAGTGTTTCGAGTGAAAAATAAGCAAAAAGCACGCAAAAAATGCGTGCCTTTTTACTTTTTGATAGTTTGCCGTATCCCGCAAGCGGGAGCCCCTCGGCAAGAATTTGCCTTGTGGCAAATTGACGGTCGACGGCAACTCGTTGCCGCGCCCGTGCTATTTCAAACCAAAAAGACGGACACATTGGTAAGATGTCCGAACAATTAACGTAATTATCATCCCGACTATCGGTATCGTCCGAATCGTCGGGATTTTTGCGTTCCGTAAGCCGGCAAAATTTCTTTTTGTTTCCGGTAATTTTTCGATGCAGATAACCCGATCTAAAAAAACTTAGGAAAAAATTTTCAAAAAGTATTGACAAATAGGATTCAAATCTGCTATAATTGACTTACAGAATATGTTATCGGTAACATATTTTAAAAAACAGCAAAATTAGCGGTCGATAAGGCTAAAATGCTTTGCCGAACGGAAAAGAACGAAAAAAAGAACAAAAACAGAGCGAAAGCAAAAAAAAGAAAACGGAGGAAAAATGATTACTATAAAAGAGGTTGCCGAAAAAGCGGGAGTGTCGAGCATGACCGTTACCCGAGTTATAAACAACAGCGGATACGTTTCCGAAAAAACGCGTGAAAAAATAGAAGCCGTGATAAAGGAAACGGGCTACATTCCGAACAGACTTGCGTCGACGTTGTTCAACGGTGTGAACAGAACCATTGCGATTTTAGTTTCCGACCTTTCGAACCCTTATTACCTGCAAGTCGTAGACGTAATGGAAAAGTACGCATCTAAATCCGGGATTTTTATAAATATAGTGAAAAGCAGCGAGGAGAATATTTCAACCATACTCGAAAGTCTTATCGGCATAAGGGTGATGGGAATTCTCAATTATTCGGCGCATTTCCCTGAAAAATATATCGACATTTTAAGGCAACTCGGAATCAAATATATTTACGCAGGACACGGAAAAGATTTGTTCTGCATGACCATCAACTACGAAAACGCGATGAAAATCGCTCTCGATAAAATGCTGAACGGCGGATTGAGGCATTTCTATTTTATATCCGGTATAAGCGGAGAAATGCTCGAAAGCGATACCCGCGTGCGTTATTTCAATAATTACATTAAAGAACACGATTTGCCGGTGCGCGAAGACACCGTAATGTACGGCAATTATCCCAAAGAGGAAAGTTACGTCATCGGTTATTCCAAGATGAGCGAACTTATCGAAAAAGAGGAAAAAATAGACGCGGTTATGTGCCTGAACGATATGATGGCTTTCGGCGCGATCATGGCGGCTCAGAAAAAGTGTAAAAGGATACCGCAGGATATCAAAGTCGTAGGGTTCGATAACATTCTTATTTCGGGCATGCTCAATCCGTCCATTTCCACGATTTCTCTCAATATCGAAAAAGAAGGTTTAAAATATATCGAATATCTCACCGGAAACAACGAAACGTACGTCGGCGAAATAACCGCGGACTTCATAGAGCGTGAAAGCACTGAAATCGATTGACGGAATCTCGGCGGGTTTAGCGGGGTTCGGCGGATTTAACGGATTTCGGCGAATAAAATTTTAAAATCCGATAAAATTAAAAAAATAGCGTCGGGCGTTTCAAAAAAGCATTTGAAAAATCCAAGCGTCCGATCTATATATATGGGAGGCAAAATGAGAAAAAAGTTAATGATTTTCCTCACGTGTCTTTTAATGTGTTGTCTCAGCCTTTCGGTCATTATGGCGACGGCGGAGACTTCCAAAGAATATAAAGACAGTACGGGAAACAAATTTGTTGCGGAAATCGACGAGAACGGGTGGCACAAAAACAACCCGGGAACAGCATATATGGACGAGGCAGGTAACGTTATTATCGGTACGCAATTCGGTTCGTATAACTCGGCGGGAAGCCATCTTGTTACCGGTAATACTTCCACGTTCGTTCTTGCTTACGGCAACAACTTAAACATTAACCAACTCGATCTTACGAAAAAGACGAAGATAAAATTCAGACTCGATCCGAACTGGTCTAACCATTCGTGGTTTATTTTCAGCGTTATAGACGGGCTTGAAAACGCTTATAAGGCGGCTTCAAACACGTGGAATCTCGGTACGGAAGGCGTTAAGATCAATATGTGGGGTTCGAATTACGTCGAGACCGACGCCAACTATAAAGATTACGGACATCTTGCCAATAAAATCTGCGTAAACGGCGCGCTTTCGGAAAATTCAATGAACTACGACAAGACGGGTTACGGCGAACTGGAATTTTATATCGGCGAAACTGCCGAAGAATCTTACGTAAACTTCGGCGGAATAAAGGTTATTGCTCCGAACGTTAAAAGAAGCGATTTCCGGGAAGGCGCATATCTTCACGTTGCGATAAACGAAGTTCTGGAAATAGAAGTTCAGATAACGCAGGAATCGGCATGGGATCACACCGTAACGATCAAAGACGAAAGAAGAGGTACTTCGGTCGAAGTCGGTGCGGGCGATAACGAAGCACTCGTTGTTCCCGAAGAAATCGACGTGAAAGGCTTTAAAACCAAATTCTACCTCGGCGACGAAGAATACGACGTGACCGCGCCGATAACTTCCGATCTGACTTTGAAAGTAGTCTATGAAAAAGCGCCCGTCGACGTTTACGACGTAAGAGGCAAAATCGACCTTCCTTACGACGAAAACGGCATTTCCGCAAATCAGAACGGAGTGAAATATTTCGACGAGAACGACGAGGATCTCATAACCGCAAATTACGGTATGTATAACACCGAATATTGCACTCTGGTCAATTCGGACGGAACGATTTTCGTACTCGACGGCGCGAGATACGTAACTTACGGAATGCCGCTCGACCTCACCGGTCTTATAAACATAAGGCTTGCGATGAACAGCATGAAATCGTGGGATCAACAAGCGCGCTTCGTATTCGGTTTGTTCGACAGTCTCGAACAGATTTATTATGCGGACGTAAACGGCTGGAACCCCGAATTCGGTAACAAGTTGCCTATTTACGGAAGTACCGAGAAAGGGAGCGACGAAACTCCTGCAAGCCCGATTTACAACAGGATACAAATAGGGGATTTTGTGAGCGAAGTTCTCGATTACGTCTCGTATCAGGACGACAGCGCGGAAAAATTCGTCACGTTGTCGATTTATATCGGCGAGACGGCGGAAGAAAGTTTCGTCGCGGCAAACGGAGCCAAAATCTGCGGCATAAACGTCAAGAGAAGCGATTTCGTAACGGATTATGCTTATCTGCAACTTTTGTCGCTCGGCACCAATCAGTTCAAAATCAAGGTTACGCAATCCACCGCAAAGGCGAACGTGACGTTTAAGTCGAACGTTCCCGGCTACGAAGAAACCACGAAATCGGTTTTCATCGGCAGCAAAGCGGAAGCGCCCGCCGCTCAGGAGATCGACGGTTATACTTTCCTCGGTTATTACACCGATTCGTCGCTTACGGTTAAGTTCGATTTCGACAGCGTTATCGATAAAGACGTGGCGATTTACGCCGCATATAAACAAAACGGAGCGACCTATCACACCGTAAAGATCAAATCGAAAACGGGCAAGTACGAATACGTAAGCGTGGAAGTCAAGGACGGAGATACGCTTTACGGAACGCCGACCTACTTCGACGAATACGGTTTCGCATTCACTTACGTGGATGAAAACGGCAACGATTTCGGCGTGGACGACGCGGTTACGAAAGATATGGAACTCACCCTCAAATGGTATGAAGAGGAAATAGTTCTTTATCATAAACTGCACGGCGTTGTAGATGAGGAATATCCGTATGAAATAGACACGGACGACAACGGCTGGGACGCGAACTACACGCAGTGGGATATAGGCGATTCGTTCGTCGATAAAGACGGCAACGAGATAATCAATTCTTATTACGGCAGTTATCAGCACGACACTTCTTTCTACACTTACGAGGACGAAACCGGATTTCTTATATGTTCTTCCGGCTCGATAACGAACCTTCTGAAACTGGACGTAAGCAAGGAAATAACCATAAAATGGAGCGCGAGAAACTGGGATTACCAGAACAACGCGGTCACCGGCAAAATAAGATTTGCCCTTTACGACGGACTTTTAAAATCGCTTAAAGGAGGCGGTTCCGACCTTTCTGTCGCGAAAGTTCTGTTGCAGACGGAAACCGTTAAAGAAGCCGAGAATTTCGGTAAAATGCAGGATATGCTTTCGGGTAAACTGAGCGCGCTCTTTGCCGACGCAACTCTCGAACAGCCGTTCGAGAACGATCGTTTCTATATAACGATTTATATCAGCGAGGACGGTACGGAAAACTACGTTAAGATAAACGGAGAAAAGTTCTCCGACCTCGAAGGCGTTAAGAGAAGCGATTTCATCGGCGGCTATGCGTATCTTTCGGTATCCACGAGCGGCTCCACGCAGTATATCCGTTCTCTCGTTTCGCAAAAGAGCGATATCACCGTGGTTCAGCCCGAACACGGTACCGTCAGTGCGGATAAGACGGAAGGCGTCGGATTCAGAGATAAAATTACCGTTACCGTCAGCGCGGAAAAGGGTTACAAAGCCAAGTCGGTTTTCGTCGGAGATGTGGAATACGAACTTGACGGCGCAGACTCGGTAGTCGTTTACAAAGGATGGGGAGACGAAACCGTTACCGCTGTCGTCGGTAAAGAATATACCGTTACGTTTGTGACCGGCGGCGGTTCGGCGGTAAATCCGCAGACCGTTTGCGATGGCGATATCGTATTCAAACCGGCAAACCCCAAAAAGGAAGGATTTACGTTCGAAGGCTGGTATGCGGACGAAGCATGCACCGAACTTTACAATTTCAGAACGCCTGTTACGAAAGATATAACGCTTTACGCCAAGTGGAAAGAAGATAAAAAAGAAGAGCCGGAAAAGACCGGCGGCTGTTCTTCTGCCGTTGGCGGAGGCTCGGCGGCGTGCTTTGCCGTAACGATAGCGGCGATAGGCTTTGTCGTTTTGAGAAAAAAGAATAAATAACTTGCTATAACGCGGCGGGGGACATTGCGTTTTACGCAGTCTCCCGTTGCGTCAATAAGGAGAAAAATTATATGAAAAAGTTAATGTGTTTGTTCATAACGATGATAATCGCTTTAACGCTTTGCTGTTCGTGCATGCAAAAAGGCGGCGGCGACGCGTCGGGCAACGAAATCGACGAAGCGGTTAAAAGCATAAATCTCGACGCGGACTCGAATTATCAGGGCAGTTTGTCGATAGCGATTTCGGGTCAGGAAAGCGAGATAAACACCATAAACGCTCTCGTGTCCGCTTTCAACGAGCAATATCCGTATATAACCGTAAAAATAAATCAATATCCGCTCGACGGATATTACGGTAGCATCAGAAACAACGCGAGTTACGCTTTCAGTAAAGGCGAATACGGCGCGATGGAGGACGTTTTCTGGTTCGCTCAGGATTATCTCGACGTGCTTTACGATCTCGATATACTTTTCCCGTTGAGTAAAATTATAGAAAAGGACGATTCGTTCGACCTTTCTTCGCTTATGGACGAATCCGTTTCGGTTTCCGAAATAGACGGCACGCTGTATCTAATGCCGAGAGACTACAATCAGGTGGTAATGTATTTCAATCAGGAAATATTCGACGCCGCCGGAGTCGATTATCCCACGGCAAAGATGAGCAAAGACGATTTCATGACGATGCTCTCCGAACTCAAAACGGGGCTTGAAAAAAGCGACGCGACCAACGGCTATGGCGTTCCTTATAAAACTGCGGTCAAGTATCTCGTCGACGTGAACTCCTGCTGGGATTCCTGGTGCTGGCCGCTCATCAAGCAGTTCGGCGGCGAAGTGATAAACGCAAACGGCGAAAGCGCGCTTAACAGTCAGGAAACGAAAAACGCGGTTTATTTCTGGAAACAGTTAAAAGACCTTGGCTATTTCGAAAAATGTCAGACCACTAATTCGGGCGTTAATTTCAGAATGCAGCAATCCGCCGTTTATTTTCAGGCGAGAGCATGTCTTTCGGACTTACTGACGACCACTAAACAAGTAAAAGGCGTTAAAAAACTCGGAGTTACGGCGATTCCTCAATTCGGTACGAATTACGCCGTGGGCGGCGGTTCTTCCGGTTACGGAATGTATAAATACGCCGTGAACAAAACGGCTGCGTGGCTTTTCCTTAAATTCGTGGTTTCCGAAGCGGGACAGAACGCATTCTCGAAAACCGGCAACTGCGTTCCCGTGCTTAAATCGCTCATAAACGATGAAAACGCCGCCTGGAGAACTTACACGCACGAGAATCTCGGCAGCGCGTTCGATAACGACGCGTTCGTTTATATGGCGGGCAGCGCGAATTCTCCGTTTTCGTCCACCAGAGACTTTTACAAATACATTCCCAACAACATTCAGAGCGACGTTCTGATGTGCATTCAAAGCGTATTTGCCGGCATCGACGACGCAAAATCAAACGCGGACGTCGCCGAAGCGATAGAAAACCAGGCGGGACTTATTTCTTACTACATTGGCAGGGAGAAAAACAAACAATAAATATGCAAAGCGTCGCTTTAAAGAAAAAGAATAAGTTTACAAGGTGGATATCGCGGGAATACGGATATTATCTGTTTTTAATGCCGTTTATTCTCGGATTTGCGATTTTTGTGGCTTATCCGCTTATAATGTCGCTCATATATTCTTTCACGGACTTTAACGGAACGTTTTACAAACAAGCGGGTCTGTTTCAATACAAAAAGATATTCGATTATTCGGAGTTCGGATACGGAAAAGATATCGCCAAGTCTTTCGGGCTTACGATTCTTTACTCCGTCACGTCCATTCCGCTGAATCTGGTGTTGTCGTATTCGCTCGCGTTGTTTTTAAAGAAAGAAATAAAGGGCGTAAAGACGTTAAGATTGTTGTTTTATCTTCCGGTTCTCATTCCGAGTATAGCGTTCGGTCAGGTTTGGCTCGATATGCTTGCTTACAGCAGCAATTCCGCGGGCGGCATAATAAACCAGATGCTCACCAATCTCAACCTCGGAAAACTGACTTTTTACAGCGCGGAAAACACGCAGTTCATAACTTTCCTCGTCACTTCGCAGTGGGGTATCGGTGGCGGAATGATAATCTGGCTTGCCGCGCTTAAAAACATAAGCACGGAAATTTACGAGGCGGCGGAAATAGACGGCGCGAACGCCTTTGTCAAGTTGTTTAAACTGACCATACCCATGACCACGCCGATAATTTTTTATAACGTTATCTGCGCGGTTATCGGGTGCATGCAGGTGTTCGACAGTTACGCTTACGTCGGGCGAGGAATCAACGGCGCGATGGATTTCATCTCGGTCAGAATTTACTGCACGGCGTTTTCCGGAACGCGCAACGAATACGGATTCGCCTGCGCGATGGCATGGATTTTGTTCGTGTTCATCGCCTGTCTTATAGCGATTATGTTCAAAACGAGCCGCTGGGTGTTTTACGGAGACGAAAACTGATGAATACCGTTATAGAAGAATATAAAAGAAAGAAAAAGAGAAAAACGATTGCGGAATATACGGTAAGATACGCCGTGTCTGTTGTTTTGCTTGCGATACTTTTATTTCCGTATTTGTTTATGGTGTCCAAAAGTTTTATGTCGATTACGGACATAAACGCAAGCGTGATAAAACTTTTTCCCACAAAGCCATCGTTTGAAAATTATTTGCAACTCGGCGAGTATTTCAAATACTTTTTCAATTCGTTCGTCGTCGTTATCGTCAACGCCGTGCTTGTGCCGCTTACGAGTTGCCTTGTGGCGTATCCCCTCGCAAGAGCGAGGTTTAAAGGAAGGAACCAGATATTCGCACTGATTCTCGCAACGAGCATGATTCCGTCTTCCGTATTGCAGGTTCCGCAATATCTCCTGTTCAGAGATTTCGGCTTGTACGATAAACTCGCTTCGCAATTTATCGGCGCGTTTTTCGGCGGGAGCGGAATGCAGATATTTCTTATAGTGCAGTTCATGCGCGCTTTGCCGAAGGAATTCGACAACGCCGCGAGGATAGACGGCGCGAACATATGGCAGATTTTCTGGAAAATAATAATGCCTTTGTGTTTTAACGTATGCGTGTATATAGGAATAGGAATGGCGATTGCCAAGTGGAACGACTTTCAGGGTCCGCTCATTTATCTGAAATCGGACGCAAAGTTTACCGTAGCGGTCGCGTTCTTCTATCATTTCGGCGCGTCGGGCGACGCGAGTCTTCTGACTAACGTAAAAATGGCGATGGCAGTTTGTATGACGATATTCCCCGCGATTTTGTTTTTCTGCTTCCAGAAACAAATGATAGGCGGAGTTAAAATCGGAGGCATAAAAGGATAAAAATGAAGATTATAAAAACAGATTACACTATAAATCCCGTAGGCATAAACAACTTAACGCCCCGTTTTTCGTGGGTGAACGATAAAAAGCAGAAATACTATTCGATAGTCGCTAAGGACGCTTTCACGAAGGAAGTTTTGTGGGATAGCGGCAGGATTTTTACCGAAGAAAGCGTGGGCGCGGAATATTGCGGAAAACAACTGAAATCCAGACAAAGGGTGAACGTGTATCTCGAAGTGGGTTACGAGGACGGCAAAACCGAACGCGGAGAAGGTTTTTTCGAACTCGGCATCACCGATAAATCGGAGTGGCACGGCGCATGGGTCGGTACGAACGCAGAGTTTAACGCGAACAGCCTCATCGTCAGAGAAGAGTTTTTTATCGGCGAAAAAGATATTTCGAGAGCGAGAGTTTATCTCGTCGCTCTCGGCTATCACGAACTGTTTATCAACGGCGAAAAGGTCGACGACAGAAAACTCGCGCCCTCTCAGACGGATTATACGAGAAGAATTTGTTACGTAACCTATCCCGTAGAAAAATTCCTGCGCCCAGGCAAGAACTGCATAGCCGTTCATATGGGTCACGGATGGTTCGGCAAGCGCACTATGCTTGCGCAGATTTACGTCGATTACGCCGACGGCGAGGTCTTTGAAGATCATACAGAAATAGACGGAAAATGGTGGCAGACCGCAGGGCCGGTAATCGGCGACGGAATTTATCAGGGCGAAACTTACGACGCGAGTATTGACAAAAACATAGGCAAATGGAAAGAAACGGACGGCGTTTTCCCGACGTGGGGTAACGGCTGGCTGTTCACTTTCCGCGCGCTTCAGGAAAGGGCGGAACTCGTTCCCGAAGTGATTGAGCCGATTAAGGTTAACGGCGCGTTCGGCGTGAAATCCGTCAACGTTTTGCCGAACGGCGAAACGATTTACGATTTCGGACAGAATATCGCGGGCTGGGTCAACATCAGGGTTCGCGGCGAAGCCGGCGCGAAAATCACGATGAGATTCGCCGAAGATCTTAAAGACGACGGCAGTATAAACCAACTCAATTTGAGAAGCGCGGCTTGTACGGATACGTATATTCTTGCGGGTGGCGAAGCGGAAGATTACGCCCCCTCGTTTACATATCACGGATTCAGATACATGCAGATGAAAATCGAAGGAAAGGCGGAGATAATCCGCGTGGTCGCCGAGCATGTTTACAATTCGGTGAAAAACACGGGAACTTTCTCCTGTTCCGACGAAACCGTGAACAAACTGCACGAAATGGCTGTTATGACGGAGAAAAATAACCTTCATTCCATCATGACGGATTGTCCGCAAAGAGACGAAAGACTGATGTGGCTCAACGACTTGTCGTCGAGAATATACCAGAACATAAACAACTTCGATCTTGCCAAAATGCTGAGAAAATGCGTTTATGATTTTATGGACACTCAGCGCGAAAACGGAGCGATCGCGGACACCGCGCCTTTTATCGGCGGCACGATTCCCGCCGATCCCGTCTGCGCGGCGATGCTTGTTTTCACGCTCAACGCCTATCGTTTTTACGGCGATAAAGCGTTGGTTAATGAAAGTTACGGAGCGTGCAAAAAGTGGGTGGATTTCCTTGTCGGAAAATCGGATAATTACATCGTCGGATATTCTTATTACGGCGATTGGGTAATGCCCGAAAAGTATATAAAAGCAAGGGTTTCCGGCGAATACATCTCGTCCACATACGTATATTGGCAGATAAAACTGTTATCTCAACTCGCAGGCATTTGCGGCAACGAAGCCGACGCTTTGAAATACGACGAAATGGCGAAAGAAAGCGCAGCGGCTTTAAACGGGAAGTTTTTCGATAAAAAGAATATACGTTACGAAAACGGAAGCCAGACCGCAAACGCGATAGCGGTTTCGTTCGGGTTTGCCGCAAAGGAATATATTCCCGAACTCGTCAGGCAGATAAACGACGACGTAATCGCCGAAAACTATCATCTCACTTGCGGAAATCAGGGGTATAAACACGTTCTTTACGCGCTTGCGGAGAACGGTTATTCCGATACGGTGATCAGGGCTTTGACGAACAGAGAATATCCCGGCTGGGGGTATATGGTCGAATGCGGCGCGACTACCGTGTGGGAAAGATGGGAAAAGGAAATGCAGTGCGAAATGCACTCGTTCGATCATCCGATGTTTTCCGCTTACGACGGAGTGTTTTATAACTGCCTTGCCGGCATAAACGTGGAAAACGACGCTTATGCGTGCAATGAGATAACGATAAAACCGCAGACGAACAACGATCTCACGTTCGTTAAAGCGAGCGTGGAAACGGTGCGCGGACTTGTTTCTTCCGAATGGGAAAAGCGGGACGGAAAAATCATCTATAAAATAATCCTTCCCTACGGCGCGAAAGGCAAACTCGTGCTGGACGAAGGGAAAACCGTTATACCGTTGGAAAGCGGAGATAATTATTTTAAAATTTAAGAGGTGAAAACGATGAGAAAAATTTTGGCAACGACGATGGCTCTTGCCGCGTTTGTGCTTGCATTGTGCGGTGGGTGCGGAACGCCCGGCGGAATGACGAGCGACACTGCAAGCGACACGACAAACAGCACGACGAGTGAAAGCGAGAGTGAAGATATGGCAAAGAAATATCCTTATTACATAGAAGAAGAAAAGGCAAAATACAAGTTCGATTTCGACGAACAGATCACGCCCTATTTTTTAGGGAACGTAATTTATAACGAAACCGTTCTGCTTGTCGACGATGGAAAAACGATAAGTGGAAAACTTCAGTATAAGCCGATTAAAATACTGTCGGTAAGAGATTACACATGGAAGAATGAATTCGCCTCCGATAAATACGCCGTGAACGGGAACGTCATAAGCATAACGAAGGACAGCGGACTGCCTTATCTCACGGCGGACAACGTGAGCGGAAAACAGTTGCCGGACGGCTACAGAATGGTTGCGGGCATGAACGATTTCACGAATATTCTCACGGACTGTATGCAGATGGGGCCCGTTGTGTATACTGAAAGTCCTCTTTTTTACGGCAATCAGATTCAGGTGAGTTACGTTTACGACGTGAAAGATCTGGTCGAAGAAGATTTCGCTGCATACGCGACTTCGGGTATGCCTAAACTCAAAGCGAAACTCGCGGCGGGAGAAAAAATTAAAATAGCGGTTACGGGCGACAGCGTGGCGGAAGGATGCTCTTCGAGCGAATATTTCAAGCACGAACCTTTCTTCCCGTCCTGGGTGAATCTCTTAAAACCCGCGCTCGAATCAAAATATTCTTCCGAAATTACCGTTGTTAATAAGGCGGTCGGCGGCAAAACGGCGGGTTGGGGCTGCGAGAACAAACAAATCAAAGCCCTCGCCGCGGAAACCCCCGATTTGCTTATAGTTCACTTCGGCATCAACGACCTCGGCGCCAACGAATCCGCCGATACTTATAAGTATTATATGGAAACGATCGTGATGAAGATGCAATCATTGAGTCCCGACACCGAAATACTTATAATCGACGCATTGAGCGCCGCGCCGAACGTTTATTCTTACGATAAATTCGACTCATATTGCGCGGCTATGGAAGAACTTAAAACTTCTTTCGACGACGTTTACACGCTCAATATGTTCCCCATAAACAAAACGATGCTCAAAGTTAAAAAATATGAGGACATCACGGCAAACGGAATAAACCACGTCAACGATTTTTCCACGAGACTTTACATAATGAACATTATGTCCGCTCTCGTAGAGTACAGATAAGGAGATTTTGATGAAAAATATATTTAAAGGACTTGTCGCTATGTGCTGTTCGTTTTCTTGCGCGTTTTCGCTTCTCGGATGTTCGTCTGATAACGCCGACTCCAAAGACGAAAGAGATATTTCGAATGAACGTTTCACCGTCAACAGTCTTTGCGCCACCGACGATCTCGGGCGCGTGATTTCGGCAAAGAATATGAAAGAGGACGGCAAATACGTCGGAATATGGTATTCGCTCTGGGAAGGTCAGCATTCGGGTCTGCAGTATGAAATCAACAATATTCAGTTATTGCTCGATTCAGGCAAAGAAGGGCAGGATAAACTTGCCGACATGTCGGACGCCGGACAGTTCTATTATTGGGGCAAACCTTTATATGGTTACTATAACATGCAGGATCCGTGGGTGCTGACGAGGCACATAGAACTTTTCACCATGGCGGGCGTGGACTTTTTGTGCATAGACGCCACGAATCGGTTTGATTACCTCGAAGTCGGCGAAGTTCTTCTCGGCTTGTTGCGTAAATATAAAGATCAGGGTTTCGACGTGCCGAAAGTGATGTTCTATACGAACACGATGTCGGGTACTACGGTA
The DNA here is from genome assembly GCA_900548285.1 of uncultured Eubacteriales bacterium. Lineage (GTDB taxonomy): Bacteria > Bacillota > Clostridia > Christensenellales > Borkfalkiaceae > UBA10281. The sequence goes on along the minus strand of URKE01000024.1, from coordinate 1,443 downwards.
AACAAGATATACAAAGATTATTACAAATCCGGCAATTGGGACGACCTTTGGTTTGCGCCTGACGGCAGACCGATGATCGTAGGGTACACGGAAAACAACGGTTACGCTTCGGATATGACGAAGTATAACAATCAGAAGGATTACGTTTCCGAAAAAATGAGGACGTATTTCGACCTGAAAGAATCTCAGTGGCCGAATGGCGAAATGAACACGCAGGACGGATTCCCCTGGATGAGTTGGAAATGCCCGCAGGTGAATCACAGCGGATATATGGCGGTGCCGGTCGCTCAGCACGGTCACGGCTCGGCAACGAGCGTGAGTTTAATGTCGCCCGAATGTTCGAGGGGTTACAATAACTATACGGGCGTTGTCGAAGGAGACTGGAAAGAGGGTTTGAGTTTCCAGAATATGTGGGATAACGCCATTAAGAACAAGGACAGCGTTCACACGGTGCTTATGTGCAGTTGGAACGAGTGGATGGCTCAGAAACAACCGGGGACCGGCGAGTTCGTAGACGTTTACAATCACGAATATTCGAGAGATATCGAGATGATGGAAGGCGGTTATAACGACAACTATTATCTTCAGATGATGAAAAACCTCAGAGAGTTTTCTTACACCGCGAAAAAGAGTTACGTTTACGATAAACTGACGGTGAACTCCGGAATGATCGACGACGAAGCGTGGAGCAGCGTTAAACGCATTTACCGCGATTTCAACGGCGACGCCATGGCGAGAGATTTCAAGGACGCTTCCGGTAAAAATAAATACGTTGACAACAGCAACAGAAACGATATCGTCAACATAAAGGTTGCTTACGACGACGAAAACGTTTATTTTCTCGTCGAAACCGCGGATGATATCACCGCGTATAACGGAACGGACAGAAACTGGATGAACCTGTTTATCTCTACGAACAACAGCGACCCGAATTTTGCCATGTTCAATTATCTGGTGAACGCCGCGCCGAACGCCGACGGCACCACGTCGGTGGAAAAATGTTTCGGCGGGTATAATTGGCAAAACGCGGGCAACGCTCAATACGTCTTAAAGGGAAACAGAATGCAGATTACGATTCCGCGCGCCGCTCTCGGGCTGAACGGAAAAGAGGTGTCGTTTTCGTTCAAAGTTGCCGATAATGTTACGAAATACGACGATATTGCGGATTATTACGTTTCAGGCGATTCTGCGCCGATAGGAAGACTTGCGTATTCTTATGCCAGCCAAGAATAAAACGGGATAAAATCCCGAAGAATATTAGGAGGTTAAGGAAAATGAAAACGATTAAAGACAAATACCTTGTAGTAGGCGCGGATTTCGCGGGCTTCCCTTTGAAGGAAGCGGTTGTGGCTCACCTTGAAAAGAAGGGCTGGAAGATTCTTGACATTGGCGTTAAGAAGGACAGCGATCCGAACGACACCGACCTTATGTTCCACAGAGTGG
>URKE01000023.1 GCA_900548285.1 uncultured Eubacteriales bacterium | reverse complement strand
CCGACTTTTTAGTTTTTGTAAAAATTTTAGTAAAAATCTCCGTTATTTTATTGCAACGAAACCACGGGATTTTCTATTTCAGGGATTTCGTTCATTCTTAACAGTTCGAGAACAATCTGCGGTTCGTCGTTTTCATTCTCAGAAAGGTAATGCACGCGCGCTCTCAGATGTACCCAGCCTTTGTTTTTGATTTTTACGGGCGCGTTGTAGCCGCATAAATGCCCGATGAGTTGAATGTCGTTTGCGCAACAAGTCATCGCGAGCCTGCCTGCGACGAAAGTATTTTCGGGCAGATTTTTAGACGTTACCGTCATACAGTCGAACTCGACTATTTTACCCTCGTATCTCGAGCGATTATCGAAAGTATCAATATAAAAAATCCCGAAATCGTCATCCGATATCTTCATTTCGTCGGCAATTTTATAAGGCAGTTCTTCAACAAAACTTACGGGATTGCCGTCGGCGTCCAGAGTTATATAATAAGCGTCCTTATTGATAAGTTTAAGACTTCTCTTATAGCCTGCCATTTCGGGCGTTTCTTCACATCTGTTAATAATAACTATGCCGGACGCGCCGACTATATCCTGAAATTTCTGACGCATATTATTGAAATACACCTTAAACGTGGACGCGTCGATTATTGTGAAAACCTGCTCAACGACGACGTAAGGCGGAAGTTTAATTTCATTCCAGTCCCACATAGCGTTTTCTTCGATAAAAAGCGCGTGCGGCTTGTTTACCCTGATAAGGTCGTTTATCTTTTCAACGGTAAAATCCTCGGGGGTATCAAACGAGTAATAAACGGCGTTTAACTTTGCGAGTTCCGCAGGATTATACTCGACTTCACCCTCCTCCGTGGAAAGAATCAACACTCTGCCTATATCTCCGAAATCGCCGTTTTTGAGCGAATCGACGATAAAAGTCGTCTTTCCGCTCTCCAGAATTCCTTTTACTATAACGGCGGGAAATGTTCTTGCCATAATTTAATCTCCGTTCCGACTCGTCCGATTATTCACCGAAAAACAAAGCCGCGATTTTTTCTTCGTCAATTTTGGAACCGATAACGCAAACCTTGCCCGTATAGTCGGGTTCGCCGAGTCTGATCTCGTATTCTCCGGCAACAAGGTCGAAATAATACCATTTTTCATTATCCTTTGCCTTAACCACGCCTTTGGAACGCAGAATCACGCCGAGACCGGAATCTTCTTCGCAAAGTTTCCTGAGAATCGCGTCGAGTTCGTCATGAGAGAACGCAACCGGCGTTTCCTCGCCCCAACTCGTGAACACTTCGTCGGCGTCGTGTCCATGATGATGGTGGTGATGCTCGTGTTCTTCTTCATCGTCGTGATGGTGATGGCAGCAATGGTCATGATCGTCGTCATCTTCGTCGTCATCATGGTGATGATGATGCTCGTGTTCTTCATCGTCGTCGTGATGGTGATGGCAGCAATGGTCATGGTCGTCGTCATCTTCGTCGTCATCATGGTGGTGATGGTGATGACAACAGCAATGATCGTCATCGTCGTCATCGTCATCGTGTTCCGCTTTGAGCGATTCGAGAAGCGAATCCACGTTGTTCACGTCGCCTTCGAGAACGCTTAACAGTTTATTCGGTTCAAGTTCGGTGACCGGCGTCGTGACAATGGTTGCATGCGGGTTGAGCGATTTGATAAGTTCAACCGCCGCAAGAATCTTCTCCTCGCCGAGTTTGTCCGTTTTGGAAACGATAACCGTGTTCGCCTGTTTGATCTGATCGTCGTAAAACTCGCCGAAGTTTTTAAAATACATTTTGCATTTTCCGCCGTCGACAACCGTTGCGACGATGTTGATTTCGAGCGGTTCTTCAACCTTTTCTATCGCCTTGATTATATCGGAAAGTTTACCGACGCCCGACGGCTCGATTATGATTCTGTCCGGACTGAACTTCTCGACGATTTCCTTCATCGATTTTGAAAAATCGCCGACAAGAGAACAGCATATGCACCCCGAATTGATTTCCTTGATCTGCACGCCGCTGTCCTTTAAAAACGCGCCGTCGACGCCGATCTCGCCGAATTCGTTTTCGATTAAAACAACCTTTTCGTTTTTAAGGTTGCTTGCAAAAAGTTTCTTTATCAAAGTGGTTTTACCCGCTCCGAGAAACCCTGAAATTACGTCTATTTTAATCATACAAAACACTTCCTTTATATTGTTTGCCGCCCCGTCGCGTTTTAAACGCGACGGGGCGGATTTTAAACGTTTTTATTATCTTTTGGAAAGAACGTCCTTCTCGTACTTCATGATTTCGTCATACCAGGACGTATCGGCCGCAACTCCGCATTCCTTGCAGTATTCCGCCCAGATATCGCCGAACGGAAGAGTTTTCATTTCTTCCTGCATAACCATAAGTTTTGTGAAGTTCGCTTCGTCCTGCAGGGCTTTAAGTTCCGCGTTAGGCGTAACCATTGCCATAAGAAGGGCTTTTTGCCAGCTTCTGATACCTACGGTCCACGCCGAAATACGATTGATGCTCGCATCGAAATAGTCGAGCGCCATATACACTCTGTCAAGCGCGTTGCATCTTACTATTTCCTTCGCCATTTCTCTGGTTTCGTCGTCGAAAAGCAGAACGTGATCGGAATCCCATCTTACGCCTCTCGTAATGTGAAGCGCGATTTCCGGGAAGAAGCAAAGGAGAGCGGGGATCTTATCCGAAACGAGTTCCGTAGGATGATAATGTCCGTTATCCATAAGAGGAAGAACTCCGTCGTGCATTGCGGCAAAACTAAGAGTGAATTCCGCGCTGCCTGCGGTGTAGGATTCAACGCCGATACCGAACACCTTGGATTCTACGCAAGGTTTAACAAGATTTTTATCGAACGGTTCGGAAAGAATTTCTTCGATCGACTGTTTATAACGCATTCTCGGTCCCATACGATCTGCGGGAACGTCCTTGAATCCGTCGCCGATCCAGATATTCATAACGCAGGGGATACCCGTTTCTTTTGCAAAATATTCGGAAATTCTGATGCACGCCTTACCGTGGTTAACCCAGAATTTTCTTACATCTTCGTCCGGACTTGTAAGCGTAAGTCCGTTTTTAACCATAGGATGGGAGAAGAACGTGGGATTGAAATCGATTCCCATTCCTCTTTCCTTTGCGAAATCAACCCATTTTTTGAAATGCTTGGGTTCGATTTTATCTCTGTCCACGAATTCGCCTTTTTCGAATATCGCGTAACAAGCGTGAAGATTGAGTTTCTTCGTACCGGGGCAAAGCGACATTGCCTTGTCCATATCCGCCATAAGTTGTTCGGGCGTTCTTGCTTTTCCGGGATAATTACCCGTCGTCTGAATTCCGCCGGTCAAAGGTCCGTCGTGATCGAATCCCGTAACGTCGTCACCCTGCCAGCAGTGAACCGCCAGAGGAACGGTTTTAAGTTTTTTGATTGCGGCGTCGGTATCGACTCCGTATTTTGCATACTCGGCTCTCGCACTTTCGTATCTTGATGCCATTTTAAAACTCCTGAAAATTTGTATTATCGGTTAGCGCGACAAGGCACTCTGAACGCCTCCGCGCGCTTTACAACGATATTATAATGTCTTTACGCGAGTTTTGTCAACTGAAAATGGGAATTAACAATTAAAAAAACCGAAAAAGCGTTTTTTATCACACTTTTTCGGCCGATGAACAATTATGCCGGCAAGACCGAAGTTCGTATTATTCTGGCATACAATTTCAAACTTCGACTTTTGTCGCGTTTTTACCGACCACGGCTACGGAATAAGCCGAAAAATCAAGTTCGTCGAGAAGTTCGTTAACCGCGTTTTTATCAAGAGCGCCCACCGCCGCAAGTTTCTTTTCCGCGTCAAACACTTTGCCTGTATTCAAAAGATATTTGCCGTAAAGAAGCATCTGCGAAGCGGTGCTTTCCTGCCCGAACGCGAAAGAACTTATCATCTGCGCTTTCCCGCGGTTGAATTCGTCGTCGGTTATACCGTTTTTCTTTATCTCCGTAAGAACGCGTTTTATTTCCTCGTAAGCAAGTTCCGCGCTTCTGGGGTTAAGCCCCGCGTAAACGGCAAAGGTTCCCGTTTTAAGATAGCAACTCGGATAGGAATAAATCGTATAGCAAAGCCCCAATTCTTCTCTTATCTTCTGAAATAATCTGCTACTCATTCCCGATCCCGCGACGTTGTTTACAACGGACATTGCGTCGGCAAGCGGCGCGTCGTACTCTACGCCTTTGAATGCGAGCGCGAGATGAATCTGCTCTATATCTTTGTCTATCCGGATTTTAAACTGTTTGTTTTCTGTTTCGCCCGACAACAAAGCGTCGGACTTTGAAGAAGAAACGAACGGCGCAAAATATCTTTCGGTAAGTTTCATCGCTTCGCCGAACGAAATTCTCCCCGCAAAAGACACTATGATATTATCGGCGTTGTAAAAACGCTTTCTGAACGCCGTAATATGTTTTTTCGTGAAAGATTTTACGTTCTCCGCAGGGCCTAATATAGTACGCCCCAGACCTTGTTTACCGAAATAAGATTCCGAAAGCGCGTCAAGGCAAAGTTCCTCGGGCGTATCCGCGCACATATTGATTTCTTCGATAACGACGCCTTTTTCCTTATTCAGTTCGTCGGCTTTATACGTGGAGTTCAGAAAAATATCCGAAAGAAGTTCGAGCGACCTTTCAAGTTCTGCCGTGGTGCTTTTAACGTAATAGCACGTCGTTTCTTTCGAGGTGAACGCGTTCACCTGAGAACCGATATCGTCGAACGCGGAAGATATCTCGAACGCGCTCATTTTTTCAGTTCCCTTAAAGGTCGTATGCTCGATAAAATGAGATATTCCGTTGTTGTTTTCGTCCTCAAGGCAACTCCCAGCGCCGACGAGGATTCCCGCGCTGACAGACATCATCGCGTCCATTGTGTTTACGATTAATCTTAATCCGTTGTCGTATTTTTTGTAATTTACCATATTTTTCTTAAATTATGTATTCGGTTTTACGCGTTGACCGAGATGCATTCCGTCACCGTTCCGCATCTTAAGCCCGCCTGCTCGTAATATTTCAGAATACCCGGCAAGGCTTCGAGCGTATGCTTCTTCGGGTGCATAAGAACGATATCGCCGCCGGCAACGTTTTTTGTTGCCCTCGAATAAATGGTTTTTGCGTTTTTATCCCGCCAGTCGATGGTGTCTTTACTCCACATTATCGTCCTGTAACCGAGTTTTTCGGCGACTTTTAACGTCGTAACGGAGAAAGAACCCGACGGCGGAGCGAAAAGTTTGATATCTACGCCCGTCGTTCGTTTTATCAGGGCGTGTAAAGTTTCCATTTCCGCCGTATTTTCATCTTCGGAAAGTTTCGCGTGGTCGCGATGAAAATATCCGTGACTACCAAGTTCGTGTCCGTTTTCGATAATCTTGTTTATCGTTTCGATATTGTCGTCCGCCCAGCAGCCGCCTACAAAAAAAGTCGCCTTCGCGTTGTTTTCTTTCAGGACGTCAAGAATACCGTCAACGACGTCCGCGCCCTCGTACACGTTGAACGTGATAGCGACGACGTTTCCGTTTCTGTTTCCGTGATAAATCGCCGAATAACTTTCGTTGCCCGATATAACCACGACGTCGCCCGGTAAAAAACACACGGCGATCACACCCGATACGATTACGGTAAGAATGATCGCCGTTATGACGTTTAACTTCCTGTCAGTTAGTTTTTTCAATTCGACTCACCTCTATACAGTATATTAGAAGAAAGTCGCGATTATTTCGTTTCAGCCGATAGTTTCCACGTCGAAGGAAATTTTGACGAGTTCTTTCGCTTCGTCGATCGTCTTAACCGCTCCGTCGTAAAGAAGTTGAGCGATAATGTTTCCGATTGCGGTCGCCTCGACGGGACCTGCCATCACTTTAAGCCCGGTGCGTTTTGCGGTGAGTTCGTTGAGATAACCGTTCATCGAACCGCCCCCGACGATGTGTATGGTTTCAAACTTATAACCGGTTATGCTTTCGATAGTTTTAACGGCTTTCGCATAGCAAACCGCAAGGCTGTCGTAAACGCAGAGCGCGATTTCACCCGGAGTTTCCGGAACTTTCTGATTCGTTTCTCTGCAATATTCCTGTATTGCGGCAATCATGCTTTCGGGCGCAAGGAATCTCTGATCGTTTACGTCTACGATCGAATCAAAGCCCTTAACAGCCTTCGACATAACGACATAGTCGCCCCAACTGTATTTTTTCTCGTGTTCGCGGCGGACGTTCTGAATCATCCAGAGCCCCATTATATTTTTAAGGAATCTCGTGGATTTATTATATCCGCCCTCGTTCGTGAAATTCGCTTCGAGAGCCTCTTTCGTCGAAATCGCAACAGGGCTTTCGATGCCAAGGAGCGACCACGTTCCGCTCGAAATATAAAGAGGATGCCCCGTTTCGGGAACAGCCATAACCGCGCTTGCCGTGTCGTGAGTGGCGGTGAGAACGATATTCGTTTCGTATCCGATTTCCGCCGCTATTTCGGGCTTTACCTTTCCGACGAGGGTTGCGGGCTGAGCGAGTTCTTTGAAAAGTTTTTCGGGCAAACCGAGATCTTTAACCGTTTCCATATCCCACTCTCTCGTTTTCGCGCTGAGAAGTCCGGTCGTGGAAGCGTTTGTAAATTCGTTTTTCTTAACGCCCGTAAGAAGGAACGCGAAAAAGTCCGGCATCATAAGGAATCTTTCGGCTTTATCGAGTTTTCCGCTGAGTTTGTCGGTGTAAAGTTGATAAATCGTGTTATAAATCTGGAATTGAGAACCCGTTCTTTCGTAAAGTTTTTCAAAAGGGACGATAGAATGAACTTTCTTTATCGGTTCTTCCGTTCTCGAATCTCTGTAAGCGTACACGTCGCCGATAACTTCGTCATTCTCATCGAGAAGCGCGTAGTCTACGCCCCAGGTATCGATGCCGACCGACACCGGGATTTTTCCGATTTTTTTACACTCTTTAAGTCCGTCGACTATGTTTTTGAAAAGTTTGCGGTAATCCCAGACGAGATGTCCGTCTTTTTCGTCCATTCCGTTTTCGAAACGGTAAACTTCTTCGAGTTTAAGTTTTCCGTCTTCGATGTGAGAAAGAATGTGTCTGCCGCTCGACGCGCCGATATCTATTGCAAGAAAATATTTTTCCATAATTTGTTGCAGGTTGCCCCGCCCCTCCGAATTATTTCAATTATATAATATAATAATTTATATTTTTTTGCAAGGGTTTTACAACAATTTTTATAAGGGTTTGCAACAATCAGACTTCGATTTTCTCTTTTTTTACCGTTTCTTTTATTTTTTCGACCGAACGCTTCTCTATTCTCGAAATATACGACCTCGAAATTTTCAATAATTTCGCCGTTTCCCTCTGAGTTAACGGTCTGCCGCCTTTCAATCCGTATCTGAGGCAGATGATTTTGTATTCTCTCGGCGACAGACATTTTTCCATAACCTCGATAAATTTATCTTTTATCAACTTATTTTCCACTTTAGCGAGAACGCCGTCCTCTTTTTCCGCAATAAGGTCGAGAATAGTCAACTCGTTTCCGTCTTTATCCACACCGACGGAATCATAAATGGAAACGTTGTTTTTGTACTTTTTATTCGAGCGCAGAAGCATAAGAATTTCGTTCTCGACACATCTCGCCGTATAAGTTGCGAGTTGAGTACCTTTCGACGGGTCAAACGTGTTTATCGCCTTTATCAGTCCTATCGAGCCGACGGAAATAAGGTCGTCGGCATCCTCCGCGCCCTGATATTTTTTCGCGATGTGAGCCACGAGCCTTAAATTATGTTTTATCAGAATGTCTCTTGATTTTTTATCGCCGTTTTCGCGGAACGCGGCAAGATATTTCGCTTCGTCCTCGGGAGATAAAGGCTTAGGAAAACTATCGCCTCCGACTCCGGAACAAAAAAATATGAGTTTGGATATTATAAAATCGAGAAAATCAAAAAACATAGACTTACCCCTCAGGATAAATCTATGTCGAATTTATTAACATTATGAAGTTTTTTGTCGTTCCGATTTTTTTTTAAATATCGATGCGGATAATATTTACTTACGCAAAATATCTCCTGCCGAAACTTTGATATCGGAATAAATCCTGAGTTTTTGCTGAACCAACTTGGCGTCCTCGATTTCATTGCCGTCCTCGTCGGTCATTTTGTCGACGGCTATAACGGAATTGAAATTATCGTTCGGAGTGAGAATTTCGAGCGCGTCGCTTTTTTTGAAACGATTACGCATCTCAACGAGAAAATACCCCTCATCGTTCGTCCCCTCGATAACGTTTGCGACAAACTGTTTTTCGCCCGCGGATTGAGAATCGGAATAATTAACCGTTTCATCGTTACCCCCGAGCATATACGCCGTGGTGAAAACGCGGTGATTCGTCTTTAAAAGTTCGTCGTAAAACATTCTGTTTTCTTTGTATTTATCGCCGATTTTATAGAAACTGTCTATCGCTCTCCTATAAGCGTTTATCACCGTAGCAAGGTAATACTCGCTCTTCATTCTACCCTCGATTTTCAAAGAGCAAACGCCCGCGTCGGACATTTCGTCGATGTGATCGATCATGTTCAGGTCTTTACTGTTAAGGATATACGAGCCTCTTTCGTCCTCTTCTATCCCGAAAAACTCGCCGCCTTTGGATTTTTCTCTGAGTTCGTATTGCCAACGACATGCCTGAACACATTCGCCGCGGTTAGCGTCCCTGCCGTTAAAATAATTCGACAAAAGGCATCTGCCGCTGTAAGAAATACACATCGCTCCGTGAACAAAGGCTTCGAGTTGGGTTTCCGGGCAAAAATCCGATATTTCTTTTATGTCGGAAAGAGATAATTCCCTTGCGAGAACCACCCGTTCAATCCCGAGATCGCCCCAGAATTTAACCGCGTATTTATTAAGCGTGTTCGCCTGAGTGGAAAGATGAATTTTCAATCCGGGCGCAACCTGTCTGCATAAGGATATCAATCCGACGTCGGTTATAAGCACGGCATCGACGCCCGCTTTTTTGAGAAAACGGAAATAATCCGCCGCTTTTTCAAAATCGGAATTTCTCGCAAAAATATTGACGGTAACGTAGATTTTGACGTTTTTTCCGTGAGCGAATTTAACCGCTTCTACGATTTCTTCATCCGAGAAATTATCGGAAAAAGCGCGAAGAGAAAAATTCTTCCCTCCGAGATACACGGCGTCCGCGCCGTAATAAACGGCAGTTTTAAGTTTTGAAAAATTGCCTGCGGGAGCAAGCAGTTCCAATTTTCTCATAGGTTTCCGTTGCCGACAAAGTTCGGCGCGATCATTGACGGCATAATATAGTAACTATTTTTTGTATGATATACTGATACCGTCGCCCGTATCGGAAACAGCGGTTATAAAGTCCTTATCCGCAGAAATCGTTTCAAGAAAACTGCGCATATTGTTCCTTATCGTGTTATGCCTGTGCGGCGTTTTGACCTCGCCCGTTATATAACCGCGGAACAGAACGTTGTCCGCAAACAACACGCCGCCGCTCGCCATTTTCTCTTTTATCTTCGGGAGAAGGTCTTTATACTTCGATTTGTTACAATCGAGAAATACGAAATCAAACCCATCGCCGACTTCGTCCACGACTTCCGTCGCTTCGCCGAAAAACGTAAAAACTCGTGAATTTACCTGAAATTTTTTAAAGTTTTTCATCGCTTCGTCTTCTGCCGGACGGTATCTCTCGATAGAATAAAGAGTCGCTTCGGGGCAAGCGTTCAGAAGGGCTATCCCGGAACAGCCGACCGACGTTCCGAATTCGAGAATCTTCCTCGGCTTGACGAGTTTCGCAACGAGAATAAGGCTGTTAAGGCTTTCGGTAAGAATCGTCGCGATTCCTCTACTCCTGTAATCGTTTCTCAGCGCGATAAGTTCTTCCGGCACGGCGTTTTCCGCGCTTTTTATCGCAAGCGACTTTACGTAATCGTGCATTATACTTCGGTTAAAACGGGAATAATCATCGGGCTTTTCTTAGTCTTTTTGATAACGTAATTCCTGAGATTCTTCCTGATTGTGTTCCTTATTTCGCTTATATCTCCGACGGATTTAACGTCGAAAGAATTCACCGTTTTTATAACGATATTTTTCGCTTCGGCAACCTGCGCCTCGGAAAGAATCGAACCCTTGTTGATTATATCCGGTCCTTGAATAATTTCGCCGGTATCATCGGAAACGCAACAAACGGCGATAATCAAGCCGTCCTCGGCAAGATGCTTTCTGTCCTTGACGACGTTTTCGCTGTCGTCAATCGAAAGTCCGTCGATATATCTCGTTCCCGACTGAAATCTGTCGCCTCGTTTCATACTCTTCGGGGTAATTTCGATCGTATCTCCGATATCGGCGATAAGCATATTCCCGTCTTTCATCCCTATTTCCTTCGCAAGACGACAATGTTTTTTAAGATGTCTGTACTCGCCGTGTACGGGAATGAAAAATTTAGGCTTCAGAAGGGTGTGAAGCGTTTTCAACTCTTCCTGACAAGCATGCCCCGAAACGTGAATTTTCGTAATAGATTTATAAACGACTTCCGCGCCTTTGCGGTAAAGATTGTTGATTACCTGATAAATGCTCCTCTCGTTGCCGGGAATGGGCGAAGCAGAAATGATAATCGTATCGTTGTTGCCGACCTGAACCTGATTATATTCGCCCGCTGCCATTCTCGTGAGCGCACTCATCGGCTCGCCCTGACTGCCCGTGGAAACTATAACGAGATCTTTATCGGCGTAATTTTTGATTTTTTCAATGTCTACGACAAGGTTTTCGGGGATAGAAATTTCGTTTACCCTCGTTGCCGCGTCTACGACGTTAAGCATACTTCTGCCCGAAAATGCAATTTTTCTCTTATGTTTTTCGGCAAGATTGATTATTTGTTGCAATCTGTGGACGTTCGTCGCGAAAGTCGCAACGATAAGCCTTCTTTTCGCGTTATCGGCAAAAAGTCTGTCGAGAGTTTCGCCCACGACGTGTTCGCTCATGGTATAACCTTCCTGCTCAACGTTCGTGGATTCGCAAAGAAGGAGCGTTACGCCCTTTTTGCCGATTTCCGAAATTCTCGGAATGTCGATCATTTCGCCGTTTATCGGCGTGAGATCGATTTTGAAATCGCCCGAATGATAAACTATACCGACGGGCGTTGTTATCGCGAGAGCGCAACTGCCGGGAATGGAATGGTTGACGTGGACGAATTCCACCGAGAAACAGCCGAGTTTCACCACGCCGGACGGTTTTATGCAATTAAGCGAATAATTCTGAACTCTCTGCTCTATGAGTTTATGCTCGCAAAGCATAAGAGTGAGTTTCGTTCCGTAAACGGGAACGTTGATTTCCTTTAAAACGTACGGCAGACCGCCTATGTGGTCTTCATGGCCGTGCGTTAAAACTATACCTCTTATTCTGTCCTTGTTCTGAACGAGATAAGAAATATCGGGAATAAGCAGGTCGATACCCGGCATATCCGCGTTGGGAAAAGTAAGACCGGCATCGATTATGATTATGTCCTTACCGTATTCCAGAGCGGTCATATTTTTGCCGATTTCGCCGACTCCGCCTAAAAATCTGACTTTCAATGATTTTTTATTGTTCAATTTTGTATACTCCGTTTTGTCGGAAACACGAAAAGACGCCCGAACGATTTTATTGCCCGGGCAGGAAGATTATCGGTTTTCGAGTTCTTCGATACTCTTGACTATCTTTTCTTTAATTTCCGTAAATTTTGTTAATTTCGCTTTTTCGGCGTCAATGAGAGCCTTCGGCGCTTTTGCGACGAATCCCTGGTTGGAGAGTTTTCCCTGCGCTCTTACGATTTCGTTTTCCGTTTTTTCGAGTTCGCCTTTGAGTCTTGCAAGTTCTTTGTCGTAATCCACGAGTTCGCCGAGAGGGATGTAGATTTCCGCTCCGTCAAGAATTTTGGAGATTACTTTTTCGTTTATTTCTTCCTTATTTTCGACGTATTTGATATCCCCTACGTTTGCGAGTTTGCGGATATAAGACGCGCTGTTTTCGATAAGGCGTTTATTAGCCGTAACGACGTAAATATCGACTTTCGCCGACGGTGCCGCGCCCGTTTCCGCTTTGATGTTTCTTACGGACTTTATTATGTTCATAATTTTTTCCGTTGCCGCTCTTTCCTTTCTGTAAGCGAGTTTTGCGTTATATTTCGGAAAATCCGAAACCATAATGCTACCCGCGGTTCCGGGAATATGGTCGTAAATTTCTTCTGTAACGAACGGAATGAACGGGTGAAGAAGTTTGAGCATGTTTTTGAGAACGTAACAAAGCGCGCTGACCGTATTGTCTTTCTTTTCGTTATCCTCGCCGTATAAAACAGGCTTGCAAAGTTCGATATACCAGTCGCAGAAATCCGACCAGACGAAATCCTGCAACGCTGCGCAGGCAAGACCGATCTCGTACTTCTCCATATTTACGGTGACGTCCTTGACAACCGAATTGAGTTTGGAAACGATCCATTTGTCAACCGGCGTAAGTTTAATATCGGCAAGTTCGTTTCTGATATTTCTGTCTTCACAGTTCATCAGAACGAAACGCGAAGCGTTCCATATCTTATTGATAAAGTTTCTGCATCCTTCGAGTTTTTCAGCAGAATATCTGATATCGTTACCGGCGGAAATACCGTTAAGCAGACAATATCTGAGCGTATCCGCGCCGTATTTATCGATAATTTCGAGCGGGTCGACGCCGTTGCCGAGCGACTTACTCATCTTTCTGCCCTGAGAATCTCTGACTATTCCGTGAATAAGAACGTCCTTGAACGGAATTCTGTCCATATGCTCTATTCCGCTGAAAATCATTCTCGCAACCCAGAAGAAAATTATATCGTAAGCGGTGACGAGGACGTCCGTGGGATAGAAATATTCGAGTTCTTCCGTTTTTTCGGGATAACCGAGCGTGGAGAACGGCCAGAGCGCGGAACTGAACCAGGTATCGAGAACGTCCTCGTCCTGATGGAATTTCTTTCCTCCGCACTTCGGACAGACCGTCGGTTCTTCTTTGGCGACTACGGTTTCGCCGCACTCGTCGCAATAATAAGCCGGGATTCTGTGTCCCCACCAGAGTTGACGGGAAATACACCAATCCTTGATGTTTTCCATCCAGTTATAGTAAATCTTCGTAAATCTCGGCGGAGTAAACTTGATGCTCTTTTTTCTCACCGCGGAAATAGCCGGTTTTGCGAGAGGTTCCATTTTTACAAACCACTGCTTGGAAACGATAGGCTCGACCGTGTCGTGACAACGATAGCAATGCCCGACGTTGTGCGCGTGCGGCTCGATTTTTTCGAGGTTGCCGAGAGCCTGCAGTTCTTTAACCACCGCTTCTCTGCATTCGTAACGACTCATCCCCGCATATTTTCCGGCGTTTTCGTTCATAATCGCGCCGTCGTCCATAACGCGGATAACGGGAAGATTGTGACGAAGCCCGACCTCGAAGTCGTTCGGGTCGTGAGCGGGAGTGATTTTAACCGCGCCCGTTCCGAATTCAACGTCTACGTAATCATCCGCGATGACCGGAATTTCCCTGCCGACGATAGGCAGAATAAGCGTTTTGCCTACGATATCTTTATATCTCGGGTCTTTGGGGTTAACCGCTACCGCAGTGTCGCCGAACATAGTTTCAGGGCGCGTCGTGGCGACGACAAGATATCTGTCGCTGTCCTTAAGATAATATCTGAGATGCCAGAAGAAAGACGGTTCTTCGACGTATTCCACTTCCGCGTCCGAAAGCGCGGTCCTGCAACGAGGACACCAGTTAATTATTCTCTTTCCCTGATAAATCAAACCTTTATCGTAAAGATTTACGAAAACTTCCTTAACCGCTCTCGAACATCTGTCGTCCATCGTAAAAGCGAGTTTCGACCAGTCGCACGAAGAGCCGAGCCTTTTGAGTTGCTCGACTATTCTTCCGCCGTACTTGTTTTTCCACGCCCAGGCTCTTTCGAGAAATCCTTCTCTGCCGACGTCCTCTTTGGTAAGTCCTTCGGCTTTCATCTGATCGACTATTTTAACTTCGGTCGCGATAGACGCGTGGTCCGTTCCGGGAAGCCATAAAGCCTCGTAACCCTGCATTCTCTTAAAACGAATGATACTGTCCTGTATGGATTCGTCAAGAGCGTGACCGATATGCAGTTGCCCGGTGATGTTCGGCGGCGGCATAACGATCGTGAAAGGGATTTTTTCTCTGTCGGGCTTAGCGGTAAAATAACCCTTTTCAACCCACTCCTTGTATATTCTCTCCTCGAAATCCAAAGGATTGTAAGTTTTGTTCATCTCCATATTTTCTCTCCGAAAAAGTTATAACTTATTTATTATAATATAAAATACAAGTTTTGTCAATTAAAAGAATATAAGCATATGATATATTAACCAAAGTATTTGTCGCGATCACCGTCTTTGCGCCGTATTTGCCGCAAGCGATTTTTTCTCGCGGCTCTCGAGGCTTTGGCTAAAGGAGATTATATATGAAAAAAATTACGGCGATTTTTCTCGCTGTCTGTTGTCTGCTCTTTTCCCTTGCGGGATGCGGCGACGAAAAGAATAAACTTGTGAAACTGCGCGTTAACGAAGTTACGCATTCTATATTTTACGCGCCGCTTTACATTGCCGTGGAAAACGGTTTTTTTGAAAAAGAAGGGCTGGAAATCGAATTGACAAACGGCGGCGGAGCGGACAAATCGATGACCGCGTTGCTTTCCGGAAACGCAGACGTAGGGCTTATGGGCGTCGAAGCGGCGATTTACGTTTATAAAGAGGGTAAAACCGACTATCCCAAAGTTTTCGGACAACTGACCAAACGCGACGGTTCTTTCCTTGTTTCCAGAAAACCCGAACCCGATTTTAAATGGGAAAACCTTGAAAACAAGACTGTTCTTGCCGGAAGAACGGGCGGAGTTCCCGCGATGACGTTCGAATACGTCGTGAACAAACACGGACTTAAAAACGGAGAAAACATAACGCTTAACAACGACGTGGCGTTCAATCTCATGGGACCGTCTTTCGAGGGCGGAACGGGAGATTACACCACTCTTTTCGAACCGCTTGCAAGCGAATATGCGAAAGCGGGAAAAGGTTATATCGTCGCGTCGGTCGGCAAAGAAAGCGGCGAGATACCATACACCGCTTTTATGGCGTCAAAGAGTTATATCGAGAAAAACGGAGAACTTATCGAGAAATTTCTGACCGCATTGCAAAAAGCGATTAAATATCTCGACGAAACGGATAAAGCCGTCGTTGCGGAAAGCATACTGAAACAATTTCCCGGAACCGCTCTGACATCCGTTAAGGACTCGCTTGAAAGTTATCTTTCTATCGACGCCTGGACGAAAAACATGAGCATGACCGAAACCGCTTTCAACAATCTTCAGATCGTTATGGAAAACGCCGGCGAACTCGACGAACGCGCCGATTACGGAGCGATCGCTTACAACGATATCGCCGAAAAAGTTTACGGGAAAATATACGGCTGAAAATTACGGGATACCATGGTTAAAACCTGTAATACCGTAAAACCGAAACGGTATCGCGGCTGAAATACGGAATAAGGAAAACGCAAATGATAAACGAAATACTTAATTTGAAAAACGTTTCTCTCGCCTATCAGACCGACACGGACGAGATTCGCGCTCTCGACTCCGTATCTTTTGGCGTCGGAAACGGCGAATTCGTCGCCATAATAGGTCCTTCCGGTTGCGGAAAAACGAGCGTGCTTTCCATTATCGCGGGGCTTTTGAAACCGAGCGGCGGCAAGGTTACGCTTTATGGCGAAGAAATCGGAAAAGGCAAAAATTCGATCGGATATATGCTTCAGAAAGACGAATTGTTCCCTTGGAGAACTATCGAACAGAACGCTTATCTTCCGCTCGAAGTGAAGAAAATAAAAAACGAAACGGAAAAACGAAAAGTCGACGTTTTGCTGAAAAAATACGGTTTGTGGGAATTCAGAAAAAAATACCCGTCGCAATTATCGGGCGGTATGCGTCAAAGGGCGGCGCTTATCCGCACGATGGCTTCGTCGCCCGATTTACTGCTTTTAGACGAACCGTTTTCCGCGCTCGATTATCAGACGAGGCTCGCCGTGTGCGACGACCTTTACGATATAATAAAAAAAGAAAAGAAAACCACGCTTTTAGTGACGCACGACATCTCGGAAGCGCTCTCCACCGCCGACAGAATAGTCGTTCTTTCTAAGCGACCTTCGAAAGTTCTGAACGTTCACGTTATCGATCTCGATAAAACGGTTTCGCCTCTTAAACGAAGAGAAGATCCGGGATTTTCGAGATGGTTCGAAAGGTTATGGAGGGAATTGAATAATGATTGACAAAAGCAAAATTTCCCGCGAACGACTTCTCTATCTGAAGAAAAAACGCAACTCGAAAATATTCGTTATTTTTATGCGAGTGTTTATACTCTGCGCGTTTTTTGTTTTATGGGAAATACTCGCCCGGACGGGCGTTATAGACAGTTTTTTATCCAGCAGTCCCTCGAGAATATTCAAAACGCTGAAATCGCTTCTGGTTTCCGGCGAACTATGGATTCACGTAGGCACGACGGTTTACGAAACGGTTATCGGTTTTTTGATTGCCACGATTCTGGGTACGGCTATCGCGCTTGCGTTATGGTGGTCGGAAAATTTCAGGCGCATAGCGGAGCCTTACATTATCGTTCTTAATTCTCTGCCCAAAATCGCGCTCGGACCGATAATCATCGTATGGTTCGGAAGCGGCGTTAAATCAATCGTTTTTATGACGGTAATAATAACGATAATCGTGACGATAATAACGATGCAGAACGGTTTTCTGGCGGCAGACAAAGGCAAAACGATGCTCCTCGAATCGATGGGCGCAAGCAAATTCACGATAATGAGAAAACTCGTTATTCCGCAAAGCATACCGACCTTTATTTCGTGCCTGAAAATCAACGTCGGAATGGCGTGGATAGGCTCGATAATGGGCGAATATCTGACTTCCAGACAAGGAATAGGTTATCTCATCGTTTACGGCGGGCAGGTTTTCAAACTCGATCTCGTGATGGCTTCGACGGTGATACTCTGCATTCTTGCGGGAGTAATGTACGCGCTCGTCGCTTTGCTCGAGAAGTTTTTGTCGAATCGTTGACGGCAAAAAAATCGCCGTCGGCAGACGAAGAGTCACACGCGTGAAAAGATTTGATCATGAACGAAACGCACAGCGCGGTAAAATACGCCGCGCCGAGAAAACCGAAAACGGGATAAACGATTTCGACGAAACTCGAAAACCCGAATCTCGACAGCATAACAAAGACGAGCGTGATGACGATTTTCTGTAAAACGCTCGTCTTTCCTTTTGCGAGCGCGAAGGCTGAGTAAGCCGAAGCGACAAGAGTTGTAATAATTGAAAAAAAACTTATGACAACGGCGATTTTTGAATAAATTACGTTATCGCGCAAAGCCGATAAAAACGGCATATCGCCGGATTTTCCCCGAACGCGCAACGCGATACACAAAATACACGCGCACAAAACAAAAGATACGATAAAAGCGGCGATCATCTTTTTCGCGACGGAAAAACCTTTGAGAGAATCGGCGATAACTTTCGATGAAAGCAGGCAATTTATCCCGACATACAACAACGGAAAGCCTGCGCCGCCGAATCCCGACGGACTCAAATTTGAGATAAAATCCCGTTCTTTCGGCAACGATAGCACAACCACAAAGACAAGGACAAACGGCATGACGAGCGACGAAACGACGTTCATCGCCCCGACGCCTTTCAAACATATAAAAAATGAAAAAATCACTGTGATTATCGTAAATATTTTATAGTTTTCCGTGTTATGGAAAAGCCCTGCGAACAAACTTCCGAATAAAGAATTCAGCGCGGCGGTCATACACGACGCGATAACTATCCCCGTGACGGCAACGACAAAACCGACGACTTTGTTAAGAGCGTTCTCCTCACATACCGAAAGTAAAAAAATGAAAAGAAAGAAAAAAACAAACGCGGCATAAACCCCGGACAGTGAAAAATCGCGACAAAAGAAAACCGAAATTTCCTTGCCGGTTATAAACCCCGCACCGATAACGCTCCCTATAATCGTAAACACCGAACCGAATAAATTTAAAAAAGTCCTTTTCATATTCTAATCTATGAAAAAGACTTTGATTTTATTTTTTATGCCGGGCGAATTATGCCCGTCGATTTATTTTTTGAATTTAACTTCGCACTCTCCGCCGAGTTCCTCGATCGCGTTTTTGAGTTCTTTAAAATCATAATACGTTATCCCGTCCTTGGCAACGAGTTCGTGAAGAACAGGCAAAGCCCGTTCGTCGCCGTAACGCGCGACGTAACCGGCATTGAGAGCAAGGTTCTTCTCATCGTTTTTTAACTCGTTGCACAATATCGCGGTGATTCTGACATCTCGCGTCATTCGCGACATTATTTCGATAAGATTCTCTTTTCCTCCCGTGTTTTCACCGTAAACGGCAATTATTTTTTCTTTTACCTCGTCGCCCTTTTCTCTCAAAAGTTCGGTGAGCGCCTCCGAAAGACTTTCGCCCGTCTTTTCTTCGGTTATTATATCAACGAATTTTTCGAGTTCTTTTTGCGGAATATCGTCACCGAGAAGATTTACCGCGTAAGTCGAAAGTTCGTCGTTGCCGTCGGCAGAAATAACTTTACAAAGTTTATCCGTCAACCCGCCCCGCGCTTCTATTTCGTCGCATAAAAAACTCGAAACCTCGACGCCGCTCTCGACGCTTTCTTTAAGAGAATCGATTAGTTCATCGTCCGTGAATGCTTTAAAATAATCGCGAGGACTTTTCCCTCCGAGTTTTTCGTCAGGCTCATTGCCGAACGAAACGTAAAGTTCAGGCACTCGGTTTTCAATTTCTTCCTCGGTCATTTTGCCGAGATTTTCCGCTATGTATTTTTTGAAATAGGCTTCGAAAAGCCCGTCGATATCAATCATTTTCCTTTTTTTTCGCATAGGCTATAAGCCTTGCGACCTCCTCCTTTTCAGCATCGAAAAAATTGTAAATCGTATCCACATCGGCATGACGGTTTATTCCCGAACAAATAAACATCGCGCAGGCGATAACCCGCAGATCCGTAAAATCGGAAAACCCGCCGTTTTTACGCATCGCCGATTCCATTTCGGTCACTCCGACAGCAAGTTGTTTCATTTCTTTATCGAAATATATCGAAACTCTCCCCGCAGCGTAGGCGTAGGCTTGCCTGAACGCAATCGGAACGTCCGGACCGAACGTGGGGACAAACGTCTTGATTTTTTTAAATATATTAGAATATACAACGGACACTTCGCTGTGATCGGTTATCTCGCCCGTTTCAACAAGCAAAGAGAAAATGCGGATTTTTACATCGTCCGAAAGGGCGGGATTGATAAGTTGATTTCTTAACAACCCTATCAGAGTTTTGTTTTTCGCGCGGGCGGCATAAACGGCAATCGCCATCTGAGCCGTCTGGTTTCCGCCGATAAAACACCACTCTGCCGTTTCTTTGATATACGTTTCCGAATACTCGCCTTTTTCAGCCGTTCCGCCGAAAAGTTTTTTTATCGCTTCGAGCCTGCGATCTATCTCCGTTTTCTGCAAATCGAAAATCAGCGGCAATCTCTTCGGCACGCACTGATCTCCGTCGCAAGCCCTTTCGGCAATTCTCAGATAATACAGCGCAACCGGATTGAGCGAATAAATATACGCTTTTTTCAGATATATAACCGCCTTGTCGTATCGATTCAGATTGTACAGGAGCAGTCCGCGAAGATACGAACAATTCGTGTCGTCGGGGGCGAGCCGCATAATTTTATCCGAAACCGCAAGCGCTTCTTCCGGATAACCGAAATCGCACAAAACGGACATTTTCCGATTGAGAATCTCGGTACTGTCGGAATCGACTTCAAGCAGTTTTTCAAAATACTTTTCGACCTTTTCCTCGTCGCCCGCCTGAGCGTAACATCCCAGCAAAAGATTATAAGCGTTCACGTCGTTTTTATCGATCGACACGCACTTTTCGAGAATTTCGCAAGCGTCGTATTCTCTGTCAAGACAAAACAAACCGTAGGCTTTTTCGTAAAGCGCCTTTTCGTAAAACTCGCTCTTGTCGGAAACCTTCTCGGCAGAAGCGACAGCGGAAATATAATCTTCTCTTTTATTTTCTTCAACTGCGGCGCGATAATTGTTTTCGTCGATTTCTTCGCGTTCCGACTCTGCCGAGATAACGTTGAATCGAGGCTTGTCGTCGGTTGAAACAGCGTCAACGTATTCGTCCAGAATATCGTCGTAAACACATTCCCCATAGTCTCCGAGCGCAAGTTGTTTATTGAAATAAAACCCCGCAAGTTCGAGATTGTCGAGAAGGAAAAAATTTGCCCCGAGTCCGTTATAACCGTCTATAACGTCGGTTTTTCTGCACTTCGATAAGAAACGGAACCAGAAAATCACGGCGTTTTCGTAAAGTCCGAGTTCTGTGTAAATATCGGCGATGTGGCAAAGCACGTCGGTGTTCTTCGGTTCGGATTCCGCCGTATACAAAAGCGACGAAAGCGCGCCGACGTAATCGCCGTCGTCGCATCGTCTGTTCGCTCTTTCGTATTTAGACTTATCGTCTTTTTTGAATTTAAGAATCTTTCCCGACATTTTCGTTACCGAACAATCGCTTCTCGTCTTTCGCAAAATAAACGTACTTTTTTTCGCAGAATTCGCAAGAAACTTCTATCTTTCCTTCTTCCCGTATTATATCCGAGAATTCTTTTTCACCCAATGAAATCAGCACTTTATCGACGTATTCTCTGCTGCAATTACATCTATAACGCGTATCGTATTCCGTAAAATCGCAATCGGAGAAATACTTTTCGATCAGTCCTTTCGCTCCGATTTCGGAAATCATCCTGCTCACGGACGAAAATTCCGAAATGAGTTTTTCCGCTTTTTCGATATTCTCGTCCTCGCAACCGGGGAGCGGCTGAATAATCACCCCGCCCGCGCCGATACACTTGTTGTTTTTCACGAGTACGCCGACGGCAATCGCGGTCGGTTGCTGTTCGCTGTAAGCGTAATAGGACGCGAAGTCTACGCCTATTTCACCGCTTACGAGCCTGCATTTTCCGACGTAAGGTTCTTTTAGTCCGAGATTTTTCACGACGGTAATAAAGCCGTCGTTTCCGACAAGTCCACCCACGTCGAGTTTACCGTTTTCTTTTAACGGAAGATCCGCTCCGGGGGTTTCGATCGAACCTCTCACGTTCATTTTTCCGTCCGCCGCGACGACTATTTTGCCGCCGACGCCGTTCCCGCTTATCGTAATCGAAAGCCGTTCGTCATCGTTTTTCAAAGACGAAGCCATAAACGCCGCAATCGTAAGACATCTTCCCAGCCCCGCGGCGCAAAGAGGCGATAACTTATGAATCCTTATCGCTTCGTTGACGACGTCCGTCGTATCTAAAACGGACAGAGATATCTGCCCGTCGTATATCAATGTTTTGTAAATTTTTCCCATGTTTCGTTTATTCTTTTATCGCAACGAAGTTGATTCTCTCGTCGTTTTCGCTTACGCCGTTTTCCGTCTTCCCGAAAATTTCAACCGGAGTTAAACCAACCTCTTTCAGCGCGTTTTGGATAAATTCGACGCTATGAGCATACTGAACGTGAGTTTCGTCCTTGCGGACGTATTTCTCTCCGTCTTTTATGAAAAACGTTAAACTCATGGTGAGTTTGTTTCCCGTAAGTTCGTTGAACCATAAAAGCGTAAGGTCGTTGAGATCTTCCGCGAATACGTTGTTTGCGAGAATATTTTTAATTTTATATTCGGACGAAACGTCGAAAATCAGCGCGCCGCCGGGTTTAAGATTTTTAGAAATCGACTTAATCGCTTTTCTCAGTTTTTCGCCGTCGAGATAGTTAAATCCGTCGTTAATCACGGTAACAAGGTCGAGTTTCTCAAAACTTCTGAAAGCCGCGAGATCCTGTTTTCTGTATTCGATATAAAGGTTTTCTTCAGCGGATTTTCGCTCTGCTTCGGTGAGCATTTCAAATGAAATATCACAGCCGGAAACGTCAAACCCCGCCTTCTTTAAAACCCTTGTAAAGTAACCGCTCCCGCAGGCAAGGTCGGCGCATTTTTTACCTTTCGCGTATTTTTCCGCAAGTTTCAAAACGCGCTTTCCCCATTTTTCGTATCCGTCCTCCTCCGCAAGGTTTTCATAATATCTCGAGAGAACGGAATAGGCTTTGCCGAATCCGTCTTTTAAAAGGCTCACTTTTCGTCTTTTCCTTCGGTTCCGGCGTTATCAGCCGCTTTTTTACCGACCTTCTTTTCGTTGACCTTGTCGCCGCTCTCGCCCGCATCGACGGTTTCTTCTTTCATAAGATCGTCGATGGTTTCGGGTTTATCGTCGTCGTGAGCGTGTTCTTCGGCATACTTGTCGCTATCTCTGCGCATTGCTTCCTTCGTTTCCTCGAGTTTTTCAAGGTCTTTTCTGCCGAACGAAGCAGGCAACTCATAAAGTTCGACGTCGTAATCGGTTACGGGTTTGATGCTCGAAGTGAGTTTCGTCTTCTCGATGATAAGTTCCTCGCCGTCGTTTTCGGCAGCGTTGCGTTTATAAATACCCCTGTTCTTCTTTGCGCCGGGTACTTTGTCGTTGATAAATTTATCGAACACCCAGTTGGAATAATTTGTCCAGATAAGCATAAAAATCGACAATCCCCAAACAACCAGAAGAACCAACACCAACGACATAAGAAGCGGAACGCCTATAAACAAAAGAAGAAACGGCAAAACCGCGAGGAACGCGAAGAATATATTTGTCGGCACGAGCGCGATAGTAAGAATAAACGCGTTTTTTATGAGTTTGCCGAACGAGAGTTTATACGTTACGCCGAGCGTAATCATATAAAGCGTCATAACGGAAACTATACCCATAATAAGATAGGTGATAACCTGAGCGACGATAAGAAGCCATCTTGTTCCCGAAGCGGTGTCGATAAGCACCTGCGCGAGGTTTACGGAAATAAGCGAAAAGCCCATTATCACCGTATAGAACAACAGCGAAAAGAATACTACAAAGTAGTTCTGTTTAACGCCTTTCCAGAAATCGCTTCCTACGATAACACCTTCCGCCCAGACCATGTTTCTCATAACGTAAAAGCCGCCCGAAAGCCCCACTGCCCCTACGGCAACGGCAATAATCGCGAATTTGAAAAATTCAACGTTCGTGTTAAGCGAAAGCGTAGCCGTAAGACCGAACACCGCGGGATACGCGGGATAACCTATTCCCATATTCTGCGAGAAAGGATATTGCGACACAAGAAAGGATTTGTAAAGATAAGTGAAAACAATCAGAGCGATCAACGGAATGAAAAACAGCAACGTGAGCAAATTCAGTTTGAAATGCTTGCCGGTGTTGGTTTTGAAAACGTCCCATCCGAGTTGCCATCTGTTGGTCGGCAAAGTAGACGCGGCGTAAGATTCGGAACGCTCCGGTCCTTCTATCATTCTTGCAATAAAGCCTTTTTTAGCCATTTTAACCTCTTTTTCGCGAAGTCTAAACTTCGTTATTAATATTAAAGTAATTTGTCTAATATATAATATACTAAAAGCCGAATTTTCTCAATCGTTTACGCGGAAAAAGCGAAAAAAATATTACTTTTCACAATAACCACGTTTTCAACGGGCAAATCGACGAATAAAATGTAAAGAGGTTCTCTAATGAAAGAAAAAATATTCGAAGGCGCGGCAACCGCGCTCTACACCCCGTTTTCCTCAGACGGAATCGATTACGACGCGCTCGGCGAACTTATCGAAAGACAGATTGCGGGCAAAATCGACGCCGTGGTAATTCTCGGAACAACCGGGGAAGCCCCGACCGTGACCGATAAAGAACGAGCCGAAATTATCAAGTTTACCGTTTCGCGCGTTCGCAACAGAATTCCGGTAATCGTCGGTTGCGGCTCGAACTGCACAAAAAAATTTATAGACTACACTTCCCTTGCGAAAGATTGCGGCGCGGACGCCGCGCTTGGCGTAACGCCGTATTACAACAAATGTTCCGACGAGGGATTATTCAGACATTTTCGGGAAGCGGATAAAGCGTGCCGTTTTCCTATGATAGTTTATAACGTTCCGTCGCGAACAGGGTTGAAAGTCAAACCGACGGTTTACGAAAAACTTGCGGAACTCGACAGCGTCGTCGGTATAAAAGAAGCCGACTGCGATATAAAACATATCGACGAAACGTTCGGATTAATCGGTGAAAAACTCCACGTTTACTGCGGCTCCGACGAAATGAATTTTGAGTTTTTCAAAAGAGGCGCAAGCGGAACGATATCTGTTTTATCAAACATAATTCCTTGCAAAATTCACGATTATTACTATGATTTTAAAAACAATTACAGAAACGTCGGAAACAAGGCGGACATATTGTTCGAACAACTTTCGGAATTGCTTTTTTCAAACGTAAATCCGATTCCGCTGAAAACTCTTGTCGGGTATTATTTTAAGAAAGGACACATACTAAGGTTGCCTTTGTGCGAACAAACCGCAGAAGAAAAGAAAAAACTTATATCAGATTTCGACAAAATATTAAAGGAGATAAATAATCTATGAAAAGCATAATCATCAGCGGCATATGCGGCAAAACCGGCTCGAACGTTTACGAGAGCGCGAAAGAAGCGGGGCTGAACGTCGCGTGCGGAATCGACAGAGAGTATTACGGAAATTTCGACTGCCCCGTGTATCAATCGTTTGCCGACGTAAACGAGTATGCAGACGTAGTTGTGGACTTCTCTTCCCCGTCAAATTTAACAGGTCTTTTGCAATATTGCGTTGAGAATAAAACTCCCGCCGTGATAGCGACGACCGGTTATTCGGCAGAAGAAGAAATTAAAATCGCCGAAGCGGCGAGTATTATTCCGATTTTGAAAACGTCCAACCTGTCGCTCGGCGTAAACTTCTTTGCAAAAATCGTAGGCGAAACGGCTGAGGTTCTTGATGAATACGACGTCGAAATAATCGAGCGTCACCATAGATATAAAAAAGACGCGCCTTCCGGTACAACCAAAATGATTGTGGAAGCGATAAAAAAATCGCGCGCGATCTCACTGTTGTCTTACGGCAGAAAAGGCGAAAAACCACGGAAAGACGGAGAGATAGGAATTCATTCCGTCCGCGGCGGCTCGGTCGTCGGCGAACACGAAGTCTGTTTTTACGGAAAATACGACGAAATAAGGCTGATTCATTCTGCTCAAAACAAAAAACTCTTCTCCGACGGAGCGATTAAAGCGGCTCTTTTCATCGCCGAACAACAACCTGGATTTTACACCGAAAAAGATTTATATAACTTTTGAATAAACACGAACAAATGTTTGACTTTATTTTGTATGGGTGATATAATACAGAAAAACAAACAAATGTTCGCATTATGATAGATTCAGAAAGATTAAAAATTTTAACCGAAAGCGCTAAATACGACGTGTCCTGTTCCTCTTCGGGGTCAAGCAGAAAAAACAAATCCGGCGGTGTGGGAAACGCGGAATACGGGGGCATCTGCCATTCTTTTACGGAGGACGGCAGATGCATTTCTCTGCTCAAAATTCTTATGACGAACAAGTGCGCGTATGATTGTCAATATTGCGTTAACAGGCGCAGTAACGACGTACCGAGAGCCGAGGCCTCGCCGGACGAAATATGCGAACTCGTCATCAATTTTTATAAAAGAAATTACATCGAGGGGCTTTTTCTGTCGTCCGCAATTCAGTCAAGTCCCGATAACACGATGGAGAAACTGCTCGAAATCGTTAAAAAACTACGAAAACTTTACAATTTTAACGGATACATTCACCTTAAAGGTATTCCCGCGGCGGACAACGCGCTCATAAAAAAAGCGGGCGAATACGTCGACAGAATGAGTTTCAACATCGAACTCCCGTCGGAAAAGAGTCTTAAACTGCTCGCTCCGCAAAAATCGAAACAAGCGATTCTTCTCCCCATGGGTAACATGGCGGAAGAATACCGGCAGGCGAAAAGGCTGAAATCGAACAACTTCTTGCCGGCAGGGCAAACCACGCAGATGATCGTCGGCGCGTCGCCCGAATCGGACGGACAGATAATGCGCCTATCGCAAGCGTTATATAAAAAATACACTTTGAAACGCGTTTATTTTTCGTCTTACGTGCCTGCCAATTATTCAAACTCCGCTCTGCCCGTTCTTCCGGTGGGGCTTCTCCGAGAACACCGCCTTTATCAAGCCGACTGGCTTATGAGATTTTACGGGTTTTCGGCAGAGGAAATACTTGACGAAAACGAAAATTTATCGGAAGAGTTCGATCCGAAATGCGGCTGGGCGCTTCGCCACCCCGAATTTTTCCCTGTGGAAATCAACACCGCTCCGCCTGAAATTCTTCTCAGAGTTCCGGGAATAGGATTTAAAAGCGCGTATAAAATCGTTCAGGCGAGAAAATTCTGCCGCCTTGATTTTCTCTCTCTCGCAAAGATGCGAGTCGTGCTGAAACGGGCGAAAAGTTTTATTACATGCTCCGGAAAATTTTTCGGAACGGACAACCCCTCTCTTATCAGAAAGAGCCTTTTACTTGAAAACACCGCCGAACCGCAACAACTCTCGCTCTTCTCGACGGACGAAATTTCAACGAGTATCATATCGGGACAATTATGATCACATATATTTTCGACGGAACGAAAAACGGTTTGTTTACCTGCATTTTTGAAAGTTTTTATGCGAGAGAAATTCCCGACGACGTCAGCAATGAAGCGTGCCAGACGGGGCTTTTCGATATAAACAAAACTATTATGACCGACAAAGAAAAGGCGGAAAGAGTTTGCGCTTCATTAAGAAAATGCAGAACCGTAAATATACTCTCCGACGTCGCTTACGCCTTCCGCAGCGGCGAAAAAAACAGATTCACCGTTATTTTTAATTATATCAGAAAAGCCGTGGAATATAAAAACAACGATATATCCACGGCGTTTTCCCTGTCAGAATCGCTGGCTTTTTTCGACCTTAAAAAGCGAATCGGAACGGAAATTCACAGGTTTAAAGGATTTTTGCGTTTTATGGAGTCTGCAGACGGTTATTTTTACGCTTGTTTCGAGCCGGACAACGACATAACGGATCTTCTCGCCCCGCACTTCAAAGCAAGACTGAAAAGTCCTTTCGTTATTCATGACGTAAAGCGAAACGTTATCGCTCTGTGCAACGGCTCCGATTTTAAGATTATCAGAAACCCGGCGCAGAACGTTACCGTGTATCTTTCGGAAGAAGAAGAGAAATTCCGGAATTTATGGAAAACCTACTATAAAGAAATCAGTATCGAAGAAAGAAAAAACACGCGTTTAATGCGCGCGTTTTTACCTGAACGTTATTGGAAATATTTAAGTGAAAAACAAGAAAATATCGATGATTTTTAAACATTTTACGATATGCGTAAAATCGTTTTTGCCGCCTTGATACTTAAAACGTCATCCGATTGTGACCGTTATTTCACATTCCGAAGACATTCCCTCTTTCACAAAACCGATATTTTCTTTTTGTGTTAAATCTTCGATTTCTCCTTCCTTTGACGGAAGATTTTCCCACGGCTCTATGCACAAAAACGGAGCCTCGGTTTTCGGCGTATGCCAGAATCCGACAAAAGGCATCGACGGAAAATCGACGATTATTCCTTTTTTGTCGTCTTTCTTTTTCAGCGTGACGCTCCTTGCCGCGTTTCTTAAAACCACGGCGTCGTTATCAAAAAGCGAATGTTTAAGGGAAAACGAATTGTTTTCGTCGATTTCAAACGGTTCTCTTTTGTCCGCCATGAGATAGTTTTCGCCAAACAACTCTTTCTGCGGACTGCACGGAGCGTTGAAGCGAATCTCGTAGTCCTCGAATTTTCCGCCGTTAAACGGAACGTTAAACCCGGGATGCGCGCCAAGCCCGAAATACATATCACCCTTACCGACGTTCTCTACCCGATACGAAATTTTAAGTTTGTTTCCGGCAAGCGTGAAACCTACCTTAAAAATAAATTCAAACGGATAAGATTTCAAGGTATCGTCATCGGAGCAAATAACAAACGTCATCGCGTCAGACGATTTATCGCACAAACAAAATCTTTTACCTCTGGCAAAGCCGTGCCTGTCCATTTCGTAAATTTTGCCGCGATAAGAATACTTTCCGTCATAAAGTCTGCCGACTATCGGGAAAAGATTATAAGCGCGCCCCTTCCAGAACGACGCGTTGCCTTGCCACAAAAGTTCCGTTTTTGTGGTTTTGTCAAAAATCGATTTAAGTTGCGCGCCGGCGTCTTCCACCGATACGGACAAAAAAGCATTTTCAATAGTATATATCACAATCAATAGGCACAGGGATTTTTCTTTCTTTTTAGATAGTGGCGCGGCTTTC
>URKE01000022.1 GCA_900548285.1 uncultured Eubacteriales bacterium | reverse complement strand
CGTTAAAACGTGACCGATATGCGGCTTTCCGTTCGCCGTCGGCGGTCCGTCGTAAAAGGTGAATTCACTATGTCCTTCGTTGTTTTTGATGCTTCTTTCGAATACGTCGTTTTCGTTCCAGAAATCGAGAACTTCCTGCTCTCTCTTCAAAAAATTGAGCGACGCGTCAACTTTTTTATACATAACTCCTCCGTTGTCGCGAAACGTACCTTTAGTTTTCGTTCCGCGCGTTATTTATCCGTGTTTTTGTTTTCTTTCGTTTATCGCGTGCGCACGCCGCGCGCGTACGTAATGTTACGAAATATGCTTCTATATAATAGCAAAAATATTAAATAAAGTAAAGAGTTTTCGGGGCAATCGTGGTTTAGTTTTTTAAATATCGGTTATCAGCGGTTTGCCGACAAAAATTTTTCGACATTTTTTCGGTGTTAAAAATTAAAAAAATTTTTCGGGCGGCGATATTTCCTTGCTTTTTTTTAAAATTTAGGTTAAAATGATTACACTGCGCTGAGCGGGGAGATAGCGGTGCCCTGTACTTGCAATCCGCTACAGCAAGGCTGATCGTTCCCCTCGGCTCGTCGTATGGTTGGCTGCGTGCGGTAAGGCGTGATGATGTCAAGGTCTTATGCAACGCAAAGCCGCGAACCGCGTCAGGATAGGGATATAGCAGCGCTAAACGGTCGATTGCGTGTGCCATAAGGTTGCTTTGACGGAGCGACCTGCCGCGCTAACGCTTCGGTTCGGCTTGTCAAAGGGAACTGCGCAGTAAAAAGAACGCAAAGCCGCCGATAAAGCGGCTTTTGTTATTTAATTTGTTATTTTGCCGGATTTTGTTCGGGCAGCCGCAAATAAAAATTTCGGGGTTTCGGGAGAAAAATGGCTGATATCGAAAAAAACTTAAAAGAGATATTTTCCGAAATTTCCGCCGGGAACGACCGCGGAGAAAAAATTGCTCTGCTCGGCGCGACGAAGTTCGTCCCTACGGAGAAAATTAACGAAGCGGTTGCCGCGGGACTCGAATATATCGGCGAAAATCACGCGCAGGAATTCCGCGACAAATTCGCCTTTTATCCGCCTTGCGAAAAACACTTTATCGGCACGCTTCAGAAGAACAAACTCAAATACGTAGTCGGCAAAGCCGACGTAATCGATTCCGTTTCAAACGCAGAAATCGCGGAAGCGATAAACGAAAAGGCGGCAACGCTCGGCATTGTTCAAAGCGTTATGCTCGAAATCAACGCAGGCGACGAAAAAACCAAAACGGGCTCGTCAATCGACACTGCAAAAGCCCTCTATAAGTCGATTATCAACTTAAATCATCTTAAACTTATCGGGATAATGGCAATGCTTCCGGCAGGCAAAACGGATGACGAACTTGCTTATCTATGCGAAAAAGTAAGGGATTTTTACGAGGAAATAAGGCTCTCTTCGCCCGACGTGAAAACGCTTTCCATGGGGATGAGCGGCGATTATAAAACGGCGATAAAGCACGGGAGCAACATGATAAGGCTCGGCAGGGCGATTTTCGGCGAACGCTCGCAGAATATCACGCAAGAACAAACGGTCACATAATTTTTTACGGAATACTTATCGGAGAGAAACACGCGAATGGGAATTTTTGATTTTATTACAAAGAGCAACAAAAAAGATAATAAAAAACAGAATAGCGCGCAGGCGACGGGCGCGCGGGCGCAGACAAAGGAAAACGATTACTCGGGCAGCGGCTCGATAAACCGTTATCGCCCGAAGTCGTTCGACGACGTTGCCGCGATTATAGACAGACTTCTGAACGGAGAACCCGTCATTGTGGACGTTTCCGCCGTAAGTCCGCAAACGGCCCAGCGGGTTGTGGACCTTATGTCTGGCGCTATTTACGCAATAGACGGAAACATGGGCGAACTTACGAAAGACGTTTACGTTTTTACTCCGCGCGGGGTAGCCGCAAATACCTGAGCAGGATAATCCTATTATAAATTGCGAAGCGAATCGCCGCGGGAAGTCGGTCAACCGACTTCCCGCGGTTTTTATATTCATATGCCGTGTTCGTCATAATTCCGCAAATTTCGGTTTCGACCTTTATCGACGAAATCTCCCTTTTTATTAACAAATAATATCCTTAATTCGATTTAATTTTACTTTTTTTTGTGCTAAAATTAAAGAAAAAAAAGGAGAAGACGACAATGGATAAACACGGAATAGCGATACTTGCGGATAACCCGCCGAAATCGGAAGAGATTGCAAAGGCTTTTGAAGACAGCGGCAGATTTACTATAATCGGAAAAACCACGGACGGCGAAGAAGGCGTTAATATGATACTCAAAAACGACGCGGAATTTTGCGTGACAGACCTTATCCTTTCGGGGCTGGACGGACTCGGCGTTCTGGACAGGCTGAAAGCCTACGGCTCAAAAACCAAGATAATCGTTTACAGTTCTCTCTCGAGCGAAGAGGTCGTGGAAACGTGTATTTCCAAAGGCGCGAGTTTTTACGCGGCTAAGCCATGTCCGCCGGAAACCCTCGTTAATCGTGTTATAGACCTGTTTTTGAATGGTAATCGCGAAAAACTACCCGACAATATGCGCGCCGCGAAAACGACTTCTCTCGACGAACGGATAAGCAAAATTTTCATCTCGGTCGGTATTCCTCCGCACATAAAAGGTTATGGCTATCTCAGAGAAGGTATAAAAATTGCCGTTTGCGATCCGGACGTTATCAACAATATAACCAAAAAACTTTACCCGATGATCGGCGAAAGATACGCGACCACGCCGAGCAAGGTTGAAAGAGCCATCCGCCACGCGATAGAAGTCGCCTGGGCAAGGGGGAGAATCGGCAACATAAACGATTTGTTCGGCGTTCAGACTTATCTTTCCGGCGAAAAACCGACAAACGGAGAATTCATCGCCCTCATCGCCGACAAAATGTTGCTCGAGGGCGCGTAAAACAACGCAAAAAACATAAAAATCGCCATTTCCCGGGCGAAAATAACATTTTCCGGCAGCCAACGTCCGCCCGAAAATGTTAAAAAATTTAAAAAAAACAAATTTTCGCTCAAAAACAGTTTACAAATTCATATAATATGATATAATTACACCGCGTTGTTTTTTCGGATCGTTTTTAACGGAAGAAAAACCGCGAAGAAATTTACGAACCCGTATTTGCGGATTAACAGCGGAGGCGCGTTATATGAAATACGTAAAATGTCCGAGGTGCGACCTCAATTATATGCCCGAAACCGAAAAATATTGCGACGTTTGCAAAGCCGAACTTAAACTCGGCCCGACGATGAAATTCGTGTCGTTCGGCGACGACGAAGATTCCGATCAGATTCTCTGCCCCGTTTGCAAACGTAATTATATCGATCCGGGCGAGGAAATGTGCGCGGAATGTAAAGAGGAAAAAAGCGAAAAGGCGGCAATCGAACCCGAACAGGACGTGGACCCGGACTGCGACGAAGAATGGAGAAATTACCTCGACGAAGACGAGAAAGAGGCGATAAGCAACAAGGTTGAAGACGGCGAAGAAATCCTTTCTCTCGACAAACTCGGCGAGGACGAAGCCAAAGAACTCTTTGACGACGAAGAGGAAGAAGATTCCGACTACTATGACAACGAACCCAAAGAGGACGAAGAGGACGACTTCGATTATCCCGACGCCGACGAATCCGACTTTGAAGACTTCGACGAATCGGAAGACGACGAAGATGAAGAGGACGACGAGGAAGATTTCTGATCTCCCGAAATTCTGTCCGTTATCGCAAACCGTTTCGGTAAAATCACGTCGTTTCGGCTGAATCGTCGTTTCGGCTAAATCAGCGTTTCAGTTGAATCGTCGTTTCGGCTGAACCATGGTTTTGACTGAACCACACCGTTTCGGTTGACCTGATAAAAAATATTTGATATAATCGGATTACAATTTTAAATCGTTGCGAAAAAGAGTAACGCTTTCGGGTTATCCCGTTGTTCTCCGCTCTGCTTACGTTACGTTCGCCGACGGAAAAACGAGATTACCGCGGTTACAGAGAGAATACGGTCGGTGCGAGTATTCACCGCAAAAGCGCGAAGTGCGTTTCGCTGTCAAGAGGGGTTAACAGCCTTCGGCTCTCCGCCGTTAACGGAGTAATAAGGAAGCATTGCAAAGGCGTTTTGAAAAAACAACCGCCGCGCAGGGCTTTGAAGAAAAGTGGAACCACGTTACAGACGTCTTTTCGTATTTTACGGAAAGGCGTCTTTTTTTAGTCGCGACGCAATCATCTGCAACCTGCCGTCTGCGATGCCAGACAAGAATAAAACGAACCTTGACAGGAGAATCAGCGATGTTTTTTAAGGCTTTGCGCGAGGATATCGACTTTGCGAAGAAGAACGACCCCGCCGCGAGATCAAAATTCGAAATATGGCTCACATACCCGGGCGTTAAAGCGTTGTCGCGTCACAGAGTGGCAAACTTTTTCTATCGTCATCATATGAAACTGCTCGCAAGCATGATAAGCAAGTTCGCGCGGTTTTTAACGGGCATAGAAATTCACCCGGCGGCTGAAATCGCGCCCGGCGTTTTCATCGATCACGGCGCGGGCGTGGTTATAGGCGAAACCGCGGTGGTCGAAAAAGGCGTGCTTATTTATCAATGCGTAACGCTCGGCGGCACGGGTAAAGACACCGGTCACCGCAGACACCCCGTGATAAAAGAAGGCTGCGTGCTTTCCTGCGGGGCAAAAGTTCTCGGCGGAATAACCATCGGGGAATATTCAAAAATCGGCGCGGGAAGCGTTGTTCTTAAAGACGTTCCGCCCCACTCGACGGTTGTCGGCGTGCCGGGGCGCGTGGTAAGAATAAAGGGCGAAAAAATCCCCGACAACACGCCCGACAAGTGCGACCCTATCTTAGAAGAACTCTGTAATCTGCGGGCGCGCGTGGACGAACTCGAAAGAAAACTCGGCAAATAACACATAATATACATAATGTACAGAATTTCACAATACACAGAATTTCACACCAAAGGAGAACGAACAATGAGAATTTACAACACCCTTTCCGGAACTAAGGAGGAATTCGTACCCTTACGCGGCAACAAGGTGAACATGTACGCCTGCGGCATAACCGTTTCGGGCGAGGCGCATATCGGACACGCGTATCAGGCGTTGATTTACGATATTATCCGCAAATTTTTAATCAAACAGGGTTACGACGTGACCTATGCGAGAAACTACACGGACGTGGACGACAAAATCATCGCCCGCGCGAAAGAAGCGGGAATCCCCGCCGACGCCTACGCGAAAATGATGATTAAAAAAATCGACAAAGCAATGCGCGAAATGGCTATCGACGATCCCGATATCTGGCTTAAAGCGACGGACAACATCGGCAACATAATCGATTTCGTATCCGAACTCATCAACAAAGGGCATGCTTACCCCACTTCCAAGGGCGACGTTTATTTTTCGGTGGAATCGTTCGCGCCTTACGGCAGACTTTCTCACAGAAATCTCGAGGACGCGCTCAACGGCGTGAGAATCGAAAACGACGACGAAAAGAAAAATCCGCTCGATTTTGCTCTCTGGAAGAGCGCGAAAGAAGGCGAAATCTGCTGGGATTCCCCCTGGGGGAAAGGCAGACCGGGCTGGCATATAGAATGTTCGGCGATGAACAGAAAAGCGTTCGGCGAACAGATCGACATTCACGGCGGCGGCAGAGATCTCATCTTCCCGCACCACGAAAACGAAATCGCTCAGACCGAGGCGTTGACGGGCAAACAATTCGTTAAATACTGGGTTCACAACGGACTTATCAAGGTAAACGGGCAGAAAATGAGCAAGTCGCTCGGCAACAGCCTGCTTTTGTCCGACCTGCTGAAAGAATATTCCAACGAAGCCATTAAATTCGCTCTGCTCTCCACCAACTACCGCAACGACATAAACATTACGCCCGACCTCTTCCCCGAAGCCGAAAAACACCTCGCGGATTTTTACAGGGCGTTCGTCGAAGCGGAAAAAGCGGGCGTAAAAATCGAGGGAGAATATCCGGAAATCGA
Organism: uncultured Eubacteriales bacterium; assembly: GCA_900548285.1. Taxonomy (GTDB): domain Bacteria; phylum Bacillota; class Clostridia; order Christensenellales; family Borkfalkiaceae; genus UBA10281. Next base: position 22,644 of record URKE01000022.1, on the reverse strand, counting down.
TAAAAATTTCGACGAGGCTATGAGCGACGACTTCAACACCGCGCTCGCGCTTTCCGAACTTTACGCGTATTTCAAGCAAATCCGCGCGCTCACCGCGAAGAAAGACCCGGCGGCGGGACAGATGCTTTCGCAGATAAAAAAGACTTACTCTCTTTTAGGGCTTTTTACGAAGAACGCAGACGAATTCGTGAAGAATTACGACAAGACGCACGAAGAACCCGTCCCCGACGACGTTAAAGCGCTGGCGGAAAAAATGCAGGCGGCAAGGGCGGAAAAGAACTACGCGTTATCGGACGAACTGCGCGCCGAAATTCTCGCTAAGGGTTACACCGTTATGATATCGAAAGACGGCGTTGCCGTAAAGAAAGCGTAATGACGCCGCAAAATCAAGCCGGAAAATTTAAAGGTTGCCCTTTAATCGACTTATAGGCGTATATTTCCGCATTGATTACGCATATTGTCATTATGGACAAGGAAGAAGAAATTATCAGAATAACGGACAAGTTAAACCGCTCCGAGCCTTCGGAAGTGGGCGCGCTGTTGAAACAATTGTTTTATTTAATCGGAAAATTTTAAATTTTAATTTGCCCCGGGCGATTGCGTGAAAATGCAACCGCCCGGGGCTTTTTTATTGCTCAAAATCTCCGTTTCGGAAAAACAACAGCAACCTGAATTCGGGGTTAAAGCCCCCTTAAAAAACAAAAAAAGGGATTTTCGTTTTTTGATTGAATAATAAATTCGCAACGCGTTTAAGGAGAATTTTATGAACCTTGTTTTATTCGACACAAGTTAGATAACGGTTTTTCCATTATTATTTTCAGGAGGATATTCGGAATACAAGGTAAACACCATAAAGACGGTTATTGACATAATTCGCAATTCAAAAATGGGCAATGCCACAAGGGAGGATATTTTTAATCTTATCAAAGAAGAAACACAATTCTGCGACAGCGGAGTCAGCGACCTTCCGACGCACATCAAAAAAATGGCGGAAATCACAACGCTGCTGTCCGACGGTAAATTTCTTTTTTCCGCGGAAGAAAAAGCGCAGATTGAATCGGAACTCGAAGCATTGAAAAAACGCATCGCAATCGTAACTCATCCGGAAAATCCGGAGAATATTGCAAAAGAAAAAACAATCAACGTAATACAAAAGGAGAACGATATGAAAAAAAATAAAACAATAATCAAAAACTTCGCATTCGACGATTACAAAGAAACGCCCTATGTAAACCCTATCGGCACAGTGATCGACGACAATTCCTTTTTAAACGCAATGCAATCATTATATTACAATCTTGCGGGAGCGCCGACAATATTAGACGATGATTCATCGGACAAGATCTATTATGTAATGGCTAGTTGTTTAAGTTTAGTTTGCGACGTGGGAACCGACGTCACCGAAGAAGAACAAGAAAAATTTATTCAAAAATCGCTTGCCATTATCGACGACGTTGAAAAAAGAAAGCCGCTCGGCGCAGACTGTACGATATATTCAAAAGACGACAAGTATTTTAAATGGCTTCAGGATTACTCTTTTGCAAATTACGCTCACGCACTGTTGCTCGCCTATTTTAACAAAACCGTGGAAGCCGTCTACTATTATCTGAAAGGATTCAAAGCTCAAGGCTTTGGATCACGTAGTTTATTCTGCGATTATATGACCTATCTGACAAATAAAATACCGGCGTTTGCGGACGGAGAATATTTCAGAACGGATATCGCGGGGTTTTCTGAAGAAAACCCGATAGGCGAAGAATACGGAAATATGAACAATTTCGATATGCTCGAAATAGCCATAAACTATCTGGAATTTACAAACGGAGATACAATAGCGGCTACTGACAGTAAACATGGCAAAATAGGATTTTTAACACGCACGGGAAGCGCGCCATCGACAAATGAAAAATTTCCTCGCCCCGTGGATATGTACGATACGTTTGTCATCACTTCCGACTTTAAGGTTAAAAAAGCGCGACTTTTCGTTTACGAATACTCGACGTATTCGCAGCCGAACGGCATTTATATCAACGAAGGATACAGATTAACCATAGACCCGAGAAGGATAATACAAAGAAGAACTCTGCTTTAATCGACTTATAGGCGCGCTTATTGTTTAAATTCGCCCCTGGCGGTTGCGGGAAAGCGCAACCGCCAGGGGCTTTGTTTTTACGTTTTTATTTAATAAGGCAATACAAAATCTATTTCCGCCGCGCCTAACGCGTGCGTGCCGGGAGTTACGTTACGCGACTGAACTCTGACGACTTTTTTAGTTTTCATATCGAACCTGTAGATAGCGTTCGCGCTGAACCAACTGCCTTCGTCGGCAATATAATATAAATCCCCGCATTTAACGCCGTAAGTCGTAAATCTCTCCTCTTCCGTCATCTTCGGAACTTTAACCTTTTTTATTTCGCGGGTTTCCGGATTAAGAACTTTTTCGGTTTCCCATATAGCAGAATAACCCCAATGAATATTTCCGTCTTCTTCTAAACTGAAATATTCCTTCTCCTTGTTCGGGAAAAGGTTTGCAAGATATTCTACGTTTCCGTTTTCGTCGAATTCGTAAATTCTCGCATTTCTTCTCGCTAAATATTTCTCTGTCACATAATTCCCGGAGTCGTCTTTCACGCGTTTTTCAGCCTCGTAAACGTCCTCTTCCAAAAAAAGTTTTTCGTTTATAAAAGAATAAACTTTCGTGTCGGACGGATCCCGCGGAGTAAGATTATATATTTTATCCGTTTCTATATCGTAAACGTATATCGACGACATAAGCGCGTATTCCTGATAACCGTATCTGTCCTGATATTTTTTGTTTTTCCACGAATCGATATAAATTTTGCCGTTTTCAATTCCCCGGTTATCGAAATAAACGCTTTCATCCGTCGGAATAGAAAGAATTTTTTTCTCAGAGCCGTCTACGACGGATCTTATAGTCACGTCGCCGCCGTCTTCCTTTAACCGATATCCGTTCGAAAACGCCGTGCTTGTTTTTACCTTCTCGTCGATTAAAAACGTTTCTCCCGTAATTTTGTTGCAGGAATAATATTTGTCGGCGCTTTCAAAAACAAAATAATCCCCGTAATCATAAGTAAAATACAATCCTCCGCCGCCTGTCGCGCCTTCGTTTTTTCTGGTATAATACGAACTAAGCGAATTTGCTTGCGGATCGTACGACATTAAAACCGAAAGACGTTTTTCGCCGCTTTCGAACGAAGCGGGAAAATATAATTTATCCTGTCTGAGCGAAAGTGAGCCGATCCAGGACAACCCGTAGGTTTCGCCCTCGAATTCGGTATCGTAACACAACACCTCGTGAGTGTTATCTTCTATCGAATATTTTATAAAAAACACTTGCCTGCGTTCTTCGTCGTCTATGAAAGTTACGTCTAAAAACAACGTTTTTCCGATATAAATATAATCGCTGACGTGATCGTATTTATAGGTTTTGCCGTCTGCAACCACTTCGTCGACAAGCAATTCCTGGTCCTCGCCGTTAGTTTTGCACTTATATATACTGCTATAAATGTAATTTCCGTCCCACACGGTGTCAATCGGTTCTTCGTTGCAACCCGTAAGAGCAGTCAAAGCAAATCCGATGATTAAAAGCGCCGCCGACAAGCGTAAAGATTTTCTCATCATATTCTCCTTTGTTAAATAATAACAAAAAATCGGCGGAATTTCAATAGTTTCCGCCGAAATTTTTTACCGATATTTAATTTATTTAAAAATCCGTTCGTTTTATCCTAAAATAACGTTCATCGCGTCGGTAAGATAATTTCCGACGTTTTCGATTTCGCCTTTGTCCGTAAGTTCGGAAAGTTCCGAAGTTATCGGAAGTCTGCCAAGAATCGGCAACGAATACTCCGCCGCGACTTCTTCGAGTTTGCTTTTCCCGAACGGGTAAATTTTCGTTTTGCAGTCCGGACATTCGACGTAACTCATATTTTCGATTATCCCGAGAATCTTTATGTTCATCATCTCGGCCATTTTCACGGCTTTGCCCACAATCATCGAAACGAGATCCTGCGGGGTGGTGACTATTACGATTCCGTCCACGGGAAGCGACTGAAACACCGTGAGCGGAACGTCGCCCGTTCCCGGCGGCATATCGACGTACATAAAGTCCACGTTATCCCAGTAAACGTCCGTAAAAAACTGTTTCACCGCGCCGCTTATAACCGGGCCTCTCCACACCACGGGATCGTTATCCTCGGGCAGAAGCAGGTTCATCGACATAATTTTTACGCCTTGTTTCGTTATGACGGGATTGATTTTTTCGTCTTCCGTTCCCGTCGCCTTTTCCGTTATTCCGAACGCCTTGGGAACGGACGGACCGGTTATGTCCGCGTCCAGCACGGCGACCGATCTGCCGCTTCTTAAAGTGTTTACCGCGAGCAAATCCGTAACCATAGATTTGCCCACTCCGCCCTTTCCGCTCATGACGGCTATCATCTTGCCGATTTTCGTCGAAGGGAGCGGCTTTGCCATAAATTCCTTCTTTTCGCAAGTCTGACCGCAGGTTTCGCAGTCGTGAGTACACTCGCTCATCTTATCTCCTTTTTTTACGCCGATAAATATCGAAAAACGCCGTTAATCGACTTATAGCGTAATTTTTATTCTTTTATTATGTTTCCGTTTCTGATTTTTATATTGTTATAAAGTTCGTGCGAAGGCACGCAGTCCGGCTCGGTGCAGGTTATTATCGTCTGCATTTTTTCCGCCGCCGTCATTAAGTTTTCCCTTCTCGACTTATCGAGTTCGCTATAAGCGTCGTCTAAAATAAGCACGGGATATTCGCCGAAACGTTCTTTGAAAATTTCCGTTTCCGCAAGTTTGAGCGACAACGCGCAGGTGCGTTGCTGCCCTTGAGAGCCGTAAGTTCTCACGTCGATTCCGTTGACGCGGATTTTAAGATCGTCCCTGTGAGGACCGACCGTGGTATAACCCAACTCGTAATCCTTTTCGAGCCGTTCCTTGAGCGCGGCGATAAGTTGATCGTAAATCTCCCCTTCTTCGCCCTCGTATTTATAGTCGCCCGAAACGGTCATTTCCTCCGCTCCGCCGGTTATGAGATAATGCGCTTCCTTTGAGTAAGGGGCAAGTTTCGCGATGTAAGCGTTGCGTTCGCAAATCACTCTCGCGCCCGCGCCTGCAAGGCTCACGTCCCACACGGGGAGAGTTTCAAAAACCATTTCCCTGTCTTTTTCTTTCAGGAGATTGTTCCTCTGCGTAAGCACTTTTTTATACTTCTGCAAGGCGTAAAAATACTTACTCGACATCTGCGAAAGGGAGATATCGAGAAAACGGCGCCTGTCCTCGGGGGCTTCCTGAATAAGTTTCAGTTCCGCGGGATTGAAAAATACGGAATTCACGTTGCCGAGAAGCTCGCCGACCTTCGCCACGGGAACGCCGTTGATTTTGATTTCCTTGTTCTTATCACGGAAAAAAGCGATGTTAACGTTGATTTTTCCGAAAGCCGAAACCGCCTCGCCCTCAACGAAGCCCTTGTCCGCGCCCGCCATAATCAACTGTTTGTCGCGTCCGGCGCGGGGAGAATAGCCCGTGCAAAGGTAAAAAATCGCTTCCGCGCAGTTGGTTTTGCCTTGGGCGTTCGCGCCGCTTATGATATTAACGCCGTCCGAAAATTCAAACGTTTCCTCGGAATAATTTCTGAAGTTTTTAAGTTTTAACGATCTGATTACCATTATATTTCTCCGGAATTATTCTTCGGGCGCAATTCGCCGACCGCAGCCGTGCGAAAGCAGACTATAACACATACAAAAACCATTATATATTCAAATTACTTTTTTGTCAATTAAGTTCGGGAACTGCCCGCGGAGATAAAACAAAAAACTTTAAATTTTTTTTCGTCGGGTTTATCGGTTGATTTTTTTCTCCGATTAGTTTATTATATATAGTACTTTAATTAACGTATTTACTTAACGTAAAATTTCCCGCGAGAGGATAAACCATGGAAAATTACGAATTGATTTGGGAAAGGGCTTTGAAACATCTGAAAGTTTCCGTCAGTACGATAGCCTACTCCACTTATATCGAACAATTAAAACCCGTCGATCTTATAGGTTCTAAACTCATTCTGTCAACAAAATCGGAATTGTTCGCTTCCGAAGTCGCAAGGCGGCTCGTGGATAAAATACGAGAAGCGTTGAAACTCGTCGGAACGGGCGTAACCGACATCAAACTTTACGTTGAAGGCAGCACCGAGGATTACCTTGCGAGAAAAGGCGTCGCGCCCGTGCAGTCGGACATCGACTCCACGCCAATCAACCCAAAATATACTTTCGATACGTTCGTGGTCGGTTCATCCAACCGCTATCTTTACGCTGCGGCGAAAGCCGTTGCGGAAAACCCTGCGGACAGTTATAACCCGCTGTTTATTTACGGCGGCGCGGGGTTGGGCAAAACGCATATCATGCACGCCATAGCGAACTACATAAAACAGAACAACCCCCTGAAAACCGTGCTTTACGCCACTTGCGAAAAGTTCACGAGCGACCTTATCACGACTATCCGTCAGGGTAAGGCGTACTCTCAGGAGGGAATGAATTTCCGAAACAAATACCGCAACGTGGACGTGCTTATCATCGACGACGTTCAGTTTCTGGCTAAAAAACAGTCCACTCAGGAAGAATTTTTCCACACATTCAACGAACTTTACTCGCAGAACAAGCAGATAGTTTTATCGGCGGACTGCCACCCGAAGGAAATCGAACTGCTCTCCGACAGGCTTAAAACGCGTTTCGAGGGCGGACTTATGGCGCAGGTTCTTCCGCCGGATATCGAAACGAAAATAGCCATTCTGCAAAAGAAAGCGGAACTTCGTAAATACATACTTTCGCTCGACGTCGCGCTTTATCTTGCGGAAATTTCGGACAATGACGTGAGATCGCTCGAGGGGATGCTCAACAAGGTGATTTTCGCCTCGATGCTTCACGAAGAGCCGATCACGCTCGAACTCGCCAAAGAAGCCCTGAACGAAAGCGCGCCGAGCGACGGCGAAAAGGAAGTTCTCACGACGGATTCGATTATCGACGCCGTGTGCAATTTTTATAAAATTCAGCGTTCCGACCTGCTCGGGAAAAAGAAGACCAAAGAAGTCGTCGAGCCGCGCCAGATCTGCGCGTATTTAATGACGGAACTTTTGTCGATTCCTCTCGTTACGATAGGTCAGGCTCTCGGCGGGAGAGATCACACGACGGTCATCCACGCGAGAGATAAAATTTCGGAACTCATCAAAGAAAACACGAGAGTGAACACCGAGATCAAAGATCTCAAAAATATGATTCTTAAAAAATAATGGATACGGAATTTATTGAAGACGAATTCGACGCCGTGGTGATCGGCGCCGGGCATGCCGGTTGCGAAGCCGCGCTCGCTCTCGCGAGGACGGGAATGAAAACGGCTCTCACCACCATAAATCTCGACAATATCGCTTTTATGCCGTGCAATCCGTCGATAGGCGGAACGGCGAAAGGGCATCTCGTCCGCGAACTCGACGCGCTCGGCGGCGAAATGGGCATAAACGCGGATAAGGCGATGATGCAGATAAAAATGCTCAACCGAGGCAAGGGCGCGGCGGTTCAGTCGCTCCGCTCTCAGGAGGACAAAAGACTTTATCATTCGCTGATGAAGCAGACGCTTGAAAACACCGACGGACTTTATATTCTTCAATGCGAAGTTACCGAAATTCTCGTCGAAAACGGCGAAGTCTGCGGAGTGAAAACCTCTTTCGGCAGTATTTTAAAATGCAGAGCCGTCGTCGTCGCCACGGGAGTTTACTTAAACAGCAGAATCGTTGCCGGAGAATGGGAACAGAATATGGGACCGTCCGGTTTCGCCCCCGCCACGAAACTCACCGATTCGCTCGTAAAACTCGGGTTTAAAGTCCGTCGTTTCAAAACGGGTACGCCCGCGAGAATAGACCGCAGATCGATCGATTTTTCCAAACTCGAGATTCAGAACGGCGAAACGGAAATTTATCCGTTTTCTTTCATGACGGACAAAATTCCCGACAAGCAGGAACCGTGCTACATTGCCTATACAAACGAAACCACGCACAGAATCATCCGCGACAATCTCGACCGTTCGCCCCTTTATAACGGCAGCATTCTAAGCACCGGTCCGAGATATTGCCCGTCGATCGAAACAAAAGTTATGCGCTTTGCCGACAAGGAACGCCATCAACTTTTCCTCGAACCCGAAGGCTACGACACCAATGAAATTTACGTTCAGGGGCTGTCCACTTCACTCCCCCACGACGTGCAGAAGTCTATGTATAGGTCGATTATCGGGCTTGAAAACTGCCGAATAATGCGTTACGCCTACGCGATAGAATACGATTGTATCGACTCTCTCGACTTAAAACCGAGCCTTGCGTTCAAGGCGATTCCGTCGATTTTCACCGCCGGGCAGATCAACGGCACGAGCGGTTACGAAGAGGCGGCGGCGCAGGGGCTTATCGCAGGGATTAACGCATCGCTTTATCTCCGCAAAAAAGAGCCGCTCGTTTTGAAACGCGACGAAGCGTATATCGGCGTACTTATAGACGACCTCGTGACGAAAGGCACGAACGAGCCTTACAGAATGATGACCTCGCGCGCGGAATACAGAATTTTTCTGCGGCAGGACAACGCCGATTCCCGCCTTACCGAAAAGGGGCGCGCGGTCGGGCTTGTCAAGGACGACAGATACGAAAAATATCTCGGGCGCTGCAAAAAAATCGCCGAAACGACCGAAAAAGCCGCTGTTAAAATCCCCTCTGCGGAATGTTCGGAATTCGTTAAAGAATACGGCTTCGGCGACGTTTCCGCTCCCCTTTCGCCGATAGATATGATAAAACGAAATATTCCGCTCAAAGCGATTTGCGAGAGATTCGGGCTTTTCAAGGGTTGCCCTTACGATATTCTCGAACGCGTGGAAACGGACGCCAAATACGAGGGTTACCTTAAAAAAGGTCGCGAACAGATCGAAAAAGCGCAAAAACTCGAAGAAAAACTCCTCCCGAACGATATCGATTACGCTCAGATTAAGGGTTTAAGGCTGGAAGCGCAGGAAAAACTCAACGCGATCCGCCCCGAAAACATAGGGCAGGCATCGAGAATCTCGGGCGTAAGCCCGGCGGATATAGCCGTGCTGATGGTTCACCTTGCAAGCAGAACGAAATAATTAAAGGAATTAATTATGGATAACGAACTGAAAAACGCCGTTAAAAGCGAAAAAAAAGATAAACTCGCAAACAACCCTGCTCAAAATACGCCGAAAAAACCGTCGAAAAATCCGAAAGGGGCTAACGACGATTTCAAGCGCAGATATTTCGATTATTACGACGACATCAAAATAAGCGACAGGCAGGACTGGTAAAATCATGACAATTATGACAAACCTTCCGAAAGCCGGCGTCTACAGGCACTTTAAAGGAAACCTTTACGAACTGTTATATATCGCCACCGACAGCGAAACGCTTGAGAAAAAAGTCGTTTACAGGGCGCTTTACGGCGACGGCGGAATCTGGGTTCGCCCGCTTTCTATGTGGAGCGAAGAAGTCACTCTGCCGGACGGCACGAAAACGAAAAGATTTACTCTTGCGGAAGAAAACGCAAAATAATAAAACCAAAAGCGGGCTCAGCCGATTGAAATCGGCTGAGCCCGCAAACGTATAACCGGAATTATTTCAATTCAAATCTCGCGACTCTCGCCCCGTAAGAATAGCCGTAAGCGAACGGTTCGACGGGAAAACTGTTTTTCTTCGCGCCTTTAACGCTTTTGCCGTTGTCGAGCCACTTTGCCGAAACGACCTTTTTATCCGTTTTTATCGTTACGGTTCTGTTGTCCGCCATATTCGCGACGTTCGGGTCGGCGCTCATAGGCACTTTTCTTATCACCGCGTAATAATATTTTCCGTCCGTAAGCACGTCGGCGTTTTCGGCTTCGATATGCGCGGAAACGACGTCGTAAATAAAGCCTTTGTTTACCTTTATCCATTTGCCCACGGCGAGAAGATTCGCCTTTTCGCCATCGGGAATAAGCCCGTTGCCCATAAGCCCCGTGTTAAGAAGCAGATTGCAATTGAACTTGCGGCAATCGATAAGCATTTCCACGAGTTCTTTCGGCGACTTCACGCAGATATCCTCTTTCGCGTATCCCCAGTGATCGGTGAGAGCCTCGCACACCTCGCCGGCAAGCGGCTTTTCGGACGTATCGACGAAAAACGCCTTTCCGCGCTCGAAAGTCACGCTGTCTATCTCGCGATGTCCCGTTTTTCCGCATTCGCTCAGCCCCGTGTTGTTTATAATCATCGCTTCCGGTTGATATTTTCTTATAGTGCCGTAAATACGGTCCTCCTGCCAGTCGTCGTTCGGCTTATCCCACATTCCGTCGAACCAGAAACCGCCGATTTTGCCGTACTGCGTGCATAAAATTTCTATACTCTTAACGAGATAGTCGATATACTTCGGAAAATCGTTTTTATAATCGGGATTATACCAGTCGAGAAGGGTGTGATAAAAGAAAGGAACTATACCCTCTTTGTTGCACTCGTCAACGAATTCGCGGATAAGATCCCTTCCGCAAGCGGAATGAGGGGCGTCGAAATCGTTAAGCCCCTTAACGTCGTAAAGCGAAAAACCGTCGTGATGACGTGTGGTGAGCGTTATGTATCTGCAACCCGCCGCCTTAGCGGTTTTTACGAGTTGTTTCGCCCAGTCCTTTTTCACTTTGAACTTCCTGGTCAGTTCGTTATATTTCGCATGGTCGATTTTGCCTTGCGCCAAAACCCATTCGCCTTTGCCTAAAATGCTGTAAAGCCCGAAATGGTTGAACATTCCGAAGCCCATCTTTTTGAAATTTTCTATGTATTCGTAAGCCATGTTTTCTCCTTTTTAACCTGCGGACAAAAGTTTTCTCAATTATAATTTTTATATCGATTTTTGTCAATCGATTTTTGAAAATTTCGGTTTATTTCGGCGAGCGGTCGCTTATTTTCTTGCGTTCCCGGATTTGCTATGATATTATAAAGTCGAATTATTATAATTATTTTTTATACAGAGTGTGAAATGATTGATTTTACGAAGCAAATGAAAGAAGAATATACCATTCTTTGTCCGGATATTTTCCCCACGCATATGGCGTTGTTCGAGAGTATTTTCCGTATGAACGGCTACAAATTCGAGGTTGTGCGCGACGAGGGAAAGGCCGTTATCGACACCGGGCTTAAATATTTGCACAACGATATGTGTTATCCCGCAATCTGCTCGTGCGGGCAACTTTTATACGCGCTCGAATCGGGCAGATACGACGTGAACAAAACCGCCCTTATCTTTTTCCAGACGGGCGGAGGCTGCAGAGCCTCGAATTATATTTTTCTGCTGAGAAAAGCGCTTAAAGAAATGGACCTCGGCTTCGTTCCGGTCATCTCCGTCAGTTTTTCGGGGCTTGAAAAATACAGCGGGTTCAAAATCACCCTTAAAATGCTCAAAGCGGGGTTTTCTTCGCTCGTTTACGGCGATATGCTTCTCCTTCTGAAAAATCAGACCGCGCCCTACGAAATCAATAAAGGCGACACCGAAAAAACGGTAAATAAATGGATCGTCGAATTGTCCGCTCAGTTCAGGCGAGGCAAAGGCAGTTCCAAAAAGGCGATAAGAAAAAATCTCGCGGATATGGCGGCGGATTTCCACAATATTCCCCGCGAGAAAAAAGACCTCGTTAAAGTGGGCATAGTGGGCGAAATTTACGTCAAATATTCGTCGTTTGCAAACCGCGGACTGGAGAAATTTCTCGCAAGCCAGGGCTGCGAATATATGATTCCCGGCGTGACGGGCTTTTTGCAATACTGCGCGGCGAACGTGGAAACCGACCATTGCTATTACGGCGGAAGTTTTTTAAAACTGAAAATAGGCGCGCTTGCCGAAAAAATACTTGCCAAATACGAAGGATACATAATAAAAACGCTAAAACCCTACCCCGAATTCGTCGCTCCGTCGCCGTTTGAAAAGGTTAAAGAATTTGCCGATACGATAATAGACCGCGGCGTTAAAATGGGCGAAGGGTGGCTGCTCCCCGGCGAAATCGCCGAACTTATCGAAAAAGGATATCCGAACGTTATCTGCGCTCAGCCGTTCGGCTGTTTGCCGAACCATATCGTTGGCAAAGGCACGATAAGAAAACTGAGAGAACTTTATCCCGACGCGAATATTTTCCCGGTGGATTACGACGCGGGCGCGTCGGCGGTGAATCAGGAAAACAGAATAAAACTGATGCTCTCGATCGCGCGCGACAACAAAGCCGCCCGGGCGGGGCATGCGGAAACCGACGGACGAACCGAACGCGGCGAAACAACCGACAACGCGACTGCGGAAGCCGCCGCAACCGTTTCCGAAAATAACGACAACGAGGACAACTTATGAAAAGACTCGGAATAGATATAGGTTCGACCACCTTAAAAGCCGTTCTTACGGACGAAAACGGACGGATACTGTTTTCAAAATATCAAAGACACCTTTCCAGAATTCCCGAAACGGCGACGGAAGTCCTTTCCCTCGCGAAAGAAATCTGCAACGACGAGGAAGTTTTCGTCTGCCTTTCCGGCTCGGCGGGCATGGGCGTGGCGGAAACGCTCGACCTGCCGTTTATTCAGGAAGTTTACGCCGAAAAAACAGCCGTTTCGAGGTTTTATCCCGACACGGACGCCGTTATAGAACTCGGCGGCGAGGACGCGAAAATCATCTTTTTAACCGGCGGATTCGAGATGAGAATGAACGGAACGTGCGCCGGAGGAACCGGCGCGTTCATCGACCAGATGGCGACTCTGATGAAACTCACGCCCGACGAACTCAACGAACTTTCAAAATCCCACACGAGAATTTACACCATAGCGTCGCGTTGCGGCGTTTTCGCCAAATCCGATATTCAGCCGCTCCTGAATCAGGGCGCGAAAAACGAGGACGTCGCCGCGGGAATTTTCGCCGCGGTAGTCAATCAGACGGTCGCGGGGCTTGCGCAAGGCAGAAAAATCGAAGGCAACGTCCTTTATCTCGGCGGTCCGCTCACTTTCCTTTCGGAACTGAGAAAGACTTTCGACAAAATTCTCGGCATAAAAGGCACGCTGCCCGAAAATTCGCTTTTTTACGTCGCGCTCGGCGCGGCGCTCTCCAAACAGGAAAAATCGAGCAGAATTTCGGAAATAATCAATCTATTCGAGAAATCTTCGTCGCTTAAAAAATACGAAAGTTGCCCTCCCCTTTTCACAAACGAAAAAGAATACGAAGAATTCAGACTTCGTCACAGACGGAACTCCGAAGGCATTGCCGAACTCGACGCTCCGCGCGGAAAAGTTTTCCTCGGCGTCGACGCGGGTTCGACCACGGTCAAAATTCTCCTCGCGGACGAAAAAGGAAACATAATCAGACCGCTTTACACCCCGAGCGTGGGCAAACCCATAGAAATCGTTCTCGATTATCTCAAAAAACTTTACGCGGATTTTCCGGATATCGAAATAGCGGGGTCTGCGGTAACGGGTTACGGCGAAGAAATGATAAAAAACGCCTTCCGCATAGACAACGGACTGGTGGAAACCGTGGCGCATTACTCCGCCGCGAAGAAATTCCGCCCCGACGTCAACTTTATTCTCGACATCGGCGGGCAGGATATGAAGTGCTTCAAAATAAGAAACGATCTCATCGACCAACTCTTTCTCAACGAAGCGTGTTCGTCCGGTTGCGGCTCGTTTTTGCAGACTTTCGCGGAATCGCTCGGATACGGCGTGGAAGAATTCGCAAAACTCGGACTTTTTGCCGACGCACCCGTAAACCTCGGTTCGAGATGCACCGTTTTTATGAACAGTTCCGTGAAACAGGCGCAAAAAGACGGCGCGAGCGTTGAAAACATCTCCGCAGGGCTGTCGATAAGCGTCGTTAAAAACGCGCTTTATAAGGTTATCAGAATAGCGAAAGCCGAAGATCTCGGCAAAAATATCGTCGTTCAGGGCGGAACGTTTTTAAACGACTGCGTTCTGCGCGCGTTCGAGCAGGAACTCGGCGTGGAAGTAATACGCCCCGAATTTTCCGCGCTTATGGGGGCTTACGGAGCGGCGTTATACGCGCAGAAACTCGCGAAAGGCAAAAGCTCGCTCATAACGAAAGACGAAATAGCGAAGTTTTCGCACAAAGTCAGCAACAGAACGTGCAACGGTTGCGGAAACCGCTGCAATCTCACGCTTAATCTGTTCGCCGACGGAAGAAGATATATCGCGGGGAACAGATGCAGTAAACCCGTTACGGGAGAAAAAACGAAAGCGAAAGACGATATTTACGCTTACAAACTCAGACTGCTTTCCAACTGCGTAAACACCGATCGCGACGACGAAAAAACAAATATAGGCTTGCCGCTCGGACTTAATAATTACGAACTCCTCCCCTTCTGGCACGAATTTTTTACCGAACTCGGGTTCAACGTGATCACCTCGTCGTTTTCGGACAGAAAGTTGTACGAATACGGACAATACACCATTCCGTCCGACACGATATGTTACCCCGCGAAACTCATTCACGGACATATAGAGGCTCTTTTGCGCGAGGGCGCGGACGCGATTTTTTACCCCGACATGTCTTACAACATAGACGAAAAGCAAGGCGACGACCACTTCAACTGCCCCGTTGTGGCGTATTATCCGCAGGTGATAAAATTAAACGTAGCCGACGTGAAAAAAACGAAGTTCATCAGCGACTTCATAAGTTTATACGATAAAAAACAGTTCGTAAAACGCATTAAGGCGATACTCGAAAAACACTTCCCCGAGAAGAATTTAACCGCCAAACAAATCGCCGACGCGACGGAAGCGGCTTACGCGGCATACGACGAATATCTCGAATCGATAAGAAAAGAAGGCGAAAAATATCTCGAAAAAGCAAGGAAAACGGGCAAACCGGTCATACTCCTCGCCGGCAGACCTTATCACGCAGATCCGGAAATCAATCACGGCATACACGAACTGATAAGCAGGCTGGGAGCGATTGTTTTAAGCGAGGACGCCGTAAGACCGCATGACGGCAAACTCGACACGAACGTGAGAAACCAATGGACTTATCACGCAAGACTTTACAACGCGGCGAAATTCGTCGCGAACGCGCCCGACGATCTCGATATTCACCTCGTTCAACTCGTTTCGTTCGGTTGCGGCGTGGACGCGGTAACCACCGACGAAGTGCGTTCGATCGTGGAAAATTCGGGGCGGCTTTACGCCCAGATAAAAATCGACGAAATCTCCAACACGGGCGCGGTTACTATAAGGCTGCGTTCGCTTATGTCCGTTCTGGAACTCAGAAAAAACAAAAAAATCTGATTTGTTTGCGCGCCGCTTTTTCCCGCGAAAAAGCGGCGCGTTTTTATTTTTGACCGACATCGATCGTCAAAAACGCGGCTATAAGCCGATTAACGCGTATTTCCCCTAAAAAACCAAACGGGGGAAAATTTTTAAATCTCTATTGACAAAATTTATTACGTATGTTATAATATATCTCACAAGAATATAACAGGCTCGGAAAAAGAAACCGCGAGTTCTACGACTAACCTCGTTTTCGCAGGAGGAATAAGTTACGACGAAGCAACCGGAAAATTCGGCGCGTTCGACGCGGACGTTTTCTCGTTGATGACCTCGCCCGTGGAAAACAGCGCGGCTTTGACCAATGCGGGCGCGATGTTTATCAGGGACGGACTTTCCTACTCGTATAACGGTCTTTCCGATTACAGCGGAAACGCCAACGGAATCAAGGACGCCGTTTCGGAAAAACTCAAAGCCGGCGACAAACTGAATATTCTCAGCGAAGAAAATTTAAAAGACGTCGTTCTCAAAAAACTCGGGCTTGACGGCGTTCCGACGACGCAGGTCAATGAAATCGAAGCGGCTGTGAAATCCGTTTATTCCGGAATATTTAAAGGCGTGAGCGAATTCGCGGTCATAACCAGAAACGGCGACGATTACACGCTTGACGTCACGGCGACCATTTGCGGTCTGATTGACAAATGCGCGGTTGCCGCCGAAGCGGCTCTCAAACACCCCGATGCGACCGTCGGCGAATTTTACGCTATGCCCGAGATTAAGACAATCCTCTCGCCTATTCTTAAAAACGTTAAGGCAAAAGACGTTGTCGACGTTCTTAAAACGGCGATCGGAGAAGAATATTTCCACGAAACCGCCGAAGGTAAACTCGAAGTGGTTGTAAGCGGCGTAGGCTCGATCGTTATCGATAAACCCGACGCGGCAACAACTCTCGAAGATTATCTCGTGAACACCGTTTTCGAAGCGGGACTCAACACCGGCGCGGCTGTGATTAAGATTAAAGATTTCAAAATCGGAACTATTTTCGGATTCGGAGGCGGCTCGGAAAACGATAGTCAGTCGTCCGCTATGACCGAGGAAGAAATCGCGGCTACGGTTGCGGAAATAAAGAAATCGAAAGACGAGATTCTCGAGGTTCTCCCCACCGCAAAAATCACGCTCACGATTAAATCGGGCAAAATCACCCATATCAAAGCGGAAATCAAAACGGTAGAGAGCGGAACGATCAACAACGGAACTCCCGAAGATACGACGTCTTATTCGTACAAGAACGAAAAGACGGTAATCGTCGAATTCGACGTTCCGGATAAGATGCCCGCGCTTCTCGATATTTCCAAAGCGGAAATCGAAAAGACGACGACAGATTAAAAATTTAATCGATTGCTTAAAATCGATTGCTTAAAATTATAAGGCAACGAAAGAGATTCCATCGGGAATCGCCGCCGCCCTTAATTTTCCCAGGTTATTTCCGATTATTCCCGGTTTTCATTGTCGCCGACGCGTTCGTACATATACTTTTTCAGCGGCGTTGCGAAAAGCAGAACCGTTCCGCCGACCGCTCCGACCGTTGCCTGCGCCGTTTCAAACGGCAGTTTTATCATTGCGTATTCGAAAGTGCTGTAAACGAAGATTTTGCCGAGCGTGTACCCTGCGACCATTATCACCGCGCCTACGCACACGCCGATTATCGCGCGCCACAAAACGGGCAACCTGCCTTTATATCCGCCCGCAATGAGCGAAATCGCCACGGCTTGCAAGCCGTGCGTCGCCAGCGAAACGAACATGGGCGTGGGATAAAATAGCGCGTCGCCCAGAAACGCTCCGATTCCGCCCACGGCGAACGCCGAAAACGGATCGAGAACGAGCGATGCGAAGCAGATTATCACGTCGTTAAGATAGATTTTTCCGCCCGGCACAGGCACGCCGAACGAACTCAACGCAACGTTCATTGCGAGAAAAACAGCCGTTAAACACAGTTTTTTTGTGGTAAATTTCATAAATCGCTCCTCTGATATTTCAATTCTTTTGTTTTAACTCTTTGACATTTTCCGCTAAACAGTATATCATATTTTTGGATATAATAAAATATCCAAATCAAATAAATTTTATAAGGTCAGTTTGAGAAGATTTATGAAGAAAAAGTATGCCCTTATTTACGAAAATTTACGCGCGAACATAACCGACGGGACGATAAAATACGGCGAAAAACTCCCCTCGAAACGCGCCGCGGCAGATAGTTTCGACGCGAGCGTTATAACCGTGGAACACGCCTACGAACTGCTCGAAAGCGAAGGATACATCGAATCCAGACCGAGGCGAGGGTATTTCGCAAGGTACGTTGCGGACGGAATTCTCGCCGAAAAAGAGTCCGACTTTCCCTTCCCGGAAGAATTTGCAATCGAAAATCAAACCGACGGCAACGACGCAAGCGCGAAAGGCACAAACGCGAAAGACGCAAACGCGAAAAAAGAGCGTTTTCCGTTCGGAGTTTACGCTTCCGCCGTCCGCGCGGTTTTAAACGACCTCGGCGACAAAATAACCGAAAAAACAAACGGAAGCGGCGCGCCCGCGCTTAAATCCGCAATAAAAAATTACTTAAAAACAAGCCGCGACGTGCATGCGGACGAAAACCGCATAATCATCGGCGCGGGCGCAGAATATCTTTACGGAGTGATTGCAAAACTCTTCGGCGCGGACGAAACGTTCGCGATAGAAACGCCGTCCTACGGAATTATCGAAAAAATTTATTCCTTAAACGGCGTGAAAACCGAAAAACTGCGGCTCGGAACCGACGGGGTTTTATCCGAAGATCTCGCCGCCTGCCGCGCGAAAGTCATTCACGTAACCCCTTACCGAAGTTTTCCCACGGGCGTTACGGCTTCGGCTTCCAAACGCGCGGAATACCTTCGAGCGGCAAAGAAAATCGGCGCGTATATCGTGGAGGACGATTACGAATCCGAGTTTTCGCTGTCCGCAAAACTCACCGAGACGCTTTTCAAGAACACCCCCGACGACAACGTTATTTACATAAACACGTTTTCAAAGTCCGTTTTCCCCTCTTTAAGGCTCGCCTATATGATTCTGCCCGAAAAACTTGCCGCAAAATATTATGAAAAATTCGGCGATTTTTCCTGTCCCGTTCCCACTCTCGAACAATACGTCGCGGCAAAAATAATAAGCGACGGCAGTTTTGCGCGGCACGTAAACCGCGTTCGTCGGACGAGAAAAAAAGATTTGAAAATCAACCCGTAAAACCATTTAAAAACCCTTGCCTTTTATCCTGAATAATAGTACAATAAAATACACCCGTCGGCTGATAACAGACAATAAAAAAACAGAACGACGGTTGTTTGCAAGATGAAAAAATTAGTTTTGTCGAGAGTTCTCTCATACGTTTACCCTGTGTTGCTCGGCGCGCTCCTCGCGCTCGATTACGCGCTTTTCGTCGTTCCGAACAACTTCGCGCCGTCGGGCGTGAACGGTATCGCGGTAATGATTCAGCACGCGCTGAAGAAAACCGAGTATGTTTCCTATATATCGCTTCTTATTAACGTTCCGCTCTGCGTTTTCGCGTATTTTAAGATCGATAAAACGTTCGCCGTGAACACGTTGCTGTTCTCTCTTTCTTATTCGCTCATCTTTTTATTACTCACGAAAGTGAAAACGGTAAGCAATTTTCTGCAACCGTTCGTCTACTCTTCGAACGGCGTGGATACCATTTATCCGTCGCTCATCGCGGGGCTTATAATGGGCTTCTGCATAGGTTTTTCGGTCAAGAACAACTCCTCGACCGGCGGCACCGACATAATTGCGAAGTACGTGAGCAAAATCAAGCCGAATCTCAACTTTTTCTACGTTACGTTCGTACTGAACGCGCTCGTTGCTTTGGCGAGTTATTTCGTATTCTACAAAGAGGCGGACGGCGTCAGAGTTTATGACTACAAACCCGTTTGCCTTTGCGTGATATACGCTTTTGTTTCGAGTTTCACCGGCAACAGGATTATTTCCGGTCTTAAACACGCCTGCAAATTCACGATCGTCACCGACCAATGCGACGAACTCGAATACGAAATCACTCATACGCTCAAACATTCCGCCACCCGTCTGCACGGCGTGGGAATTTACAAGCATCACGACAAAGAAGTCCTTATCTGCATCGTGAACACTCATCAGGTTGCGGATTTCGAACGAATAATAAAAAAATACCCGAACACCTTCGTATATATCGAGTCGGTAGACCAGACGATAGGTAACTTCGTAAAGGTGAAATGATGAATTACGATTACAAAGTTTCTGCCGCGGGCAGAGTCAACATAATAGGCGAACACGTCGACTATTGCGGAGGAAAAGTTTTCCCTGCCGCGCTGTCGCTCACGAACACCGTTTACGTTAAAGCGAACGGCACGGATAAAATCAACCTGAGTTGGACGACGACCGATTTCAAAGTTTCGCTCGACGTAAACGATCTCGAAAAATACGCCGACCTTAAATACGGCAATTATCAGGCGGGTTGCGCTTTGGTATGGAAAAACGCCGGGCATAAGCTGCTCGGCTGCGATATGCTGCAGGACTGTAAAGTTCCGTTCGGCAGCGGGCTTTCGTCCAGCGCGGCGATCGAGGTATCCACTCTCGCGGCGCTTGCGGTGATCGCGGGCGAAAAAATCGACAAAAAGGAAATCGCTCTGCTCGCTCAGAAAGCCGAAAGAGAATATGCGAAGGTGAACTGCGGCATCATGGATCAATACGCCTCGGCGAACGGGCTTAAAGACCACGCGATTTTGCTCGACTGCAAAAACATCTCGCACGAATACGTTCCTCTCGAACTCGGCGACTGCGCGCTCGTTATCGCAAACTGCAACAAACCGCACAGTCTTGTTACGAGCAAATATAACGAACGCAGAAGCGAAACGGAGGAGGCGCTGAAACTTCTTCAAACGGTTTTGAAGGTCGATTGTCTCGCGGACGTAACGCCCGGACAATTCGAGGAATACAAATCGATTCTCCCCGGCAAAGTTAAAGACAGAGCCGAACACGTCGTTTACGAGTGCGACAGAGTGAGCAAAAGCGTTGAAGCGATGAAAAGCGGAGATATAAAAAGGCTCGGCAAACTTCTTTGCGAATCGCACGCTTCCCTGCGCGACAAATACGAAGTCACCGGCAAGGAACTCGACGCTTTGGCGGAAAGCGCGCAGAACTTCGACGGTTGCCTCGGCAGCCGAATGACGGGCGCGGGCTTCGGCGGCTGCACCATTTCGATCGTAAAAAAAGACAAAGTTGACGAATTTAAACGCGTGGTAGGCGAAAAATACGCCGCGGAAATAGGCTATGACTGCTCTTTTTACGAAGCGGAAATCGCCGACGGAATAACAATCGAAAAGTTGTAATTTAGTTTTTTTGTAAATTAAATTCGCATAAAACCCGCCTATAAGTCGATTAAACGGCGAAAAGGCGGCTGATCGCAGGTATGGCGGAATTGGCAGACGCGATGGATTTAGGATCCATTGGTAACCCCGTGCAGGTTCGACCCCTGTTACCTGCACCAAACAAGAATAAAACGAACCCGAGAGAAAATCTTGAGTTCGTTTTGTTTTTTACAAGAGATTATTTCGGACTTAAAATCAAACGATAAACACATTACAACTTTTAACCGAGTGTTCTAAACGCTCGGTTTTTCCATGCCGTTTTGCCGTCCGTCTTCTTCGTCGAACGACGAAATTTTCGCCTTTCGTCTGCGTTTGTAGCACAGTGAAAAGCGCAAGTCAACGGCAAAAATTTTTACCGAAAACTCTGAAATAGACCAATCACTAATATTATGGCAACAATAAAAACTTTTGAATTAAATTTCTTTTTTGTTGAAGTCGTAATAATCTCATTTATTCTATTTCAAATCCCCATACGACCTCACAAGAGCCGTTCCAACCATCTTCCCAACCTTCAGGTTTGCTCTCATAAGAAGTTTTTATAGTAACATTTGTTAATCCTGAAAAAACATCCTTTTCAATTATTTCAACGTATTCAGGAATAATAATAACTCTTGGCTCAAAATTTTCCAAACTAATAATTCTTTCCGATTTTCTTAACTCCACAGTCGGAATATTTGAGCTATCACTAGCTATATCGTCTAAAAAACTCTAACACATAATCAATTTTTGGCAAAATTCTTTCGCCGGACAAAATTTTAATAGAGTTAATATGAACCCCATCAAAAGAACCAATCGCTATAATTATATTTTCGTTAATTACACAATTGATTTCTTCATTACCACATAACAACCAACTATCACCTTTCTCATCTTTTCTAAACGTTGTTACAGATTGAATAGCTTTTTCCTCATTAATTTCAATTTCAGGATATCGCTCTCGTAGAAAACGATTTCCAATAACATCTATAACGAAGACTAAAGTTTTCTCCTGTTGTAGATTTTTTTTGTTATCATCTTTAATAACATACGAATAAAAAATCCCACATGGTTCAGAAAGGGCATCAATGTCTGAGTCTTTTGAAATTGTGAATCTACTGAATGCATCACACTTTATTACTGAAGTGTTTACATAATTATAATAATAACGAATATCAATCGGATATGCGGCATACTGCGATTGAAAATAATGAAATACATCTTGCACACTGTATGTTTTGCAATTTCCCAAAACCATTCTTATATTGTCAGCAATTTCATTATAAATTTTTTCGTCAAAATAATAATCTAAATCACATTCTTTTTTTAGATAGTCAGAATCTCGATGATTATGTGCTTTATTGAATGATCCAAAAAAATATTTATACACTCCATCTCTCCTATGCAAACCAGAACGAATGCAAAGTTTTTCCAGCCACCTTATATCGAGGATTGTTCGACGGTCCTCTGTTTGCATTGTAATTGCTTTCTGGTTTACAAGCAGTAACGCTGGAACATACTAATATCGAAGAAAAAATCAAACAAAGTAACTTTATAATTCTTGTTTTCATTTCATCACCTACCTTTGATTAACAATGAATCTTGTCGGATTTTTATTCGTATCTATATTTATTGTTCTCAAACATGCAAATAAATGCTTTGAAAATAAATTAATGAACGACTTTACCCAATCAAGACTGCCCTCATAAGTATTATACCATAACCAATAGCAAAAATCAATGCTTTAGGTTCAAATCCCCGTGGACGCCTACTCTCTTTTCGGCTTAAAAAGACGCTCCTTTTTGTTCGTCATTGACAGCAAGACGCACGCAAAAGGAGCGTATAAAACTCCGACGCGTGTGTCTTTTTCTATGCAAAACAGGGGTA
>URKE01000021.1 GCA_900548285.1 uncultured Eubacteriales bacterium | reverse complement strand
AAGAAAGTCCGCACCTATACCGATTGCCGAGTTGGGAAAAGAAAAAGTCTTCCCACTCGGCGAAAAAAATTATAAGTATAAAAAGTTAAATCGGGAGAGGGTGTCGGCTTTGCCGACGAATGAGGGGTGCAAGAAGACTAAAAATAAGTGCGGATAATAATGCAACATAATCTAATTTTAAAAACTGAATCAATATGTAAAAATTAACCTATAAGTCGATTAACCGGTATTTTACGAACTTATTTCAAAACTGAGGAAGCCCCTCTTTGCCGTTTTTAGCAGGGCAAAATAACAACAAGTCGCAGCGACGGCATTCCTCCCGATTCAGCTCAGAAATCAAATACAATCCGCCGAGTGGGGAAACTTTTGGTTGTGTAACTTTCATCGCAGAAATTTGACACGATAAAACCGCCTTCCGAGTCGTTTCGGAAGGCGGTTGACGTTATTTATGATCGATATCCGAAATATCTTTCGGAACGTATCTGCCGCTTTTTTTGCGCGATTTTACGCATTCGGTGAGAAGATATTCGATCTGTCCGTTGACAGATCTGAAATCGCTTTCCGCCCACCGCGAAAGCTCGTCGAACAATTCCGCGCTTATTCTCAGCGGAATCTGCTTTTTCTTTCCTTCGTTCATCTTAATTAAGACTTCCCGAATTTACTATGGGCTGAGCGTCGCGATTGCCGCAAAGAACTACGAGCAAATTGGAAACCATAGCCGCTTTTCTCTCTTCGTCAAGCTCTATGGTGCCGTGTTCTTTGAGTCTGTCAAGAGCCATTTCAACCATTCCGACAGCGCCGTCTACAATCATTTTCCTCGCGTCGATAACCGCCGATGCCTGCTGACGTTGAAGCATTACCGCAGCGATTTCGGAAGCGTAAGCAAGGTAAGTTATGCGCGCTTCCACGATTTCAAGCCCCGCCGTTTCCACTCTCGACTGTATTTCCTTTTTGATTCTCTCCGCGACGACTTCGCTCGAACCTCTCAGGCTCCCCTCGTCCGCCAGACCGTCGCCCGTTGTGTCAACGTTAGGCGCAACGTCGTAAGGGTAAATTCTCACGATGTTTCTTAACGCGCTGTCGCACTGAAGGGATAAATATTCCTTATAGTTATCAACGCAGAACACGGCTTTTGCCGTATCCACAACCTTCCACGTAACCGCGATACCGATTTCTACGGGATTGCCGAGACAATCGTTAATCTTCTGACGATTGTTGTTAAGCGTCATTATTTTAAGAGATATTTTTTTATTGGGAACGCCGGCGTTCACCGTAATGCCGTCGCTTTTAACGGTCGCCGCGGACGTAAGGGTTTTAACGTCTCCGCTTTGGTTAAGCTTCGTGTCCGAAGCGGGGTTGACCGCCGAGCAGAAAGGATTAACGGCATAAAAACCTTCGCCTTTAAGCGTACCTATGTATTTGCCGAAAAGCGTGAGAACCAATGCTTCCTGCGGCTTTAAAACTCTGAGACCCGCAAACAAAAATAAAGGGATAATCAAAAAAAGTATAGCGCCGACAATAATAATCGGACCAACAATAAAACCGTCCGCTTCAATAGTAGTTCCGCCACCAACCAAGCCCACGATTCCCACAATCATAAGCGCAATACCAATTATCAGGTTGCGCATGCCATGCTTTTTGCCTTCTAAAATTTTTTCTTCCATATTCCTCTCCTTTGGAATTATTTTGATATCTTTATGATATCATACATATTTCCCTTTGTCAAGCAAAACATCAAAAATTTTTTATTCGAATTATTTTCCATATTTGATTATAGCAAAAACGGCACGCAAAATTGCTCTGAATTCATTTTCCGTACACCAAAACCGGGGGCGGTAGAGGCTTTGCCGTTTCCCGCAAGCGGGAGTCCTACGGCAATAATTTGTCCTTCGGACAAATTGACGAACGACGGCATTTGGAGATTTTCGGAAAATCTGTGTCGGGGCTATGCCGCGTTACGAGTCCGTTTACGCCCCCACCAATAGCAAAAAAGACAGGCGATTGCCTGTCTTTTTTGCTATTGGTGGGGGCGGTAGGGCTCGAACCTATGACCTCTACCATGTCAAGGTAGCGCTCTAACCAACTGAGCTACGTCCCCGAAACTTGCTTAATTATTTTATCAGATTTTTTCGCGTTTGTAAAGGGTTTTTCGCTACTTTTTTCAAAAAAATAAAGGTCCGTAAAGTTTTACAATGGTATAGAACAGTAAAGGAACTGTTTTATACCGTTTTTTTATTGTTCAAATACGATAACGGCTGTGCTATCGGCTTGACGGGCAAATAAAACAAACGAGGTAATGAAAATGAAAAACGGAACGGAAAAGTACATTGAAACGGTCAACTACCTTGCAAAACTGTATGACTACTGCAACACAAAGTTATTCGGCGGCGAACTTGTGCGCCCCGTCATAACGGTACAGCGCGACGAGCGCAACAAAACAAACGGTTGGTGGTCGGTTAAAAAGGTTTGGAAAGAGAACGACAAGGACGAGGGCGAACACGAACTGAATATGACGGCGCAACAGCTCAACCGTCCTATCAATCAGATAGCGGCAACAATGATACACGAAATGTGCCATCAATACGCAAGCGTTCACAATATGCAAGATACTTCCCGCGCGGGCAACTACCATAACAAACTATTCAAAAAGATAGCCGAAACGCACGGTTTGACGGTTGAGTGTGTACAAACAATGGGTTGGTCGCACACGGAATTAACGGACGAAACGGCGGCATTGATTGACGAATTTGTCAAGGACAACTCCGACAGCGTTATATACCGTTTGCCCGTTATGAAAGGTCAATGCGTTAAGACTTCAAGCACTCGCAAGTATGTATGCCCCGTATGCGGCAATTCGGTACGGGCTACGAAAGAAGTGCGGATAATGTGTGTTGACTGTAACGAGCTTATGCAAGAGGAATAAAGCCCACTCCCGCGCCGTTTGCTCCTTGCGGCGCATACGACAAGCGGGGCAACTTCCACCCCGCTATTATCGGGAAACGCAAGCGCGATAACAGACGGAAAAGTTTGTTAAGGTGGTGCAAATCCGCCGCTCCCCGACCATACCCGCGAGGGTAAATAAAAAATACGCGTGCCGTATGCGACAAGCGGCAAAGGGTAAAACAAAATGGCAAACGAAAAGAACGTAAAGGCAACGGAAAGCACGACCACGGCGGCAGAGGTAACGACGGCAACGCCCGAAAAGCGGCTGATTGTGGAACGCGAAAAATTCACGGCGAAAGACGGGCGCGAAATGTGGGGCTACGCCGTACACGGCAAAGGCGTAAACGGGCGCGAAACAAAGGTTGATTTCAACGCATACGACCAAGGCGGTTACGAAGTGTTGGATATGGTCTTTGACATTAAGTCCACCGCCGAATTGCAAATGCACGACGAAACAATGACGGACAGCGAAACGGGCGAAATTCGTACATACACGGTTTACGAAGTGGCGAATACCGACGAGGACGGCGACGAACTGAAATGCCGTATCAAGCCCGCCCGCGATAGCGATAAATCTATACTCGCATATCTTTTGAAAAAGTTAAACAGAAAAGCGAACGCCGCACAGACGGCATAATTGAAAGTGTACTTTCAAGGGGTGGCAAATACCGCCCCTTTCGGTCTATCCTTTTAGATTGCAGAGGCAAAAGAAAAAGGACGGCAACCGCAACGGAAGTGCGCGGTTTTCGATTGTACAATACGCCGAAACGAAAGCAACCCGAAAAGGTCTATCCTTTTGAGTTGCTTTCGGCAAGGCGAAAGGACAAGCGGAAATGCGGTTTGTCAAGCACACCGTGGAATAAATAGCCGTAGGCGGTTTATGCCGCGAAAGGTGCTTTACAAGCCGCAAGCAAACGACGATAAAACGGTAACGAAACAATAATCGAGGTAACGAAAATGAAAAAATTTATTGAAGTAACGAACTATGACGGCGGTATGAAAGTTTTAGTGCCTATCGGAAAGATAACGGGAATAGTATGCGACGGCGACGGTAGCGTGTTTATCGAAATGGGAACGAACGAAAACGAAACATCGTCGGGTATTCTCGTAACCGAGAGTTACGACGAAATCAAGAAAAAAATTAAAGATAGCGAGGTATAAAACTTGGCAACACTCATTAACACAAAAAACGGTAAAAAGATTGTACTACTCAACCCCGCCGAGCGCGGCAAACGCTATTCCCGCGAATTGGCGAACGGTAGAAAACACGACGGCACACCGCTAACAGAAACCGAGGCGGCGTTTCGTATGGGCGTTTTGAACGAACGCAAAACGCAAGCGAAAATCTATAACAAGAAACACGGCTTGAAAGGTAAATCAAAGAAAAATAAAAAGATAACTTCCATAGAACCGTATATAGACAGAGGTCGTCCGCAAGACGATTTTGCTGGACACGGCGGTTGGTTTTAAGCGAGGTAAAAGAAAATGAAAGCGGTAAAAAATATAATTGCGGTTGTGCTTGCCCTTCTCATTCTTGCGGGCTCGGCTGTCGGTATCGGTCGCGCGGTTACGGGCAGTTGGGATATACGCGAGTGGGGCAAAAAGCCCGACACGGAACAAAATCAGCCCGAAACTTCCGACGATAACGGCGGCGCGGTTATCAATGAAAGCGCAAGCAACGGCATTAAACTTATGAGCGCGAGAATTGCGCCCATGGCATACGCCGCAAACGGCATATCCCCGCAAGCGGATAGCGCATACACGTTGACGGCGACAATTACCCCCGCCGACGCGAACAACAAAGCGGATGATTGGTCTATTGCGTGGGTAAATTCTAACAGCGCGTATGCAAGCGGCAAAACGGTAACGAACTATGTAACGGTAACGCCGACGAGCGACGGCGCATTGACGGCAAACGTCGAATGTAAGCAAGCGTTCGGCGAACAAATAAAGGTAACGGCGACAAGCCGCGATAACCCTGCTATGAAAGCGGAATGTACGGTAGATTACGCGCAAAAGATAACAAATATGTCCCTTGCTTTTGGCAACGTAAATTGCGTACAGAACGATTACACGCCTATTGGTTGGGTTACAGGTGCTAACGCTACGTCGAGTGGCGGCGCGGTCAATTTCAGTTACGACACTTCTATATATACCCGTGCCGAGAATTTTAATATTTCGGTGGACGTCGATTTGCATTATGAACAATTAGGTGTGTCTCCGTTTACCTCTTTGAAATTTAATAATTCTGTTTTTCAAGAGGCTATGAAAAGTGCGATTATTGATAACGGCATTGTAAATGTTTATTTTAACGAAAGTTTCTTTGTAAGTTATCTTGTCGGGACTGCTGCAAATAATATGGTTGTTCAAAACTCTATGTGGACAAACGGTGCTTTGCCTTTTGTTCAACATTTATTTAAGGGCGGCTACGAGGAAAATGAGCGGGACTGCTTTTACTTTACCGTTACCGTTACGTTTGACGGCACGTATTCCGATTACACTTACACCACTAAATTATATGTCGGCAGTTATACCCACGTTTCGGACGTAACGGGTGTATCGGTAAATAAAAGCAACCTTATATTTTAAGGCGGTGGCGAAATGAGCGGTAAGAAAAAGCAGGTTTTAAGTTCGGTAATAACTGTGATAGTTTCGTTGCTTGTAATTGTTCTTGCCGTCGGTCTTATATTCAAATATACAAAGGCGGGCGAGAAAATCGAAGATTTGATCAACCCCGCCTTTCGCGTTGAGTATAACAACTATAAATATAGCGACGGTCTTAATGCTGTTGATTTACCCAACGAGGGCTACGCCCGGTTTAAGGTAAGGGGAACGGAATTTTACAGTATACGGGTAACTTCCTATGTTACGCCCGAAACAGATTTTACATATGAAATCGGCAATACGGTTTATACGTTCGGAAAAACCGATTTTACAAAATTATTTGTAACGGACAGTAGTATTCAGGACGGTTATTTTTTAATAGACTGTTCGCAAGACTTTTCTATTGAAAGTATGCTTTCAAAATTACACGACGGCGCGGAAATTAAGTTAAACGGCAATGCGGAATTTCCGTATATGATTACATTCAGCGGCAAGGGAAAGGCGGTTAAATTCATTTTTGGCGGTAAACGCACTTTTCGCCTATCCGACAGTAACATTATTTTTTAAGGCGGTAAACTTATGACGAAGTTAAATAAAAAAATTACATATTTTATAGCGGCTTTGTTGGCCGTATTGCTTTTCATAATCACCGCTTTTGCGAGCGGTGGTATGGCACCGGTCTATGCCGCCACTTCCGCTAATACGGTTTATACAAACGTATTGGACGATTTGACAAAGGATAACAGTTTTAAGCCGTCTAACTACCCCGAAAAAACAGACGATTATAGTTTACAAATAATACAGCTTGCCGAAAGTTCGGATAAAGATTTGTTCGTTTATGTGTATCAGCCGAGCGGACAAAATAAAAATTTGGCGGCGTGTTCAATCAATATATCCACTACCATAAACGATAATATAAGTTTTATAAATTACAAATTACAAAAACTTAATTCAAACGGCGTTTTCTTTAAATATAAAGTGTCAGACTTTACGGTAAAAACCGAGCCTACCCGCTATTATGCGATAAGTTCCATATACCGACCGTTTGACGAAAGCATAGATAAACCCGCAAGCGACGGCAACACCGTAACCGAAGTAAACTACAACGTTTCAAAACAGTATTGTTTCGGCGAAATAAACGGCAAGCCGTATGTAAATTGCGTGGATATAGAAACAATCGTCGTTACGGATAAATTCGTAGGCTTTGTACGGTATAATGACGGCTTTAAGTTGTATAACGGGGCTTGCGACAGTCATTTTGTAGCGTTTAATACGGATAAGACGATAGACAAGTTACTTGAAGCCGACGTGTATTATACAAGTCAACGTTATTCTTGGACGTTTGCGGCATTTGTCGGGGAAAATCAAAAGTTTGAGGAAAAACAAGATAATTACGCCTATTTGAAATATACGGATAAAGTCGAACATAACGGCGGCGGGCTATTCGCTGGCACTTATAAATGGGATAGGATAGAAACAACGGAACAATTTATAGCCGAAAACGACTTAACGCAAAACGTGTATTCAGGCGCGATACTTGATGTTAATGTTGCAAATAAAATCACTGACGAAGGAAAAGCGGCATTACAAGGTAAAAAATGGGTGTTGCGCTTTGCTGAAACGGATTATACATTGGGCGGCGGTAACGGCACTACTTATTCATTTTCAACGCTTGTAGGCGACGTAACTATATTGCGCTTAAAGTTTGAAACAGACGGCGTTACATATAATCTCGGCACGATAGATAACAAGCAAACGGGTAGTGATAAACCTATAAATGACGAAACATACAAAGTAGTAATAAATAGCCGCGTTAAATGGATATTGGGCATAATTGCCGCTATACTCTTGCTTATTATCCTTGCCCCCATTCTGCCGTACATTATCCGCTTTGTGGTGTGGGTTGTACTACTCCCCTTTAAGGCGATAGGTGCACTATTCAAGGGCATAAAGAACGACGTAAATAAAGGCAAATCAAGCACGAAAAAGCGAGGTAAATAAAATGGCAAGGCGTAAGAAATACATAAAAGGCAAAGTTTATATTACTAACGATAAAGTGCTTGTCGGTGGTAGAGGTAAAAAGCGTAGGGTTGTTTCTATGGGTAATGATAAGGAAAATATGGCAGTACGGCGTATTTCTTCATTATACGATAAGGACGGCAATAAAAAGCAAAATCTTATTCCCATAGAAAAATACCCCGACATACCAAAGGCAAGCGGGGTTGAGGTTAAAACCTTTCGTAAAACTGTAAGCGGTAAACCCATTAAAGAAAAGCATTTAGGCAAAACAAATACTCGGCTTAATAAATGGGATATGGCAAGAATAACTACGAAAAACAAACCCAACAAGCCGAAAAAATAAAGAGAGCAAATTTCTTTGCTCTCTCTTGTGAGTGGGATTTAAATATCACGGTCGGAAGATTACCCGACGCTCACGAGAATTATTATAAAGGGTATTTCGGCAAAAGTCAAACGATTTTACAACGAAAACGAAAATTGAAAGTACACTTTCAAAAAAAGGACGGCAAACGAAAAATGAAAACGATTAAACGGTTATTGTGGGTATTGCTCGGTATAGTGGTGTTGGCGGTAATAGGCTACTTTATATATACGGGGTGTCGGTTATGAACGCGAACGGAAACGAAAAGAAACGGTTTGATTACCGTCATATCATTTGCATAGCGATAACGCTTGCGTTTATCCTCTGCGGCGTATTCCTCTATTCGGGTGCGCTCGGTAGGCTCATAGAGGGCGGGCGCGATTTCGGGCTTTCGGTAGGTTACTACTTTTGTGAGATTTTCGGCATACCACATAATATTATGCCGACAGTAAACGACTTGCCGAAAATACCCTTTTTTGACTTCACGCAAACGCCCGCGCCCTCTACGCCTTTGCCCGATACTTGGACGGGCTTTCAAAGTAATTGGGTGCGCTATTGGCAACTATGGGCGACAATGGATAACTTCACGGGTTATTTATCGTTCCTCGGCAATTTGCTTTTTACACTCTGTAAGGTGCTTATAATCATATTGCAGTTTGTGCTTGCCGCGTATGTGTATCTGAAACGATACTTAAAAAAGGAAAACAACGATTACGACAAGGACAGCCGCCCGCTAAAAGCGTTTAAGTGGCTCACGGCTCATACATACCGCCCTGTTAAGCAATGGCTTGCGGGGCTTTGGGCGTTCATAAAAGCGCATAAAGCGTATTGGGCGGTATGGCTTACGTTGTGGCTGTTCTACTTCAATGCGGGCACGATCGTCCTTGAATTTTTGGCGTATTTCTTTTACTTTGTTATGTCGTTCGACGTGGCGAATATTTATCGGCAAGTGTACAAGCTGTTTCTTGACCTTTCCGTGCCGTTTACTTCAATTCCCGTGTGGGCGTGGGTAATAATCGGGCTTGTGCTGTTGGATATGTTCCGCAAAAAAATAGCGTATGCGCGGCTTAATCATTACGAAATGCGCAACCGCGGGTTTATCAACGCCCGCCCTATCGTATATATGGTCTGCGGCACTATGGGAAAGAAAAAGACAACGGCAATAACGGATATGGCGTTATCGCAAGAAGTTATGTTCCGCGACAAGGCGTTTGAAAAGATACTTGAAAATGATTTGAAATTTCCCGCGTTCCCGTGGTGCAATTTGGAAAACGAACTGCGGCGGGCTATGGAATATCATGAGGTGTACAACCTTGCGACGGTGCGACAATTTATAGCGAAAAAGCGGCTACGTTGGGAAAAGGCGCAAACACGCAAGCGGTTGTTTAATTACGATTACGAGCGTTACGGGCTTGAATACGACGATAAATTAAAGGTTGTCGGCGTGTGGGAAATTATCGAAACATACGCACAATTATACTTTATCTATATAATACAATCGTCGTTACTCATAGCGAATTATTCCGTGCGCGTGGACGGCGTGCTTGCCGACTTGGGCAACTTCCCGCTCTGGAATGCAGACTTTTTCAAACGGGATAGCCGCTTGCTTGAAAGTTATTCCCGCCACGCTCATATACTTGACTTTGACAGTCTGCGGCTTGGGCGCAAGGTCATTGAAAACAACGTAAATGCGAATAACTTTGAATTTGGCGTTGTCATAATAACAGAGGTCGGCAAGGAACGCGGCAACAGTCTTGAACTATCCGAAAAGAAAAAGAAAGACGAAACGACAAATCAAAAGAACGATTTATTCAACAGTTGGTTGAAAATGGTGCGCCACTCCGCAACGGTAGATAACTTCCCGTTCGTGCGGGTAATAACCGACGAACAACGCCCCGAAAGTTGGGGTGCAGATGCCCGCGACTTATGCGAAATAGTCCATATCCGCGAAAGCGGCGAAACGTGCCTTGCAATGCCTTTTTTCTCGCTTGCGGAACTGCTGTATAGTTGGCTGTTCGGCAAGTTTGCGGGGTTGTATTATCAATACCGCTTTGTGCGCTCGGACAATACTTTGCCTATGTACCTATTAAAAGCGGCGACGGCGAAAATACACCACTACTACACGCGCATATATAACCGCTTTGGGTATTGCCGTTTGCGGGTGCAAGTGGAAAGCGGAACGCAGGACGGAACGCTTGACGAAAACAAGTATTATCTAATGTCGAAAAAGATTTACAGCAAGCGTTTTTCTACGGACTGCTTTTCGGATTTCTTCACGGAAAAGGCGTTGCGCTCCCCCGTCGGCATTGACGATTTGGCGGAATACGCAACCGAAAAAGCGACGTTCGCGGAACTCGGTGCACAAAACAGTTACTTTGTCGGCGACCTATTAAACGGTATGACGGATAGGCGCGGCGAAAATTGAAAGTACACTTTCAAAAAACGGGCTATCCTTTTAGATTGCAGAGGCAAAAGGAAACAACGACAACCGCAACGGTAAGTGCGCGGTTTTCCGTAGTACGATAGCAAAGACGAAAAGCAACCCAAAAGGGGTTATCCTTTTGAGTTGCTTTCGGCGGCGCGAAAGGACTGCGGAAAATGCGGACTGTCAAGCCCACCGTGGAATAAAAAGCCGTAGGCGGTTTATGCCGCGAAAGGGGCTTTACAGCCCGCAAGCAAACGATAACAGAGAGGTAAACAACAATGAGCTATGCAAACTTAATACCCGTACCCGACAGCGAATTTAACCCGTTCTTTTTCGGCGA
The DNA here is from genome assembly GCA_900548285.1 of uncultured Eubacteriales bacterium. Classification (GTDB taxonomy): domain Bacteria; phylum Bacillota; class Clostridia; order Christensenellales; family Borkfalkiaceae; genus UBA10281. Next base: position 18,378 of record URKE01000021.1, on the reverse strand, counting down.
ATCCGAACAACCCGCCAAAAAACCGTATTACAAGACATATCACGACGGCGGGCATTATATCGCTACGCGGTGCGGGTGTAAATGTAAAACCGTACCGCATAAGCACAGCCGCGAAGATATAGACATTCTTTTTGACAGCCTTTATAACGCCGCTATGCAAGACGGCTTGAAAGGCGACGAAATGACGGCGTATATAAAGGCGGGTATACTCTTGCTGTTCCCCGATTACCCCGCGTTAGACAAGTATATTGCGGACAAAATCGAGCGCAAGTTACACAACCTCTACGCCCGTAAAAAACGCTTTCGCCGTAAGGCTAACCTTAATCGGTGGAACTACTTCGTAACTTTCACTTATGCGGACGATAAGCACGACGAGGACACGTTCCGCCGCAAGTTGCGTAAATGCTTGTCAAATTTACATACGCGGCGCGGATGGCGTTATATGGGCGTATTCGAGTGTGCGCCCGAAACGGGGCGGCTACACTTCCACGGGCTATTATACATACCCGACGGCGAACTTATAGGAACGATAACGGAAAAGACAGATTACAGCACGGCACAAGGCAAAATGCAAACGACACACGAAAACGACTTCTTTCAAAAGGCTTTCGGGCGTAACGACTTCGAGGAATTAAACGAAATGGAACTGAAACACGGACAAACGCTAAACTATTTGTTAAAGTACATAGGCAAGACGGGCGAACGCATTGTTTACAGCAGAGGAATACCGACGGAAATATACCGCAAATTGAACGCTGACGAAATAGTAACGGAAATGCAGGACTTCGGCACGAAATACATACTTTTCGATAACGTGATAAGTTGGGAACGCGATATAATGCACTTCAAGTATAAGCAAATGTCAATAATAGACTTGATTTGCAACCCGCCGCGATCCGGCTACGCAGTAGCATAACGCGGCGTAAACAATACAATAGCAACGGTCTTACACCTATGTAATACATACGGTGTATTTTGCGTTTGTCTGAAAACCGAAAAAAGCACGGTTACGCGCTCCACTTCGCTTTCACTTCCGCAAAACAAAATCAAAAGGCGGCATTTCGCAAGCGATTTAGCGCGAAAGCCGCCTTTTTTGTGTGCTGAAAGCGGTCTGTCGGTCGGTGAAACGCGACACCTTGTACCCGCCGCGCGCAGCGCGGCGGCTCGTATAGTACAAGGTGTCGCGTAATGCTCTTTGCCCTCAAAATGGGGTTAAAACCGTTTGAAATTCAAGCGGAAATATACTAGAATTAAACGATAAAGGAACGGTAACGACAATGAAACGGAAAGGAACGAAAGATTTAACACTTACACAACGGCGCGAAATAGAAAATCATTTGAAATCGGGCTGTTCAAAAAAGCGCATTGCCGAATTATTGGGCGTGTGCCTTGCAACCGTGTACAACGAATTAAAGCGCGGTCAATGTACGCAAAAGGTGTACAGTTATACCGACTATTGGGGCGAACGGCATTATAAGCAAGTAACCGCATACAGCGCGGATATAGCCGAATACAAATACCGCTTAAATCAATCTGCGCACGGTGCGCCCCTCAAAATCGGCAACGATTATGAACTTGTGCGGGAAATCGAAAACCGCGTAATTAACGAAAAAATTAGCCCGTGCGCCGCATTAGGCAGAATAAAGCGTGAAAAGGCTTGTCGCACGACAATTTCAAAAACCACGCTATACCGCTATATCCGTGCGGGCTACATATTCACGCGCATTACAATGAGCGACGTGCAATTAAAACAACGGCATTACCAAAAAGCGACGATTAAACGACCACCGAAAGGCACGAGCATAGAGAAACGCTCCGCCGAGATTGCCGCCCGTGATACATTCGGGCATTGGGAAATTGACTGCGTTATAGGCAAGCAAGGCACGAAAGAAACAATCCTTGCATTTACCGAGCGGCTGACACGTTACGAAATCGTGTTCAAAATGCCCGACCATAAGGCGGCAACGGTTGTACGTTATGTGAATAAACTTGAAAAGCGGTACGGAAAGCAATTCCGTAAACTGTTCAAAAGTATAACCGTTGATAACGGCGTTGAGTTTAGCAACTTCGAGGGGCTTGAAAAATCAATCTATGGCGGCAAGCGTACAAGCGTTTACTATTGCCACCCGTACACAAGTTGCGAACGCGGCAGTAACGAGCGGTTAAACCGTGAAATACGCCGACTAATACCGAAAGGCACAGACCTTTCCACTATAAGCGACAAGCGCATAAAAGCCGTTGAAACGTGGGTAAACGACTATCCGCGGGAAATATTCGGGTATGCGACAAGCGCGGAAATGTTCGCCGAGCAACTGAAAGCAATTTAACAGTTATTGAAAGTATGCTTTCAAGTAAGCCGCCGAAAGACGGCTATTTTGCCGTACAGCGATTTACGCCGAGCCGCCCGCCCGTGCCGTTTTTCATACCCTTGCAAGGGTATGAAAAAGACAATACCCGCCGAAATTCACTCTTTCAACGGGTATTTTATCATACGCAAAAAATTTTTTTTGAAAATCTAAAAAAATTCTATAAAATTGCTTGACTTTTCAAAAAAAATAAAGGTCAAAGCGAAAACTTTGACCTTTATCCGATGTTTTGTTTTTATCAGTACGTTTCGCCGTTCGTGAGCGCGAGTTTTCCGTTTGTGATACATGGCGAAATGATAAGCCATACGGCCGCCAGAGTTATGACGGAATATACGACTATCGAGCCGACGGCTCTTGCTCCGCCGAAAATCATCGATACGAGATTGAAATTGAAGATTCCGTAAAATCCCCAGTTCACAGCGCCGAGAATAACGAGTACGTATGCGATAATATTAGCAATTTTCATAATTTTTCCTCCTGTCGTTATTATATACGGAAAGAAAAATTTTATTCTTTGGACCTTAAAAACGGAGCGATCCGATTGCTCGCAAACGCAAAAACGATAGTTGCGTTTATCCGCGGCTGACTTCGACGGGCGGTTTTCTCGCTGCGTTGAACACGGGCAAGAACGTTGCCAGGGCGCATACGACAAGCGAAACGACGAGCGTAAACGCGATATTTAAAACGTTATAATTAAGCAGTTCCGCCGTGGGGACGACCGTTGTCTGTAATATGCTGCTGTTTATAACGTTGCACAACCACGCCGAGCCGATCGACGAGAGAATAAAGCAGATAAACGCGAAAATGAACGCTTCGGAGAAGAATATCTTGAAAACGTCCGAGCCTCTCGCGCCGACCGCGCGCAGAATTCCGATTTCCTTGCTTTTCGCCGAAATCGACGCGGATATAAAGTTGAGAAGCAGGAGAGCGGCGAATACGCCGAGAATCAGACCGGCGATGAGAAATACGTTTGACAGTTCTTCGATAAGGCTGACGAGCAGTGAAATTCCCCTGTACGCTTCGCAGTCGATGGTCCTCACAACGTCGCGTTCGGGTTCGCCGTCCAGAATGTAAGCGGTCTGTTCGAGCGAATTATCTGTGGTCGCCAGAGCGTAACGGTATATTTCTCCGCCCGTCGGCTTATATTTCGTGGTCGAAATGCTGAACGAATAACTGTCGTTGGATGCGTATTTTTTGATAAATTCTTCCGAAACGATCATTTTGCGGGTTTTGCTGAATGTCGGACCTTTTGACCGTCTTACGGCGTAATATCCTTTTACGTTGAGAGTTCCGCTCTTTCCGTTGTAGTTCTTGAAATACCTGATTTTATTGTCGTTTTCGGTGTTCGGCGTAAGCGTGCCTTCGGAATCGTATAAGATCTCTAAAGGAGCGTAAATTTCGTCAACGCCGAGTTTAAGATTATTGACGTCAAAATTCTTTATTTCATTTCCGTCGAGGTCGAAAAAAACAAAACTGTCCGAGTAGTACGAAACAAATCTTGCGGTATAGGCTTCAAGATAATAGTAATAAACATTACCCGATATCGGCTCGTTACTTATCTCTACGCCTAAGATGTGCATATTCATCGTAAAATCGTAAGGATGGTCGTCTTTTTCAACGTAAGATTCATAAAAATCGGGAGAAACAAAAGCGATGAGATTAAAACTGTTTTTGAGATAATCCTTAAAAGAAGCGATGAGGTCGTTTCGGTTTTCGGACGTCGTCATCGTCATCGTATCCGGCGTTTTTTTCAGCGCGTCAAACTTTTTGTCGATTGCTTTTGTTTTGTAAACGCCGACGATTTTCAGATCTACGTCTATATGCTTGTATTCCGCCCCGCCACCGCCGGCTTCGTTTAAGACGCGAATGTTGATTTTAACGGCGTTATCCGTAGCAGAGCCTTTGCCCGCGGCTTTGAAAAGTCCGTCGACGTATTCCGTAACGGCTATTTCATTCTTATTTTCGGGGTAACGACCTGCCGAGAGCGTGTAGCCGCAACTTTCGAGAAACTCCGCGCCGCAATCGGAAAATCCGGTAAAATACGGCATCGGGTAATAATCGTTGTCGGAAACCTGTACGCCGATATCCGTTTTTACGTCTAACGCGGACTCCGATAACCCGAACACGCCTGCAAATTTTACGTTCACGTTGTTGTCGTTCATTTTTTTAAGGTCGTTTTTTGATATAGAGATATTCGAACCGTATGGGGCCTCCGGTTTTACTGTTTCCGAACCGTCGGAAGTGTTTACGGTTATGGTTTTATACGTTTTTTCGTATTGAGTGACGACTTTTGCGGCGGGATTACCCGTTTTTTGCAGCGCTTTGGAAAATGAAAAATCGCGGTCGTAAGTCATAAAAGCCGAGAGTACACCGAAAAGCGAAAACGCGACTACGGAGAGCAGGGCGGTGAAAACGAGTCTTATCGGTTTGGTTTTTAATCCGCTCGCGCCGATTCTGAACGCGTGCGAAGCGGGCAGTTTCGACTTGATGAATTTCGTCGATTTTCCGTCGTATTCAACGGTTTCGGTCGGTTTTGTCGTTTCAAAGGATTCCGCCGAGCCGTCTTCGTTGATTTTGCACGCTTTTTTAACGTTTTCTATTTTCCTCTCGTCAGTGGCGATGATCGCCTTGCCGCCGTTCTTTCTGATTATTCCGAGAATTTTTTTAAGGTCGTTTTCGTCGAGTTTGTCGGCGTCCTCGATGGTTACGGTGTTGCCTGCGACAACCCGGACATTGTTTTCGAGTTCTATCGGCTCGGAATAAGTTTTGCTTACGTCGCTGACGATTTTTCCGTCCGCGAGTTCGATTATTCTGTCGGCGTAATGCTCGGCAAACTCTCTGTCGTGCGAAACGATTACAACGAGTTTTTCTTTGGATAATTTTTTGAACGTATCGAGAATCTGTCTGCCCGTCGTGGAATCGAGCGCGCCCGTCGGTTCGTCCGCCATAATAATTTCCGGCTCTTTGATGAGCGCCCTCGCGATAGCCACCCTTTGCTTTTGTCCGCCGGAAAGGGTGGACGGCTTTCTTCTGCCGAGCCCTTTAAGGTCCACGCGTTCGAGCAGAGCGTTTACGGCGGCTTTGTCGTTCTTTTTATTCTGCAACTCCAACGCAAGAGCGACGTTCTGTTCGACGGAGAACTCGCTTAAAAGGTTATATTCCTGAAAAACGAAACCCACGCAGGTGTTTCTGTAACTGTCAAAGTCCGATGCCGAAAAATCGTTGCTGCTTTTGCCTTTCACGATGATTTCGCCGCAGTCCGCTTTGTCCAGTCCGCCCGCGACGTTCAGAAGCGTCGATTTTCCCGAACCGCTTTTGCCGAGCAGAAAAACCATTCCTTTTTCGGGAAAAACGATCGAAACGTCGTCGAGCGCGCGTACCGTAACCCCGCCTTTCGGCGAGTAAGTTTTGACGAGATGTTTTACTTCAAGCATTCTGTGAACTCCTTAATTTGCTTTATTTTGAGTGTTGTGTAAATTCTTTTATTTCGGATTCGGTCATAAACCGCCATTCTCCTTTTTTGAGGTCGCCGAGCGTGAGAGAACCGAACGCGATTCGTTCCAGCCCGACGATTTTGTTTCCTCTCGCGCCGAAAAGCCGTTTGATTTCGTGGTATTTTCCTTCCGTAAGATAAATATATCCGCTGCTGTTTGTCAGCCGCTCTATCTTGCAGGGCCTTGTGGCGTAGCCGTCTTTCAGCGTTATCCCCGCGGTAATCGCCGCAACGTCGCCGTCGGAATATTCGTCCGCCGTTTCAAAATAATATTTCTTTTCCACGTGTTTTTTGGGCGAGAGCGCGTTGTGCGCGGAAACGCCGTCGTTGGTGAGAACGACAAGCCCCGTCGTGTCCTTATCGAGCCTCCCGCAAGGGAACAGAGCGAGTTTTTGCAGATCGTCGGGGAGCAGGTCGATAACGGTTTTATCGCGTCCGTCCTCCGTTGCGCTCACAATGCCTGATGGCTTGTTAATGAGTATATAGGCGTACTTCTGATACTTGATGACCTTTCCGTCGAGGGCGATTTCGTCCTTTTCTTCATCGACTTTCAAGTCTCCTTTTTTCACCGTAACGCCGTTTACGGAAATACGGCCTTTTTTTAACGCTTCTTCGCTTTCCCTGCGTGAAAGGATTTTCTGCGAAGAGAAAAATTTGTCCAATCTCATATATAACTATGATACCATAAGAAAATGCCTAAGTAAAGCGATATCGAAAAAAACCGTTAAGCGAAGCGAAGAAACTTGCAAAAATAAAGCGAATGTTGTATAATAAGCAATATTAAAAAAGAAAAACGAGAGAGAATATGCGTCAAAACAAGAACAAACCCAATCCGAAATTTGATTCCGTCGCTCCGGGCGAAAGAAAAAAGGGAAAAACCGTTAAAGCGAAAGACTATTTTCTTAACCGCAAGGGCGTTTCGGAAAACACGATAAAAGAGATTAAAAAAGAGAAATCGGCTCGTCGCGCGCCAAAAACCGCCGATACGAAAGATATCAACAAGAAAATCGCCGAGGACAGATATCTTGTCGCGCCGGTGCGTTTTGACGAGAATTTCAAAGGCGTGGCGAACGTCGGCGCGTGCGAATTAATCATCGACGGCGCGATTCCCGGCGAACGAGAAGAGGTTGAAATAAAACGTAAAAAAGGCGCCGTGTTTTACGCCGATTTCGTTAAAACGGACGAGCCTGCGGCGTGCAGAAGAGAAGTGAAATGCAAAAACTTTCTCTCTTGCGGAAACTGCGCTTTTTTGCATATTTCTTACGATAAACAACTCGAAATCAAGCGCGAAGAGGTTAAAAATGCCGTCGAACCGTTCTTTGCGGGCGTGGGCGAAACCGTGTCGCTCGGCGAATTCGCTTACAGAAACAAGGCTCATCTCGCCTTTGCCGAAGAGGGCAGAAAACTCATTCTCGGTTTTTTCGACGACCTGACGCATACCGTTATTCCGGTAAGAGATTGTCTGCTTCACGGCGAGTGGTTCAAGGAGTCTTTGGCGATAATTCTCGAATGGGCGAGGTTGAGAAGTCTGCATGCTTACAACCCTCGTACGGGGAAAGGTTTTCTGCGTTTCGCGCTTTTAAGAAAACTCGGCGACGGACTTATGCTCACGCTCGTCGTCAACGGAGGGAAAATTTCGGGTACGGAAAGTTTATATAACTCCCTTAAAGAAAAGTTCGGAAAAGTTTGTCTTTACGCCTGCGACAACAAAACGTCGAGCGCGGCGGTACTGTCCGGCAAACTCAGAAAACTTCACGGCGAGGATTATCTCGAAGGCGAAATGCTCGGCATAAAGTTCACCCTTTCGCCCGATTCGTTCTTTCAGGTCAACGAAAAAACCGCGGAGAGAATTTATTCCGACGTTTTAGAAATAATAAAGAAGTCCCCCGCGGAAAACGTCATCGATTGTTTCAGCGGAATAGGTATAACGAGCGCGTTGTTCGCGCTTAGCGGCAAAAAGGTTACGAGTATCGAGATTTCCCCGTCGGCTGTTCGCGATGCGAAGCGAATCGGCGCGTTAAACGACTTATCGGCAGACATTTCGTATATTCGCGGCGACGCGGCGAAGATTCTGACGAAGATCGGCAACGCCGGAAAATCTATATTTTTCGTCGATCCGCCGAGAAGCGGACTCGGCGAAAAAACCGCGCTTATGATAACGGGATACGCTCCGCGCGAGATAGTTTATTTATCGTGCAATCCGCAAACTTTAAAGGAAGATATCAAAACTATAATAGAGAACGGCTACAAAATCGTGTCGGCAACGCCGTATGATTTGTTCCCCGAAACGAAACACGTCGAAACGCTGGTCCTTTTTTCCGCCAAGCAGGCTAAATAAAAACTTGCCGAAAAACGCTTGATAAAAGAAAAACGGCGGCATTATAATGTGGCCGTAAAATGAATTATTTAAATAAGAAGGGTAGGAAAATCCTTTTTTATTTACAATTGAATTAGCGTGCGCTAATTTTCAAAAACGGTTATTTTTCGGCGCTGTCCGGCAGAGCAACTTAATATTTTAACATCGTTTCTGGTAAATGTCAATACCTGTTTTTAAAATTTCACAATGTGAAAAAAAAGAAAAGGGTATTGACATTCGCCCGGACCTCGCTTATAATAAAGGTGCAAAAAGCGAAAGGCGACAGGCGGTAGAACCGCCACAGATTTCAAAGCAGCGGCGTTAAAGAAGTAAAAGAAGAGCCGACAAGGCGGGTGAACCCGAATGAAAAAAAGTCGCCGAAAAAAAGCAAGGAGCAGTCCGATGAACTAAGTTGACAAGTTTTCAGAATTTGCAAACGAGGAGGTATTAATGTTATGGCATACCGGAAAATTTACTTGAAAATACCGAAATCGCTCGCGATGAAGGAGAACGCCGATGCAGAGTGATTAACGGCGCGCCCGTTTAGCGCGAAAATTACGAAAGAAAACTTAATATATACAATATATACAAATGAAAGTAATAATCGTATTTGCCTCGAGGCAAAATACGTTGAAATACCCTTATATAGCAAAAGATAAGGAGGTAACGACTTTCAAGTAGCGACGCAGATCAGTTAAAAACTTTATAAAACATTTAACAAAATTCGGTCGCCGCGCGAGGTAAGCGCGGCGGCTTTTTGTTTGTCTGTCGGTAATTAATATATTCTGTCTTTCGGTAATTAATATATAAATAATTGACAAATCGGCGCGCGCGGATATAAAATACGAATGAAGAAAAATCCGCCGGAATATTATTTAACGACAAAGGAGAAATTATGTCCCGTATATATAAATCGTCAACCGAACTCATAGGAAAAACTCCGCTCGCGGAATTGATGCGAATAGAGGAGAAATACGGATTAAAAGCGAAAATTTACGCAAAACTTGAATACTTCAATCCTGCGGGTAGCGTTAAGGACAGAGTCGCTCTCGGAATGATAGATAAAGCCGAAAAGGACGGAAAACTCGTCAAAAACTCGGTGATAGTCGAGCCGACTTCGGGGAATACGGGCATAGGAATAGCTGCCGCGGGCGTAGCAAAGGGTTACAGAGTGGTGATAGTTATGCCTGAAACGATGTCCGTCGAAAGGCGTAATCTCATCGCCGCTTACGGAGCGGAAGTCGTTTTGTCCGAAGGAACGTCCGGTATGAAGGGCGCGATTGCCAAAGCCGAGGAGATTGCCCAAAAGGAAAACGGAATCATTCTCGGTCAGTTTGTCAATCCCGCAAATCCCGATATTCATTACAGAACCACCGGTCCGGAAATTTACGCCGACATGGACGGCGACATTGATTTTTTCGTCGCGGGCGTAGGCACGGGCGGCACGATTACGGGAGTGGGTAAATATCTCAAAGAAAAAATCGCCGGCATCAGAATCATTGCCGTCGAACCGGAAAAGTCAACCGTCCTTTCGTCGGGCAAATCGGGCGCGCACGGAATTCAGGGCTTAGGCGCGGGTTTCGTTCCGCCCGTCCTCGACACGTCCGTTTACGACGAAGTTATAACCGTCTCCGACGCCGACGCATTTTCGTTCGGCAGAGATATAGCAAAAACCGAGGGGTACCTTGTCGGCATATCGTCGGGCGCGGCGTTAAAGGCTGCCGTTGAGATTGCCTCCCGTCCCGAAAACGCCGGCAAAAAAATCGTAACGCTTTTCCCCGACAGCGGCGACAGATATTTGTCAACGCCGTTGTTTTCTGCGGAGAATAATCGTTAAAAACACGGCTATAAGTCGATTAGCCACAGGGGATTGCGTCCGAACTCGGTCTTACCTTGTGTTTTTGACTAATACGTTGTTGCGTTCGCGTGTTATACATACAGTATTAACGCGCTCACGCGCCTTGTCTTAGCCTAAAAACGCAAGGCAAGACTTGTCGACAACCAAAACGCCGATATTTTCGATGAATTTTGGCGAAGGCGAACGCAGACGTACCATACGTGCTTCAAGCGAGAATTTGACAAAAAGTACGGAAATTGCGGCGTTTTGGCGGGTTTGAACGCAATCACCTGTGGCTAACCGTGTTATTGCAAACTTAATCAATCGACGAAAAAACCGAAGCGAGGGGCGCGGAATAATGCCCGTCTGAGCGATAATTAATAAATCCGAGCGATAATTAATAAATTCGAGCGATAATTAATAAATCTGAGCGATAATTGATAAAATTTCCGTGAAATTTTCACCTTTTTATCTTTTAATTCGCTCTTATTTTTATAATGTGAATATATAATAGTGCCGTAATAAATAAACGGGGGCGGATGGATATGTCGGGCAAGAAACATAAAAAGAAAAAAGCATACGCTGCAAAGGCAACTCGCGGTCGGAACGTAAAGACAGCAAAGAACGTCGGAAACGCCGGTAGCGCGAACAATGCAAACGGTAACGGGAAAAAGATAATAAACGTCATCGGAAACGTCGAAGCGACCACAGGTACGCCTAATCAGAAAAAAATCGCGCTCGTCGCGTATTTCTTTACGATGATAAGTTTTCTTATTCCGATAGTTTATCTTATATTAAAGATAATTTTCGGCGGAAAAATCGGCGAAGGATTCAATACGAAAGCCGATTACGCGCTGATGATTGCGGAATGTATTCTCGGCGTAATCGTTATTCACATTCCGAGTTTGCTTGCGCACAAGTTCAAGTTCGAAATTCCGTTTTTCCTTTATATATGCTATATAGTTTTCCTTTATTGTTCGATCTTTCTCGGCGAAGCGCAGAGTTTCTATTATAAAATACCGCACTGGGACACGATTCTGCACGCAATGAGTAGTTTAATGCTCGGGTTCTTCGGCTTTATGTTTATAACAATATTAAATAGGGACGAGCATACGCTGATGAGTCTTTCGCCTTTTTTCGTCAGTCTGTTTGCGTTCTGTTTCGCTCTCGCCATCGGCGCGGTCTGGGAAATCTACGAATTTTCGCTCGACGGACTTATGGGCTTCAATATGCAGAAGCATACCCTGGCGGACGGAACGCCGCTCGTCGGTCACGCCGCCCTTTCCGACACGATGAAAGATATAATAATCGATGCGCTCGGCGCGCTCGCCGCTTCGATAATCGGTTACGTAAGTTTGAAGAAAAACAAGAAGTGGCTCATTCCGAAACTTACGGATAAAAAGGTGAGAGAACTTAAAACCGTGGCGATAACCGAAACGAAGACTCCGCTTCGGACCGAACCGGTAATCGCGGAAAATTCAACTCCCGCCGACACGCAATCCGATATGCAAGCCGACCTGCAAATCGCGACCGCAACTACGAAAACCGAATAAATCAAATTATGAAACAATCGGATTTTCCGGTTGTTTTTTATTATGTCGGGTAAGAACATAACAAGAATATAACGATTGTTATCCGACAGGGAGCGGCGTTCAACGCCGAATAAAGCGGTTTATCACCGCAAAAATAACTATTGATAAGAAATGCAATGCCTATTGAAAAAATATTTTAAAAAAAGTTGCTCAAAATACTTGACAAAGCAAACGAGCGGATATATAATGTGGGCAGATTAGCAGTTGAGAGCAAAGAGTGCTAACATTCAAACGTAAGGAGTGCCAAGAAAATGGAACTGTCGGACAGGAAGAAAAAAATACTTCAGTACGTGGTTGACGATTATATCGAAACCGCCGTTCCGGTATCATCCAAAAGCCTTACGGAACGTCATCTGAAAGATATAAGTTCGGCGACGGTGAGAAACGAACTTTCCGCCTTGGAAGAACTCGGTTATCTCACGCAACTTCACACGTCGTCGGGCAGAGTGCCTTCCGCGGAAGCGTATAAACTTTACGTAAGCGACCTTATGGTAAAGGATAAACTCAGCGCGAAGGAACTCGATTATATAAAGAAGATTTTTCTCGAAAAAGCCGATAATCTGGAAGAAGTAATCAAAAACACCACGAAGGTGATAAGCGAACTCACTTCTTACACGTCGGTCGGGATTCAGAGCCACGATCTTTCCGAAAAAATCGTGAGCATAAAGTTTTTCCGTTACAAACCGGATAGCGCGTTGGTTATCATCGTAACCGAAATGAGGCTTTTAAAAGATAATTTCATCGCCGTACCGGAAAGTATGACGGAAGAGCAGTTGAAGGACGCCGAAAAGGTTCTCGACAATATGTGCAGGAACAAAACGTTCGGCGAGATATGCGAAATGAAGCCGGAAATGGAAGATAGTTTCATGGGCTACAAAAACATTTTCGTCAACGTCATCGAGGCTCTGAAAACTTACGTTCAGACGACCGGCGACGACGTCGTGACCGCCGGCGAGGATAAAATTCTCGACCATCCCGAATACGCCGACATAGGAAAAATCAAAGATTTCCTTTCGGTGGTAACGAGTAAAGATAAGGTTATGACGCTTCTAAGCGGCGACAATCGCGATATAAAAATCAACGTGAAAATCGGCGCGGACGGATACGACGAAATTCCCAAAGAGTGTTCGCTCGTTACGGCGACGTATTCCGCAAACGGCAACAAACTCGGAACTTACGGCGTTATCGGTCCGATCAGAATGGATTATCAGAAGGTCGTAGCCGTTCTCGAAAACGTCGGCAAGATTCTTGAAAGCATACTTACAAACAGGTAGGAGGACAGACTGAAAAAATGTCGCATCACGAAAAAAAACATTACGATAGAAACGAAGAGCAAGCCGAGCGCAAAGCGGCCGAACCTCTCGAAGAAGAGGAGATATCGGCCGAACCGGACGAAGTCGATAAAATGACCGAAGCCGAAGCCAAAGAAAATTTGCGCAAAGCAAACTCGGAAGTTTCAAAACTCCGCGAGGAGATAGAGAAATTAAAAAAGGAAAACGAAGAAGCGAAAAACGATTATTTAAGAGCGAGAGCCGATTGCGAAAACGTCCGCAAACATAAAAACGAAGAAGTGCGCGCGGCGTACGACGACGGAAGAGTCACGACGGTGGAAAAAATTCTGCCGATAGGCGACAGTCTCGACTGGGCTCTTAAAATGCCGCTCGACGACAACACGAAGGGCGGAATCGAAAAACTTCTGAAGAAGTATCACGAAACCCTTTCGGCGCTCGGCGTAATCGAGTTTTCGCCGGAAGCGGGCAGCAAGTTCGATCCTAACGTCGCAAACGCCGTTATGACCGTTCCGAAGGAGAGCGAAAGCGACGAACCCGAAACGATCAAACAGGTTTACGGCAGAGGATATAAACTCGGCGAAAAAATTATGAGATACGCTCAGGTATCCGTAATTAAAGAATAAAAAATCATTACATAAAGGAGATATATATTATGAGTAAAGTTATCGGTATAGATTTAGGAACAACAAATTCGTGCGTAGCCGTTATGGAAGGCGGCGAGCCGGTCGTTATAGCAAACGCAGAAGGTTCGAGAACAACCCCCTCGGTGGTAGGTTTCCAGAAAGACGGCGAAAGACTCGTCGGTCAGATTGCTAAACGTCAGGCGGTTGCCAACAGCGACAGAACGGTCATATCCATTAAAAGACATATGGGTAGCGATTATAAGGTCACTATCGACGGCAAGCAGTATTCCCCGCAGGAAATTTCCGCAATGATTCTTGCGAAACTTAAAAAGGACGCGGAGGCTTATCTCGGCGAACCCGTTAAGGACGCCGTCATCACCTGCCCCGCATACTTCACGGACAGTCAAAGACAGGCAACAAAGGACGCAGGCAAAATCGCGGGCTTGAACGTGCTTCGTATTATCAACGAACCCACGGCGGCGGCTCTTGCTTACGGACTCGATAAGGATAAAACTTCGCATAAGGTCATGATTTACGATCTCGGCGGCGGCACGTTCGACGTGTCCATTCTCGATATAGGAGACGGAGTGTTCGAGGTTCTTGCCACCAACGGTAACTGCATGCTCGGCGGCGACGATTTCGATAAGAGAATTATGGATTACGTCGTCGACGATTTCAAAGCGAAAGAAGGCATCGACCTCTCGAAAGATAAGATGGCTATGCAGAGAATCAAGGAGGCGGCGGAAAAGGCTAAAATCGAACTTTCCAGCATGAGTTCCACCAACATCAACCTTCCGTTCATCACCGCGGACGCCAACGGTCCTAAGCACCTTGACGTAACGCTTACCAAAGATAAATTCGACACCATGACGGGCGATCTCGTAGAATCGACGAAGGCTCCCATGCGTCAGGCTATGAAAGACGCCGGTCTTACCTATAAGGATATCGAAAAAGTTATCCTCGTCGGCGGCTCGACTCGTATCCCCGCTGTTGTGGAAGCCGTTAAATGCGAAACGGGCAAAGAACCGTTCAAGGGCATCAACCCCGACGAATGCGTTGCTATCGGCGCGGCGATTCAGGGCGGCGTTTTAACGGGTGAAGTAAAGGACGTTCTTCTTCTCGACGTAACTCCGTTGTCGCTCGGTATCGAAACCCTCGGCGGCGTATTCACAAAACTCATCGAAAAGAACACGACGATTCCCGTTAAGAAATCCCAGGTATTCTCCACGGCGGCCGATAATCAGTCCGAAGTTACTATCCACGTTCTTCAGGGCGAAAGACAGTTCGCAAAGGACAACAAAACGCTCGGTCAGTTCAACCTCGGCGGAATCGCTCCCGCTCCGAGAGGTATTCCTCAGATCGAAGTCACGTTCGATATCGACGCGAACGGTATCGTTCACGTAACGGCAAAGGATCTCGGAACTCAGAAAGCGGCTGATATAACCATCACTTCCTCCACGAACCTTTCGGAAGAAGATATTCAGAAAGCCGTTAAGGAAGCCGAAATGTACGAAGCCGAAGATAAGAAGAGAAAAGAAGCGGTCGAAAACAAGAACAAACTCGACAGCCTTATCTTCCAGGTTGAAAAGACTATGAAAGACAGCGGCGACAAAGTTTCGGAAGAAGATAAAACGGTTGTAGAAAACGCCGTTAAAGAGGCTAAGGACGCGCTTAATTCGGACGATAACGACAAGATCGTCGCCGCAACCGAAAAACTTTCCAAAGATATCGAACCGGTATTCACGAAACTTTATCAGCAGGCTTCGGCAAACGCTCAGGCGGCGGGCGCAAATCCCGACGGCGGAGCAGGCGCGGACGACGGCGAAACCGAATTCCACCAGAACTGATTTCCGAAAGCATAATTCCCGGGCAGCCGGATTTTCGGAAGAGAAAGCAAAATTCAAATAACGCATAACGTTTTGTGCGCGGGCGGGCGAATGCCCGCCCGCGCAAAGGCGTACATAGGTATAATATATGGCAAAAAATTATTACGAAGTTCTCGGTGTGGATAAAAAGGCATCGCAGGACGATATAAAAGCGGCTTACAGAAAACTTGCCCGTCAGTATCATCCCGACCTTCACCCCAACGACGAAGAATGCGCAAAAAAATTCAAAGAGATAAACGAAGCCAACGAAGTTTTATCCGATCCGCAAAAACGTCAGCAGTACGATATGGAACTCGAACATCCCGGAATGGGGTCGGGTAATTTCGGCGGATTCGGCGGATTCGGGAGCGGTTCATCGAGCGCGGGCGGTTTCGGAGGTTTCGGCGACATTTTCGGCGACATTTTCGGTGCGTTTTCGGGTTCGGATCGCGGAGGCAGAGCGTCCGCGCGTTCGGACGGCGAGGATATCAATCTCGAAGTGGAGTTGTCCTTCCTCGACGCCGCGAAAGGCTGCACGAAAACCATAACTTACAACAGAAAAGAGCCTTGCCCCGATTGCAGATCCACGGGCGCGAAGAACGGCACGTCTTATAAGCAGTGCGAAAAATGTAAGGGTACGGGTACTATACAATACGTGTCCGGCAACAGCATTTTCAGAACCGTTCAACAGCGCGCCTGCGACGCTTGCGGCGGCACCGGCAAGATAATCATAGAAAAATGTCCCACGTGCGGAGGAAGAGGTTATCAGCGTAAATCCACGTCGATAACGCTCAACATTCCCGCCGGCGCGGATACGAACAGTTACATCACAAAAAAAGGATACGGCGAAGCCTCTACGACGGGCGGCGAACCGGGTGATCTTATCGTGGTTTTCAAAGTTCAGCCGCATAAGATTTTCAAAAGAAACAAATTCGACCTTTACGTCGATCTGCCCATCAGTTTCACGACTGCCGCGCTCGGCGGAAAGGTTAAAGTTCCCACGCTTGACGACGCCGTGTGGCTCGATATCCCCGACGGAACTCAATCGGGGAAAGTATTCCAGATTCGCGGCAAGGGAATATCCTCGCGTTACGGAACGGGTAGTTTGTTCGTGACGGTAACCGTGGAAGTCCCGACGAAACTCACGAAAGCGGAAAAACAACGCCTTCTCGATTTCGACAGCGATATCGAACTGAAGCAATACGATAAAATGAAGAAATACGACGACCTTATGCAGTCGTTGTACGGCGAAAAGCCTTACGAGAAATAACAATTGAATAAGGCAAAAGACCTGCGTCTGTTTCGCGGGTCTTTTTTCAAAAAATTAAACGGGGATTGCGTTCATAGTTGCGTATATTGAAGGATCTGCCGATATAAGTCGGTCTATAAGTCGATAAACGATTGTTTTTTGCAAAAAATAAAACCACCTTTTCTGCGCTTGACAATCATATTTTTTTGTAATATAATTAAAACACAAAATCGGTATGGATTTTTCTGAGAACGATCTCATTTTTCGCCATGCGCTTATTATGCGCGCGGCGTTTTATTTTGGCGAAATATTGCAAAAGAAAAGGAGTGAATAAACCTATGGAAAATAACGTACAAACCAACGAAAAACACAAAATCAAATTGTCGAGCGAAGCGACGTACGTTGCGGCGATAATCCTGTTATCGTTCGCGGTCGCGATGCTTTCCGCCGCGGATTTCGGAATTTCGATGATAGTTGCGCCGGCTTACTTATTGAGCCTGAAAACGGGCGTCCTGACATTCGGACAAGCCGAATACGTGATTCAGGCGGGGTTGTTCGTTGTTCTTTGTGTAATTTTGAGAAAATTCAGGTTTGTTTACTTGTTTTCCTTTGTAACCTGCCTTATTTACGGTATGGTTCTCGACCTGTGGAGAATGATTCCGTTTTTCAATCCGGCGATAACGCCCTCTGTGAGCATAGATATATGGCTCAGAGCGATTATGTTTGTTTCGGGCGTAATTATAACCTCGTTTTCGATTTCGCTGTTTTTTAAAACCTATTTTTATCCGCAGGTTTACGACTTTTTCGTAAAAGCCGTTTCGTCGAGATACGGTATAAAAATATCCGTTCTCAAAACGATTGTCGATTTATCGTGTTTAACGGCAAGCATTGTTATGACTTTCGTGTTTTTCGGCAAGATGGAAGGGATCGGTTGGGGAACGCTCGTCATGGCTGTCATAAACGGCGCTATTATAGGTTTTTTCTCAAAAATATTAGATAAATTCTTTGATTTTCAGCCGACCTTTCCGCGGTTCGGGCAATTGTTTGAACTCTCCGCATATCATAACGATATTGAACGGATAGCCCGGTAATCGCAGAGTTTTGGCAAGGTTCATTTTATTATTCTTGGCTGGCATATCGCAATGCGCTTGACATTTTCAGAATCCGAGATTAAAATATATCCGAAAGAGCGAAAAGGAGAATAAGAATATGCAGATAGAAGATTTCAAAAAAGTAAAAATAGAAGCGATGAAGGCTCACGATAAGGATGCCGTAGCCGCGCTTAACGTGGTTATCAACAAGCTTATGCTTGCGGGTATAGAGAAAAAGGCCGCCGGCGAGGAAATGACGGACGCGGACGTTACCAAAATTTTGCAGAAAACCGTAAACGAACTTATTGAGGAAAGAGAGGGGTTTGTCAAAGCGGGAAGAGCGGAAACGGTGGCGAGCCTCGATCATCAGATCGAAACGGTTAAAAAATACCTTCCGAAACTTCTTTCCGAGGAAGAAATTAAGGCCATAATCGAAAAACTCGACGACAAAACCGTACCTTCGGTTATGAAACACTTTAAAACCAACTATGCGGGCAAAGTCGATATGAAACTTGTCGGCGAGGTTCTTAAAAAACTTTGATTATTAGGGATTCCATTTGTTATCACTAATTACCGAAAAGGCGTCTTTTTCGCCATTTTCCGCGACCGTTCGG
>URKE01000020.1 GCA_900548285.1 uncultured Eubacteriales bacterium | reverse complement strand
GCGAAACGACGCTTTTCCTGCGTATACCGAAATGGACGAAAAAATTCTCGGTGTCGGCAGACGGTAAAGAAACGGGATTTGCGGAAGAAAAAGGCTACGCCGTCGTTAAGGTTAAAAACGGCGATAAAATAGTCGTTTCGATGCCGATGAAAGTCGAAAGAATAATTTTAAACGGAAAGGTCGGGTTTGAAAGAGGTCCCGTCGCGCTCGCGAGAGACGAGAGGTTCGGCGAAGATTTAAGAAAACCCGTCGCAGTATCGAAAAAATCGGGCGGAACGATTTCCAAACTCGTTAAAAACGATAAGTTTTACACGAACGAGACGGTAAAGGTAAAAACGAAAGACGGAGAAATAACCCTTTGCGATTATTCGTCCGCAGGTAAAAATTACGACAGCGAAAAATGCAACATGGCTGTCTGGAATGAAATAAGATAAAGGAAAACAATGAAAATCGTTGCCGTACAAATAGATCTCGGAAGACAAAAAGAGAAAATCGAGTTTATAAAAAATTTCGTGGATAACGCCGAAAAGTGGGGCTATAACACGATTATTCTGTATTTAGAGTGTTCAATAAGAACAAAAGTCACGCCTTTTTTCGATGAGGACGACACTTATTCGATGACCGAAATCAAGGAGATTGCGGACTATATAGAAGATAAAGGGCTGCTCGCAATTCCCGCGTTCGAGAACTTTTATCATATCGAAAAACTATTGCAATACAAAGAAGCCGCAAGCCTTTCCGAATTTAAAGACGAAAGAATTGAAGGCAGAGGCTGGTCTTCCGAACGGTTTAAACGCGGAGCGGTCGGCTGCACAAGTAATCCCGAGTTCAATAAGTTTTTTGACGCATACATTACGGAAATTTGTTCCGTTTTCCATGGAAAATACGTTCACATGGGGTTGGACGAGGTGTTCGAGTTTGCCGAGTGTCCGAGATGTAAGGCTCGCCTTAAAGCGGGCGAAACCAAGAAAGGTATTTTCTTCTCGCAAGTTATGCACGATTACGAACTTGCGAAAAGCATGGGCAAAACCATGCTTATGTGGGACGACTTTTTCGAGTATTACGACATAGTTGACGCTTTGCCGCGAGATATAATTTTATGCCATTGGAATTACGTATTTATCGGATCGGAGACCAAAGGTCATTGGACGAACAGAGTGAGAAAAGATTGGCTTTCCGTTTACGACCGCTTAGGATTCGAGTATATTTTCTGCGCGTACGGAAGCAACGCTTCTTCGACGTATAATGTGGATACTTTAACCGATTATGCATTGAAGCATAAGCCGATGGGCGCAATCCTTACGATCTGGGAACGCGCGGCGAGTTTCTATAACGGAATTTATCCCCTTATAGCCCTTTGCGGGAAACTTTGGAACGGACAAATTAAAAATTCCGATGATAAAGTTAAGGTGTATGAAGAGGTAATCGGAGACAGAGAAATTGCAAAACTATTGCTTGAAAATCAGGTTTTAACGTCCTGCCTTATCGGCACGAATATAGGCGTTAAAGCCGAGGACGACAATTTCATAAAACAACTTTACAGAAACGCTTTAAAAGATTTTACGGATAAATTGCGGGGCGTTCTCGCGGACGAAAATCGCGTAGGCGAGGAAAAACGCGATATTTTACTCGATATTTATGATTTTTCGCTTGAAAAATACCTTACATATATGATAAACTCTATGGGGTATAAGGTTTTCGACGAATACGAAAAGGAAAATTTCGGAAACGGCGTTGCCGATTTTAACGAAATTTTCGCTACGCTTGACGAAGCGGAGAAAGACTTTGAAGAAATCAACAAAAACGCCGATTATCTGTGGAAAAAGTACCGCGACGGAATTGTGAGTTCGGGCGGACTTATGGAAGCGGAAAGGACACGCCGAAAAACGCTTGTTTTGAAAATAAAACAGTCGATAGAGGCAAACAGAGGTTGCGGAATTTTATATCTCGATACGGTAACGCCAGACGGATTCGGTTCGCCGAAAATGAAGATTATCGTTAAATATGCGGGTGAAAAAGCCGAAAGCGAACTGTATTTCGGAAGCGTTAAACCCGAAGCTGTTACGTTTGACCTCGGCGGAACGGCAACCGTTCGTTTCGCGATGAAAAATAAACCCGTCGAATACGTTGTATTAGAGAGTTTCGGCGAAGATTCGATTTTCGTTTCCAACGTAAGGCTGCTTTTCGGCGGCGTGAAATATTCCGTTTGCGGCGTTCAGAAGACGGGCGGAAAAGTTATAAACGAACAAAACCTTACAAAATGCGATACTACTTTTGCAGAACTCGGCGAAAGCAGCGGGATTGCTCATTTAAATGACGTTTCGCTTGCGAAAATACCGAACGGAGTAAAGTTGTATTTCGGTAAAATAGTTTAATATGAAAAATTTAGAATTTAATTCCGTTTTAATCGGAAACAGGTACCCGAAAGGGTTTAGTCTGCCCGATTATTTAAGGAAAAACGGGAAGTTTTCCCGTGAAAAAACTTTAAGCAAAATCGTGCGGGAAGAATACGGCGAAATCGACGAAAGCGGATTAAAAATAAGCGTAAATAACGTCACGGACGAGAAATTCGACGGCGATTACGGGTATTTTTTCTGCAACAAAGCGAAACATACCGCTTTGGAGTTTTTGCTTGAAAAAAACGGTAAATCGGCAACTTTTGTTGCGGACGTGTTTATCCCGACTAAAATAAAATCGTATAATTTCGTCGTGCATCTCGATTTTATGAAATATCTTCCGACAAAGTATTGCCCGGTGGAAGAACTTATGGACGGAGGAATTGCCGTCGCACACCTTTATTATAAGGAAATTTCCACAGACGACGGCGATTTTTCGAGCGGAATAGCGCCGCTTTTTTGCGATCGCTCGGATAGCTACGCTCCCGGAAAACTGTCGCTTTGGGCGTACGCCGCAAAAATCGTCGGCGAATACCTTATAAACGAGGGGCTGACGGTTAAAGAGAAATTGTACGTCGCGGGACATTCGAGGCTCGGGAAAACCGCTTTGCTTACCGCGGCGAAATACGATATTTTTGCAGGCTGTATGGTAAACTGCTCGGGGTGCTGCGGCGCGGCGATTTCCCGTGATAAGCACGGCGAAACAATCAAGGTAATCACGGACGTTTTTCCGTTCTGGTTTACTCCGAACTTCAAAAAATACGCTGAAAAAGAGTACGAAATGCCGTTTGATCAACATTATTTAATGGCGTCCGTCGCTCCGAGAAAAGTTTTTATCGTGGCGGCAAGCGAGGACGACTGGGCTGATACCGACGCGCAATATTTATGCGCCGAAGCGGCGAGCGAGGCATATAAAGAACTCGGCTTAATCGGGCTGAACCCCGCAAAAAAGCCGCTTAAAGTCGGCGAAAAGAACGTCGGAGGAGAGATAGCGTTTTTCGTCCGCGACGGCGTACATTTTTTCAGCCGCGAGGATTGGGCGTTTTATATTGAATGTTTATCAAACCACTAAAACCGTATTAAGGCAGAATGATTGGGGAAGTTGAATCGGTCGACGAAGTTGAAATTATCCGCAGAATGACCGAAGGCATTTACGACAAAGCGGAATATAAAAAGGCACTCGCATGGGTAAAAGAAAAATGCCGCTCCGACTTCGACAACACGGAAAACGACACACTCAACGCAACGAGCATGTTGTTTATGAAGTTGCTCACCGGCAGGGCGCAGATGTTTGCGGACGTTCGTACCTACTGGTCGGGCGAATCGGTTAAACGCGTTACAGGTTACGAACTTGAAGGTCATGCAAAAGAAGCGGACGGCTTTATTCACCTTATCAACTCGGGTGCGTGATGGAATGCGTTCGGAATGGATAAAGAAGGTCGGGACTACCGCGCTTGCGAGGCTTACGGCCCCATGTATAAAAACATAAGGAAATAATATGAAACTTACATTCCGCTGGTATGGCGAAAAAGATTGCATACCTCTTAATTACATAAAACAAATACAGGGAATGACGGGCGTTGTTACCGCCGTTTACGACGTTCCCGTGGGTGACGTATGGGAACTTTCAAAACTTGAACGGCTGAAAAGTCTTTGCGATAACGCCGGGCTTGAAATGGAAGTTATCGAATCCATTCCCGTTCACGAAGATATAAAACTCGGCAAGCCCACGCGGGATAAACTCATCGCAAACTATGCGCAGAACATAATCAACTGCGGCAAGGTTGGCGTAAAGTGCGTTTGCTACAACTTTATGCCTGTGTTCGATTGGTTCAGGACGAATTTATACTATAAACACGCCGACGGTTCAACTTCGCTTTCTTATAGCGAAGCCGATTTCAACAAGTTGGACAAGCATAACTTGCGCTTGCCCGGCTGGGACGAAAGTTATTCGCCCGAACAACTCAACGGGCTGCTTAAAGAATACGAGGGAATGACGCACGAGAAATTGTTTGAAAACCTCGTGTATTTCCTTAACGGAATTATGCCCGCGTGTAACGAGGCCGGAGTGAATATGGCGATTCACCCCGACGATCCGCCGTGGGATATTTTCGGACTGCCGAGAATCGTGGGCAGGGAAGAAGATTACGACAGATTGTTCGCCGCCGTGCCCGATCCGCATAACGGAATCACGTTCTGCACGGGTTCGCTTGGCGCGGGCAGATTCAACGATTTGCCTAAAATGGCGGCGAAGTATGCAAAGCGAATATATTTCGCACATCTTCGTCAGTTGAAGTTCACAAGCGACACTGATTTTTACGAAAACGGACATCGGACGGCGGACGGCAACGTGGATATCTATTCGATAGTCCGCGCTCTCGTCGAAAACGGATTTGACGGATATTTGCGCCCCGATCACGGAAGAAATATCTGGGGTGAAAACGCAAAACCCGGTTACGGGCTTTACGACCGTGCGCTCGGCGCGGCGTACTTAAACGGCGTTTTCGAGGCAGTGCAAAAAGATTTGAAAAAATAAGGAGAAAGAAAAATGTACGATTTACCTTTTGAAATAGACTTAAACGGAAAGAGCGTGGCGATAACGGGCGCGGGCGGAATAATCTGCGGCGAGTTCGCAAAGGCTCTTGCCGCTTGCGGCGCGCAGGTTGCACTGCTTGATATTAACTATGACGCAGCCGAAAAAGTCGCTACCGAAATAGGCGAAAACGCGATTGCGATTCGTTGTAACTGTTTGGACAAAGAAAGCATAAAGTCCGCCTATAGCACGATTATCGGCGCATTCGGCAAGGTGGATATCCTGATTAACGGCGCGGGCGGAAACAACCCGAAAGCCACTTGCGACAACGAAACCATGTCGCCCGAAATGCTCGGAACAGAGGGGTTAAAAGATTTTTTCGCGCTCGATGAAAGCGGGCTTAAATTTGTTTTCGACCTTAATATCACTTCGGCGTTTCTGGTAACGCAGGTTTTCGCCGAAGGAATGGTGAAAACTGGCGGCAATATCATAAACATTTCGTCGATGAACGCTTTTCGTCCGCTTACCAAAATTCCCGCGTATTCCGCGGCGAAAGCGGGCGTGTCAAACTTTACCGAATGGCTCGCCGTTCACTTTGCGCCGTGCAATATCCGTTGCAACGCAATCGCGCCCGGGTTCTTCGTGACAAACCAGAATCGCGCGCTTTTGTATAATGAAGACGGCACGCCGACGGCAAGAACGGGCAAGATCTTAGCGGCGACTCCGATGAAGAAGTTCGGCGAGATAAGTGACCTTATAGGTTGTTTATTGTGGCTTTGCGACGATAAAGCAAGCGGTTTCGTGACGGGAACGGTTATCCCCGTAGACGGCGGTTTCTCGGCATACAGCGGAGTGTAAAAGTTTATTAAAACGATGAAAAAACACGAATTTACGTTCAACGGGTACAACGCGACAGTTCTTATACCTGATAATTTTAACGGTAAATGGCTTTGGAAAACCGAGTTTTTCTACGCGTTCGATAAAGCGGAGCAAACTCTTTTAAATATGGGCTATGCCCGCGTGTATTATCAGATAAACGATATGTACGGCAGCGATCGTGCGGTGCGGCTTATGCATAAATTCCATTTGCATTTAACCGAAAAATTCGGCTTTACCGCAAGACCTTGTCTTTTCGGTTTTTCAAGAGGCGGACTTTATGTCTTTAACTACGCGCTTTATTACCCGGAATATGTGGATAAAATCTATCTCGACGCGCCCGTTCTCAACCTTAGATCGTGGCCGCCGAAGGGTAGTGCGGAGCATATTCAGTTATTAAACGAGTATCTTTTGGACGAAAACACGTTCCAAATGTACAATTTCAGTCCGATTGACAGATTGCCTGAATTTTCCCGAAGCGGGCACAAAATTCTTTTGGTCGCAGGACTTAAAGATTCAACCGTGCCGTATAACGAAAACGGCAAAATCCTGGCTGACTATTACGCGGCGAACGGCTTATCGATAACGGTCATTACAAAACCCGATTGCGATCATCATCCTCATTCGCTTGAGAATGTCGAACCTATTATAAAATTCATAGAAGAGTGAAATAAAGATTTGAATGAATGCAAAGTTGGAGCGACGAAACCCCGAGCGATGATTTGTCTATAATCGACTATCTTTGTCATCTTGGCGACAAGGCGATTAAGGAAGATAAAACCTTTTCGGATATAGGCGAACTGTGGCTTTCGGGCGACCCCATTACAAGTGGCGCGCGGTGCGGCTTTGCTGCGTTTCTGAGGACTATATAACGGGCTATAAGTCGATTAACGGCAAGTTTTGCAAGTTAACGGAAATCACCAACCTTTGCAGCAACCCCGTTTACGCATGGGCTCATATGGAATTAAAGCGGATTTTCGGTATAACTAAGCCGATTAATTCCGAAAGACGATCTTGAAAAGCGGCTTGATTATTTTGTGGGCAAGGATTGCAAAATCGCCGATTACGATTTTGATTTTATAAGCGAAAACGACGAAAATCTCTTGTGGCTTACCGAAAACGGATACATCAAATGATTTTGCAACTGCATTTCGGCACGTTCAGAAACGTAAATTCGGCAATGCTTACAGTCGTTGAAGCGTAAAGGTTTCGGCGGCTTTTTTATACTCAAAACCAAAGAAGAGGAGGAGCAATAACGGCATATTACAAATTTTATCGCTCGCCGTAAAAAGTAACAACAAATCAAAACAACAAAACGGGAGGTAACGTTAGTCGCGTGGTTCAAAAAAGGTTAACATAGATATAGTAAATATCCACCCGCTATGCGGACGGGGTATTTGCTTAAGTTTATCAACAAAGAAATGAGCCGATAATCGACTTATAGGGTGTGATTTGAGTGGTGATTTATGAAATAAGCGGAGTTGTTGCAGGGTATGCCAGATTAAACAGAAAGTTATCGGTCCAAAATCAGGACGCCTGCGCAATCGGACATTTGCATAAATGAAATACCCGGAAAATCTTTTCTCAATTCTTCAACGACAAAGTAAATTTCATCATTATCCCATGCGTTTCCAGCCTTCAATTTACACCGTTCTAAATCCTTTCGTGTTTCAAAGACAACATCACCGATTATAATTTTACCGTTTTCCTTTAAGTAGTTACGCAAGTCTAAAAGGAAGTCGACCTTTTGAGTATCCGTCAAATGATGCAGAGAGTATGTCGCAACAATATAATCATAACGACAGTTTCGCAATGGTTTGACAAGCCCTTTTGAAAAGTCCCCCTGATATAAATGCGCATCCGGCATTTTCTCAGATGCCAACACAATCATTCTTGATGAAAAATCCTGCCCGTAAATTGAGCAGCCCTGCTCGTATAGTTTTGTCGTTAATGCGCCTGTTCCGAATCCGATATCCAGCACAACGGCATTTTTGGTTTCCATTATGGTCTGAAAAATAAACCCGAGAACTTTTTTATAACCGGCAAAAGGGTATGTGTTTTCCTCATCGGAAATGCCGACGGTTTTGTCATAACCATCAGCCCAAAGGTCGAACTCTTTGTTGTTCAGCATGCTTGCTTCCTCCATAAATTCCGAATTATCATCACCTTTATTTTAGCATATTATACGGCGTTTTTCAATCGTTTCATCGATGTAAAAATAACGGTCTGCAAGAAAAAACTTACAGACCGTCACACTTGTGAGCATACGAAAAAATCTCGTTTGTCGGGCGATTTTTGGGAGTGTGTCGGACGATAAGTGTCTCGACAAACAGGAATTTATAAAGTCAATTTCATTTCGATTTCTGCTGCATTGATTTTTGCATTTATCATACTTTTCCCAGTAAGGACAAATCCACATTTTTCATAAAACCGTATAGCACGTTTGTTGTCTTTCAAAACCCATAGATATACTTCCGGATAAGTTGACAACTCCTTCAAGCCCGCTTGCATCAGTCTCAGTCCCACGCCCGTCCCATAGTATTCTGACAGAACGTATAATGCAAATATTTCTCCGGCATTTGTAGATTCCTCCCCATGATTTCCATAACAAACAAACCCAATTACAGTATTTCCGTCCATCGCGACAATCAAATTATCTCGCCAACTGAACGCCATACTTTCGCATTTCTTATAAGTTAATTTGTCAAGGTATTCCTGACTAACGACCCCGGAATAAGTCTCATGCCAGGATTTCCAGTGAACATATGCTTTTCCTCTGATTTCTTCGTCCGTTTCCATTCTTTTTATGATGATACACATATGGTTTATCCTCAAATTTCGATTTGCCTTTGCCTTATTATAACATATTACATGGTGCTTTTCAACCAAATAACGGTCTGCAGGAAAAAACTTACAGACCGATAGGTTTGGTGTGCCTGACAGGATTCGTCCGCCCGCAAAGCGCGGGCGGTAAGCGAAGGCGAGGAAGCCCGACGGAGCGCTACGTTATTTCGTCAGCCGGTCAGGCGCAAAAAAAAGGGGCGGTTGCGAATAGCGAACGCCCTAAAATGGTGTGCCTGACAGGATTCGAACCTGCAACCGTCAGAATCGGAATCTGAAACTCTATCCAATTGCGCTACAGGCACACGTAAGTTGCCGAAAATTATCTTCGGCAACTGTTAACTATTTAAAATTATACAATGTTTTTTTATTTTTTTCAAGCAAATAGCGCTATTTGTCAGCTTTTAATTAAAAAACGTAAAAGGCTCGCCGCTTTTTTATAAAAGCGGCGAGCCTGTCTTATCAATCGACCGATTAATCGGTTTTATCTTTTACGGATAAATCAGTCTTTTTTCTTCTTGAACGCAACAACAGCCGCGCCGATGCCGAGACCGAGAATCCCGAACAAGCCTGCGCTTACCGCGCCGCCGCATCCGGAACTGCCGGTGGATCCGTTACCGGAAGCAGAGTTGCCCGCGCTTGCGGAATCTCCCGTATTTGCAGAGTCGCCGCCGGTGGATTCGCTTGCGTCGGCAGATTCTCCCGCGCTTGCGGAATCGCTTTCGCTTGTCGATTCGCCGGGCGTGACGGGTTCTTCTTTTTCGGTTACGGTGACGGTGATTTCGTTGGAAACGAGTTCGTCGCCGATCTTGGCGGTAATCGTTGCCGTACCTGCCTTAAGAGCGGTGATAACGCCGTCCGCTGAAACGGTAACTACGGTGTTGTCGGAAACAACGTAAACGAGCGTTCCGTCGTATTCGGCGGGAGTTACGGTCGGGGTGATTTTCGCGGTCTGCGAAACTTCGAGTTCGGTTTTGTCTGCCGCGATAGCGATTGCCGTAGCGGCGGGGTTCTTAACGGTTATCGTAACTTCGTTCGAGATAACGTCGCCTACCTTAGCGGTAATCGTCGCGACGCCTGCCTTGAGAGCGGTGATAACGCCGTCCGTAACGGAAACCACGGTGTTATCGGAAACTTCGTAAACGAGTTCGCCGGTGTAGTCCGCAGGAGCGACCGTAGCCGTGAGGTTGGCGGTGTTGCCTGCTACGAGATTGGTTTCGTCTGCCGCAAGTTCGATAGTCTTTGCCGCGGAGGAGTAAACCGTGGAAGCGGCAACGTCGCCGTTTGCGGGAGTGTAAGTCAAAGTTACGTCGTGGTCGAGATACGCGCCGCCGTAGAACACAAGCCCCTCTTTAAGGGTTACCGTGATTGCGGAGTTGCCGTCGAATCCGTTAGAAACGTTCGAGCCTATTCTGATGCGGTCAACGCCTGCGGAAGTAGCAAGGATATGACATTCGAAACGGCTGGATTTAGCCTGCGCGCCGGAAAGGTCTTTCCAGTATTCCGCGATGGTCTTGCCGTTGATTACAACGTGGTTGATGAAGTTAACGGTTGCTCCGCTTGCCGCAAATTCGTCCGCAAGATCGACGGGGTACGCCGCGGGAAGAGTTTTCATATAAGCGGGGTGGAAGTTATAAGCGAGGAGTTGCTTGGAAGCGATGTTCTCGTTGAAATTGAAGAATACAACGCCGTTCGCGCCGCCGTCGATAATTTCAAACGCGCCTACGTTTTTGATAGTCAACGCCTGAGTTTTCTGAATTTCATAAGGCTCGACGTTCGTCCAGTATTCGAGTTCGGGAAGATAATATCTCGTGATGTCCTCTTCGATGATATTGCCGGTGGAGCAGACGAATTCTTTGCCGACTTTAGCCGAGAAGCCCTCGCCCGCTTTGATGATATTCGTGGATTTAACGACGCTAAGCGTTATTCCTGCGCCGTAAGCGGAAACAGAAATCGCGGGGATAATTTCGCCGTCGTTATCTTCGGCGGTAGTAGTTGCGTTCCATTCCTTAACGCTCTTGCCGTTGATATAGATGTTTGCGGCGTAGTTGTCGTCTTTTTCGAGTTCGGTAAGTTCGTCCTTGCTCACTCTGAGGTTGAAATTCATCGTGAAGGAATAAGTTGCGGGCATAGTCGCGCCGGCTTCGTTTTCCGTTAAAGCGGTGACGTCTTTCAGAGTGTTGGGTTCGCCGGCTTCTGCCTTTTTAACCCAGCCTGCACTTGTATATTCGATAGTGAACGTTTCGGCGATGTAACCCGAGTAAGTTTGTTCGGTATATGCAGGATTTTGTCCCCAAGTGTTTGTGGCGTTGGCGGGCATGTGAAGACCTTCGAGAACGGTAATGGTATCGCCCACGTTGAAAGCAGTCGACGGATAAACATAGAAGTTACCGCTCATGCAGTGAATATCTCCGTTGTTATACGGTTCGCCGTTTAAAAGAAGATAACCTTTTGCTTCAATCCATTTCTGAACAAATGTATAATTCATATCATTATTTCCATTTGTGTTGTAGTTCGTCTTGAAGGTTTCGCCGTTTCCGACGCCACCGCCGAGTCCGGTTATCGTAACTTGTTGTTCGGTTTTTTTATTCTCTTCGGTTTTGTTTACCCAACCGGATTCCGTGTATTCCCAAACGGTTGTTTCGCCGAGATAGTCCTGATAAGAAGCGACCGCTTCGCCGTCGTTTGTGACAATAGGGAAGTGGAGTCCTTTCACGAACGTAAGAGTATCGCCTACGGCAAGAGTGGTTCCCGCCTTCGGGTAAAACCAGAACATATCGCTTCTCATATGAACGTCGAATTTGGCGTTAAGGCAGGATTCGCGGTTATAATAAATATAATCGCCTACGCCGGTTAAGTTGTTTACGTTTGTGCCGTTTCCGCCTCTTCCTTCAAGATTGAAGTGGACGCAAGTCTGAGTGCCATATTCATTGTCGATTTTGGTTATTTTAACGTCTTTGCGTTCGGTAACTTCCTCCGCGGCGCTTGCCGTTATCGGTTGTGACGAAAACGCGTTGACGAGCCCTGCGCCAGCAATGCCTGCGCATGTTATCGTTGCCGCGCAGAGCGCAGTTACGATAAGTTTTTTGAAAAGTTTTCTTTCCATACAGTTTCTCCCTATAATTAATTATTATTTTTACGGTTTTCCGTAAATTTCATTATTTGTTTTTCTTTTTTGCTATGCAGACCGCCGCCGCCATTCCCGCAAGCGTGAACAAGCCGATTCCGCCGAGAGCGCCTTTGCATCCTTTGCCGCCGCTCGTGGTTTCGCCGCCCGCGCTGCCGCCGGAAGACGTGTTATCTCCCGCAGAGATCGATTCGGCAGGAGCGCTTTCGCTGCCCGAAGAAGAATCGTCCTCTTCGTCCGCGTTCTTCACTTGAATTTTAAACGTACAAGTGAAAGTTTCTTCCTCAACGTTGGTTGTCCTGATTGTGTAAGTGTAAGAACCCGCTTTTTTGCCGTTAAGGTAGGATTTTGAAAGGGTAATCGTGCCGATTGTCGTGTTTTCGCCCGGCGCGTATTTATACTGCGAAGAAGAAATACCGCCGCCCGAGAAGGACACGTACGTGCCGTTGTGAATATCAACCGTAACCACGAGATCTTCCGTTCCGCCCTTAACCCAGGTATAAACCTCTTTATCGGTGGAAGCGGGGAGAGTTACGAGAGAAGGATCGGAGAATCTCACGGCGATTTCTTCGCTGCCGCTGTTGTTTCTCGCGTAAAGCTTATAAACGTCGTAAGCCTTTCCGTCGAAATAAGCGTAATTAACGGTGAGTTTGTGAGTCGTTTTATCGTAAGAATAAAGAGAAGCGTCAACATCGACGAGTTCGCCGTCCGCGTAATGACGGAGAGTGATATCGCCGTTGTCGATATCGTCTACTTCAACTTCGAGATTCGTGTTTGAACCGCCTACGATTTTAAGGGCTTTGTCGTCCGTTCTGCGCGCGGCGTTGACGCCCTTTATAACGATGGTATTGCCTTTTTCGGTGTTCGCGTTATCTTCAAAGAAGTGGAAATAAGGATAAGCGAGATAGTCGCTGTCGGCAAAGTCGCTGAGTTTGGTTACGAGATTGTCGAAAATAAGCGTACCGTTCATATACATATTCGTTCCGTTTTCCTTGACGATGAACGTTACGATATCCATATCCTCTCTGCCGGCGTAAGGTTTGGACTTTGAGTTTGTCTTGTAAGGCGCAAGGCGGCTGTTCTGCCCCGGATAAGTGGGCTGAGCAAGGCCGGTCGTCGTCTGAATCATTATACCGTCGTTTTTGGAGGCAAGTCCGTCGTTATAACCGCCTTTAGCCTCTCCGTTGGTGGCGTTCACGTCGTATTTGATTTTGGAAATCGATTCGAGAACGTCCGGGCGGCCGAGACCTAACGCGTACCATACGGCGGAAGCGTTGCTAACGTCGTAACTGTATTCGATGTTGATAGGCTGACGAACGTCGTATCCCACGGTGCTTATGAGTTGCTCTCTGTAACGGATAAGTTGCCCGGGATTTTCCGCGGCGAGTTTGTCCGCAACTTTGATTTTAACGGTGTCGTCGCCGTTTTCGGTAACCACGTCGCTGCCGAGTTGCATAAAGCCGTCGATCACGTAACTTTTAAGAACGCCCGTCGTAACGGGGTAAATCTTTACCGTCGGCGCAACGCTCTGCGCGTACATTGCAAACGTAACGGAACATTCGCCCAAGGTAAGGTTTTTGTTGATCGCCGTAACGGGCAACGCGCTCAGTCCGTCGGACGCGAAGAACCACATTCCGCTCTCTTTGTGAACGTCGATCGTGTGGAAAGTATCTTCAACGTTCATATAGGTGGTAAACGTTTCGAGATACTGTCTGCCCGTTGAGTAGTCGCCTTTGTTTTTCGTGATCGTCGGGTCGAGATAAGTCACGTCTACCTGCATTTTGCCGAGATGTGTGGTTGCGGTTTTGGAATACAGAGCGTAAATCTTGAATTCCACGCCGTAACCCGCGTCGTTTTTCACCGTGGCGAGAATGTAATTCTTGCCCGAGGTACGCGCTGCCGAATCGGCGTCCGTATCCGTGATTTTGGGGATAACGTACTGAAAAGACGCGCCTTCAGAGAAATCGACTTTTTCGGAATAGGTAAGCGTCATAAGTTCGCCCGCCTTTCCCGTAGCTGTCGTGATTCCCTTGGACGTGGTTTTAACCGCCACGCCTTCCTGAGTGGTCGTGAACGCCGCAGGGGCTGCCGCCGACGCTTTCGAGGGGCTTATCGCCGCGAAAAGCGAAACCGAGAGCGCGACCGCGACGCAACACGCGAGAAGTTTTCTGAATTTCATAAAATTCCTCCTTTTTAACCTTTAAAGATATAGTTCAGTCTGCCGACGGGAGCCGCTTCGCCCGTGATATAATAAGAAGATATATCCGCAGGATCGGTAACGTTATCGGCGATTTTGAAGTTTATTCTGAAACTGCCCGTTATGCCGAGGGCTTTTTTGGAAACTTTATACTGCATATATCTGCCGCTCACGCTGAACTTGGCAACGCCGCTCGCATCGTAAGAAAGTTTCTGATTTTTATAGGTGAGTTTTTCCACGCTGCAGTTGCCGCTGTAAGAGGACTTTCTGTTCACGATATAATCGTAACCGTAGAAAGATTTGTTGTTTTGCTGACCTTCCACGTCTATGAGAAGATTCATCCAGTTGTCCTTTTCGACGTTTATTTTGATATCGTCCGCGCATTTTACGAGGAAATAGAGATAATCGTCGTCGTGAGTTACGCGGATTTCTTCGATATCGTTCAGAAGACTGTTATCCACGTAATTCCCGGATCTGGAGAAGTTCGTGTAATTACGGTTGATTTCGCCCGCCATATCGTAATAAACGTCGGTTATCGCGTTCCACTGCGTAAGTCCTTTGCTTATGTCGATTGCGACTTTTTCCGAAGCGGGGAGAGTGCCGGTTTTGCCTTTGTAAGCGCGGGCGTTGCGCATAAGCGAGAGATAAACGTTGTCGCCGTAACCGCCTTTCATCATTTCGATGTCGCGGGAATATTCTCTGTTTACCGTGTCCACGAAGTATACGCGTTTTTTGCCGTTCAGGTATTGCTTGTTTTGACCGAGCGCCGCCGCGCTTTTGATCGCAACCCATTCGTTCCAGCCGGTGACGAACGTGTATTTAACGTCCTTATCGATCGCGACCGCCCATTCTTCCTCGAAGTTAAGCGCGCTGTCTATCGCGTCGTCGGAATGGTCCGCGCCGTTTTTAGCCGTATAGCCTCTGCCGTACATACGGTCGGCGAGTTCTTCGTTTAAAAGAGCGTCGGAGAAAGGCAGGAGGTTGTGCTGAGCAACGGAAACGTTGATCGTGCCGTCTTTGCCGCCGAGAACTTTCTGTTCGGGCTTGTTCCAGTCCATCCAAGCGAGTCCGTTTTCCCACTGCGTGTTGTTCGGCCACACCGATTCCCAGAAGTCGAAGAAGTTAAGAATTTCCTCGTTCGTAACGCGGTTGTTGCCCGCGCCTTCGCCGCAGGTGCTTGTAGGTTCGGTGATAGCCACGATCTTCGGTTTGTTGCCGTTCGGCATAAACCACAGGTCTTTATAATATCCGTTTTTGTAAATGCCGTATTTTTCGAGTTTGTTGTCCGACGCGGTCGGTCTGCCCGAATAAAGACGTTCAATAACGTCGCCCGAGTTGCTGTTCAGATAGAACATAAATTTGGGAACGTTCCAGCCCGCGTCGTAATATTCCTGCATTATGGGAAGAATTTCCGAAACGACGTCGATATAATCGAAACCGTTGGTGCAGTCGAACGCGATGAAATCGATGCCCGCAAGGGTGAACAACTCGATTTGTTTGCGGATAACCCACGGGTCTTTGCTGTTATAGTAACCGTAAAGCGGTTCGCCCCAGAAATGATATTTTCCGAGGGGGCTTGCGGAATTGTTTTCCGTGTTCCAGAGAGAAGAGGGGTCTTCGTCGATGAGTTTTGAAACGTCGTAAATCCCGTCCATCTGATTGCCGTGCCAGCCGAGCCACGTGAAGTAAAACAAGCCGACGTAACGGCTTTTATCCGTTTTGTATCCGTCTATATAATCCACCGATCTGCCGTAATCGTCGGTAGTCTGCAATTTGTTGACGGTGCTTTGTTTGTTAACTGCGGAAGCCTGAAGTTCTCCGTCGCCGTCAAAGCCGTAAGAAGGGTTGTTTTTGTCGCCTTTATCGATTGAATTGTTCACAGATTCCTCCTCTGAATTTGTCGCGGATTCCTCTTCGCGTTTGCTTTCCGATTCTCCTCCGACGGACGCGCCGCCCGTGTTTCCGCAACCGAACGCGAAAATCGTCACGAAAACAACCGCCAGAATAAGAGCCAGTAGTTTGATTTGTTTTTTCATCGGTTTTCCTCCTTAATCGAAATATCCGTAGGTGTAGGACAGCCTGCCTATAGGCGCGCTGTCGCCCTGAATATAAAAGTTCATAACGTCGGACGAATCGACGTGATCGGAAACCTTGAACCTTATCGCGGGGAGGTTGCCCGTCTGTCCGATAGCCGAAAGAGGAACGGCGATCGTCATGACTTTTCCGCTGACGTAAACGTCGCAATCGCCCGCAACGGCGTAATTTCCGTTTTCGATACGGCAAATTTTGCCGTATTCGCGGTTTATTACGTAGTCGTAACCGATTCCGTCTTTTTTCGTTCCGATCCAGACGTTCATCCAACTTTTATCTCCGGTTTCGTAAGGCGTGACGTCCGCTGCCGTTTCCACGCGGAAATACATTTTTTCCGAGTCGTGCGCCACTTTCACGGAAGCGATATCGTTTCTCGCCGTGTCGTCCGTAAGAGTCGCGTTTCCGAGATAGTTCCTGAAATTTCTGTTAAGAGCGTCGCCGACGAAGTCGGGATAACTTCTCACTTCGTCCCAGCCTGTTTCCGCAGAGAGGCTCGGAGTTTTCTTATCGATTTTGTATTTCACCGGGGCGCTGTATTTAAACGCGCGGATATTTTTGAACAACTGCAGATAGTAGTTATCGCCGTAACCGCCCTTCATCATTTCGATATCGCGGGAATAATCCTGATCGAAAGCGTCCACGAAGTAAACGCCCGTGACGTCGGCAAACTTGATTGCTATCCACTCGTTCCAGCCCGTGACGAAAACGTTGTTCACGGCGTCGTCGCCCGTTTTCGGGGCGTTCAATGCGGTGTCCCACTGGAACTGGAAATTGATTCCCTTTTCCGGTTCTTCGAGATTCACGAATTCCGTCTGACTGTAACTTCTGCCCCAGTTCGCTTCCCGCAAACTCATTTTGCTCGCCGTGTGCTGAGCGACGGAAACGCTCATCGTTCCGCTGTAGTTCATCTGCGGATAAGTCCAACTCATCCACGGGAAAGCCTCTTCGTCCTGATAAGAGGAGTTTGGCCACTGCGTGTCGCGGATCTGGAAAAAGTCGAGATAAACTTTGTCCTCCGGTTTGCTGTCGTCGAAGTAGAGATTATTGCTTAAAATAAGCGGTTTTCCGTTCGGCGAATACCAAAGGTCGGGATAATAGCAATCGGAAGCGTTCTTGTCGTAAAAAGCGGTGTAGAGCCGTTTCACGACGTCGTAAGTGTGCGAGTTCGTCATAAATCCGACTTTCGGCACGTCCCACCCCTGCTTCCGGTACTTATCGAGAATGGGGAGCATAACCTTTACGACGTTGTCGTAAGTTACGGCGTTCGTCACGTCGAACAAAAGATAATCGATGCCTATCATCGTAAAGAGTTCCACGTGCCTCGTGATTATCCACGGGTCGGCAGAGTGGTAATACCCGTACAACGGTTCGCCCCAGAAATGATAAGTGTTGACGGGGCTATCCTTGCTGCTTGTGGACCAGAGCGCGTCGGGATTGTTTTCTTCGAGGTCGGAAACGTCGTAAATCTTGCTGCCCGAAGCGTGCGCGCCGAGCCACAAAAAGTAGAACAAACCCACGTCGCGCGATTCTTCGCCGTCGCCCGCGAGAGTAACCCGTCCGAGAGCGTCCACCGAAGAAATCGAGTTGCGGGCGAATTCGTAGTCGTTGAGATTTCTCGTGTCGTCAACGGGTTCGACGGGTTTCGCGGTTTCGCTCGTACTTTCCGAAATCGATTCCGAAATCGATTCCGAATCCGAACCGGGAACGGAATCCTGCGCGGAATTCTGCGTTCCGCACGCGCCTGCCGAAAAAATCGTGAGGGCGATAAGCCCTATACATACGGTTTTCTTTAAATCAATCATTTTTACCCCTTGATTGCCGAAACGGCAACGCCGTCGATCAGTTGTTTCTGGAATACCACGAACAAAACCGTCGGGAAGAAGGACATAAACAGTCCCGCCGCCATCTTAAGGTTGGCTTTGTCCGGCGTAACGAACGTGTAGATAGAATCTTTGAAAATCGCATAAGCGAGAGTTTCTTTGCCCTCCGCGCTCATATAAATCAACGGACCGTAGAAATCGCTCCAGCCCGCGTTGAAAACGGCGATTATTATATAAATAAGAACCGGAACGCAGAGCGGAAGGTTGATTTTGAAGTATCTTACGAATGGGTTCGCTCCGTCGATTTTCGCGGCTTCTTCCAATTCGTAAGGAACGCCCGTCATATACTGAC
Organism: uncultured Eubacteriales bacterium; assembly: GCA_900548285.1. Classification (GTDB taxonomy): domain Bacteria; phylum Bacillota; class Clostridia; order Christensenellales; family Borkfalkiaceae; genus UBA10281. The sequence continues at coordinate 12,508 of URKE01000020.1, read as the reverse complement.
GGATAAGGAAGATATAAATCGCGCCGCCGCCGAATAAGTTCGGAATGGTGAGCGGCAGAATGGTGTCGAGCCAGCCGAAGTTCGCGAACATTACGTAAAGAGGAATCTGAGTTACCGTTCCCGGCAGCATCATCGTTCCGAGCATGCACGCAAAGATTGCGTTTTTGCCTATGAACTTATATTTTGCGAAGCCGTATGCCACGAATGACGCGGAAATCGGAATCGCAATGATGTTGAAGCCCACGATTTTCAGCGTTTGCAACAGGTAAGCGAAGTAATTCTGCGCCGTGAAGAGTTGAACGAACGCTTCGAACGAAAACGGGTGCGGAATGAGTTCGATAGGTATCAGTTGCACTTGCGCGCTCGTCATGAAAGCCCTTAAAAACATATAGAGATAAGGAATGACGAGGACGAACGCGAGAACGCTCATTCCGAGATAGATAAACGCGCGGGATATAACGAGTTTCGCGATATCCGCGCCCGTTCTTTTCTTGTTGAAATACTTTTTATCGAAATAGTTTGTCGTAGCGTGAGCCATATTATTCATCCCCCGTGTAAACCCATTTGTTGGTTTTGAAAGTGATGAACGTCAGAATCGCTATCACTACGAACAGCACCCAGGCAACCGCCGAAGCGTAACCGTAATATCCGGAAGCGAATTCCGTGTAGATCTTAACCGCGATGAAGTAAAGGGAATCTCCTTCGCCTCTGCCGCCGTTGGGCGCGTAAACCATCGTCGCGTTGGTCTGCAACGCTCCGATAATGCTCGTTATGAGATTGTAGAATATCATCGGCGTGGACATCGGGATCGTGATTTTAAAAACTCTCGTCCAAACGCCTGCTCCGTCGATTTTCGCCGCTTCGTAAAGCCCCTGCGGAATGTTTTTCAGGGCGGACAGCCAGAGAATCATGCTCGCGCCGATCGTCCAGAAGTTCATCAGAACCGCCGAGAACATAGCCGTTTTTTCGGAAGTGAAGAAGGGGAACGGCTCGCTTCTGCCGAGCGATTTAAGCACGCTGTTGAAAAGCCCGAAGTTGGTGTTGTCGAACATCTGCGAGAAGATTACGCCGGAAATAACGCCGGGGATAACCACGGGCAGATAATACAGCACTCTGAAAACGTTCACGCCGCGGATTTTCTGGTTTACGATAACCGCCAGAAAGTAAGAAAGAAAGAGATTGAGCGGCACCGTGATGATCGCGTATAAAAAGGTGTTTGAAAAAACCTTTAAAATCTCTTCGCTGTCGTCGGTGAACATCAATCTGAAGTTGCCGAAGCCGATGAACTCGTAAACGGAAGCGTCGTTATACCGATGAAAACTGTAAATAAGCGATTTCAGAACGGGATAAAGCGTGAATACGAGCATTCCGACGACGAGCGGCAGAACGAAAATCCAGCCGGGAACGCTGTCTTTAATTTTCTTTACGAGAGTCGCTTTCCTGTCTGCGGAAAGGATTCCCTTGTCCTTTAATTTCATCAGATACTCCGTGAATTATTTTACGATAGCCGCTTTTTTAAGGTCTTTGAGCGCGGTTTCGATGCACTTTGCCGCGGTAAACGACGGCTCGCCTTTGGAATTGTAATTCATAATATTGTTAACGAAGTTCGAGCATGCGCCCAGAAGTCCCGTTTTAGTGGTTGCGGCAAAGTTGAGGAAGAAACCTTCGGAATAGTTTCTTTCCGTTTCGTAAGTGGTTGCCGCAAGGTTGATATCTCTGAATCCTTCGCCCCAGGCGGCGGTGTTGTAGTCCTGAAGATCCGCTCTCACGGAAGGCGTGTTCATTCCCGCTTTCGCAAGGGCGTTCTGTCCGTCCGCGCTGAGCATGAAGGAAAGGAACTGCCATGCGAGATCTCTCTTGCTTTCGTCGATTCCCGAATAAATTCCGTAACCCGGAACGCCGTAACCCGTCACGCCGTTTTCGCCGTTAATCACGGGGAAAGTGACTATGTCGTAATTTTCGCCGATATAATTTTTATATTTTTTGATTGCGGAAGAGGAGTGGAAAAGCATCGCGCCGCTTCCGTTTTCGTAGTTCGCGCCGCCGCCGTTCGTGGGGGCTATGATTTTCTTTTCCACAAGTTCGCGGATCATAGCGATCGTCGCGCGGGTTGCGTCGCTGTCGAGCGACCATTTGCCGTTTTCATAGAACGTCGCGCCGTTGGATTTGAAAAGCGAGAACAAAACGGGCGACCAGGCGAACGAAGCGTCCAATATATATCTGCCGTTGGCGGCGGTCCAGCCCTTCGAATCGTAATAAGCGCGGATTGCCTCGCAGACTTTGACGAATTCTTCCCACGTCCAGCCGTTTTTCACGGTGTCGAGCGTAACGCTTTTATCAGGTCTGCCGTCCCATTCGAGAGCCGCTTTGACGTATTTCATGTTGAGGTGAGTTACGATTCTGTCCGAACTTCTCGGAATGAAATACTGCGCGCCCGAATAATTTTTCTGTCCGAGTTTCATCGCGCCGGAAACAAACTGCGCCGACCACGTTGCCGGAGCGTTTTCGTCCGCGGGAGAGTAAGCCTCGTTCTCGGCTTTTATATACGGATCGAGATTAAGGTAGAGGTTGCTCGAGATGAAGCGGAACGATTCGGTTTCGCTCGTATAGAAAATGTCGGGAATATTTTTCGCGTTGTATCTTCCGATAACAGCGCTCGAATAATCCGAACCCGAAATACGCACGGGTTCTATCGTGACGTTGGGGAAAAGTTGTTTAAACGCCGCGCCCAACGCGTTCACGAGATCGGTTTCGTAAGGATCGGCGGTTACGCCCACGGTCAGAGTAGCCGTCTGATTGTAGTCGTCGTCGGTCATGTCGATGTTTGGTGTGTAATCCGCGGTTTCGCCCGCGCTGCCGTTACTGCCGTTGTTGCCGCCGTTGCTTCCGGACTGGCTCGGAGATTTGCAGCTCGCGAAGCATATAAGCGTAAATATGCACGCGATGATAAGCGCAAGTAATTTTTTCATTTTGCCTCCTGTTATGACACGCGTCATTCTATAAAAATTTTTTTGAAAGAATAGTTCATTCTTTTTTGCGTAATATGAGTTTTGTTTCGTTTCTTTTTTTCCCTATTAAGGGGATTTCGCTTGGGGCGAAGCCACAAGCGAAAGAGGATATCCTCTTTCCGAAATTTTGAATTTTCGTTTTTCGTTTTTTTTCGTTGTTTGTTTTATTTTTTTCTTCGGCGATAATTAACCGAACGCTTACGTTCTCGCCTTGGCGACGGAATCGCGCAGAACGGAAACCGCTTCGAAACTAAGCGTCCGGTAAGGCGTCTGATATCCGCTGTCAATCCGGTCGATAATCGCCTTCGCGATCGCCCGCCCGTATTCTTTCTTGTCAAAACCTATTGTGCATAATCCGGGGATAAAATATTCGCCGAACGAAATATTATCGCAACCGATAACCGAAATATCTTCGGGACAACGGAGTCCGAGTTCGGCAAATCTCTTCATAAGTCCTATCGCGCACAAGTCGTTCGTGGCGAAAACCGCGGTCGTTTCCGGGTGAATTTTTATCAGTTCGTCCGCCAGAATATAACCTATACGCTCCGAACGCAGAGAATAATTATAATTACAAAATATATAAGAATCGTCCTCGAAAAAGCCCATTTCGGCTCGTTTAGCCAAAAACGTCGAGCCTCTGGAATCGGCTTCGAAACGCATTTTGTCAACCGTGCTTACGTAAGCCACTCGTTTATGCCCGAGCGAAGAGAGCAGTTGCATATAATTCGTCATCGCTTTTACGTAGTCGTTCACCACGATGAAACTGTTTTCCCCGGAGAAATTGACGAGTACGGTTCTTTGCGATTCGAGAGTGGTTATGAAACTGTCGGGCAGGGCGTTCGTCATAAAGTTTACGAGGGCGTCGAGTCTGCGTTCGCAGATAGCGTCAAGTTTTTTGTTCAACTTATTGTCGAGCAGAAAGGTCGTAACCATATAACCTTTGCCGGCGGCGTATTCTTCAAGCCCTTCGATTATCTCCGCGTGATAAGGGTTGGTCATTTCGTAAACCGCCACGCCTATGTGATTGCTTTTTCGTTTCGCAAGGCTTTTCGCCGTGAAATCGGGGACGTAATTCAGATCCTCGATAGCCTTTTTTACGCGTCTTACGTATTCAGGCTTAACCGAAGCCTTATTATTCATTACGTTGGAAACGGTCCCGACCGATACCCCCGCCCTTTTTGCGACGTCCGTCCTTGTTATCATTATTCTTTTCCCGTGATTCGTTTTTTCATCCGATTATTACGCATCAGTTCTGTGACACGCGTCATTTTCAATGCCATTATATCACATTTCCTGTAAATGTCAATACTTTTTTTAAAAATTTTTTATTTTGTTTTTGAATGTCGGATTTGTTTACCGAAAGGGTGCGCGGTAGCCGATCATTAGCCGAGAGAGGTTCGAACCATATAAGTTTTAACGGCGCATAATTTGTAAAATCGGCGTTAAACTCACTTATAATACGGCAAAGTATTATCGCGTTCGTTTGTCTTGATTTTCCAGAATTTATCGCCGTTAAAATGCGAAGCACCTTTAAGCCGTATTTTTTAGGCGGTTGTGACGAAGATTTGCGCAGACGTTACTTACCGTACTTCAAGCAAAGATTTGCCGCAACAGGCAAAAAAGACGGCTTAAAGGCTTAATTGGGTTCGAATCTCTCTCGGCTAACCGCAGGCGATTGCGTTAGAACTCGGTCCTGCCTTGTGTTTTTGACTAATACGTCGTTGCGTTCGCGCTCGGTTATGACTTGCGGTTTTGATGATGAATTATACTATTAAGCGCAAAAGTCAGGAAATAAAAAGTGAATATATTATTAAGGAATAATCTATACAACAGTCGGGATTAAAGAATCCATACAACAGTCGGGCTTTTTTATAAAATTAAGGACGGATAATTTGACATATTATCCGTCCTGTTCTAAAAAACCGCCTATAAGTCGATTATCGACGGTTTTATGATGATATTATAATTGAGTTGCGGGTTGCGGAAGCGCGCAGAACGCGCCGTTCAGCGTTTGCGGTATACTCTTATTTCGTAAGGCGCAAAGTCGGGCGCGAAATCGTCTTTTTCGTCGTAGTTGCAAAGCAGAAGTTCAAAGTTTTCCCCGGTTAAGCAGGACGGCAATTTCAAAGAGTTTGCCTTTTCAAAATTTACCGCAACGATGATTTTTTCGCCGTTTTTCTCCCTTTCGAAAACAAAACAATCGTCGCCTTGCGTAAGGTCTTTAAAGTTGCCGTATTTTATAACGTCGCTTGATTTTCTTAGCGCGAGGATTTTCTTGTAGAAGCCGATAATCGACTTATAGGCAGACTTATCTGCTTCAAGATTGATTTCTTCCGCTCTTGACGGCATTTTGAGCCATGGCGTTCCGGAGGTAAATCCGCGCGTCGGTTTTTCTTTCGTCCAGGCAATCGGGCGGCGCGTATTGTCGCGGCTGCCGTAATTGATTTCGTCGATCAGCGCGTCATGCGGTTTTTTGTCGCAGTTTTCGCGGTAGTAGTTTACCGTTTCAACGTCGTTGAACGAATCGATATCCTCGTAGCGTGAGTTTGCCGAGCCGAATTCCTGCCCTTGATAAATGAAGGGGATTCCTTTAAGAAGATAAAACATTCCGGCATAAGCGGTTGCGCATTCGTAGCGAAGTTCTTTATCGTTGCCGAGGCGCGATATAAAATACGGCTGATCATGGTTATCCGTGAACAAAATATATAAAAGGTCGTGTTCGGCGGTGAAATTCTGCCATTTTACCAGCACGTCCTTTATCTGACTTGCGGAATACGGGGCGGGCGTGTATTTATCGCTTCTTCCGAGACCTATATGTTCAAACTGAAAAACCGATTTGAGTTCGTCACGGTCTTTTCCGCAAATACTGCATATGCTTTCGGTGTCCGACTGACATTCGCCCACGGTGAAAAGGTGTTTTACTTTTTCGCGCCCGAAAAGTTGTTTTACGTATTCGTGCAGGCGCGGTCCGTCGTTCATTTTGTTGTTTGCAAAATCTTTGGAAATGAAATCGAGCACGTCGCATCTGAATCCGTCAACGCCGAGATCAGCCCAAAAATCCACTATATCGCAACATTCCTGCCTTACTTTCGGATTCTCCCAGTTCAGGTCGGGCTGCTGCACGGCAAACGAATGCAGATAGTATTCGTCGGTCGCTTCGTTATATTCCCACGCGCTGCCGCCGAAGCACGCCCTCCAGTCGGTCAGCGGTTTGTCCGCCCATATATAATAATCATGATAGGGATTATCTTTTGCCGTTCGCGCCTGTCTGAACCAGTAATGCTCGGACGACGTATGATTGACGACCAGATCCATTATTATCTTAATGCCGTTTTCGTGCAGTTCTTTCGCTAATTCCTTCCAGTCGTTCATCGTTCCGAACTCGACCATTATGTCGCGGTAGTCCGAAATATCGTAACCGTTATCGTAATTGGGACTTTTATAGCATGGGCATATCCACACCGCGTTCACGCCGAGGTCTTTGAGATAGGGTATTTTTTGTTTTATTCCGTTAAGATCGCCGATTCCGTCTCCGTTCGAGTCGTAAAAACTGCGCGGATAAATCTGATAAACGATTAAATCGAGGTATTGCTCGTGTTTGTTCATTATAATATTTCCTTCGGGATAACGAATGGAATCCCTATCGTATTATTGCGGACGGGTATTATTGTAAATTTAAATAATCAGTGACGGCGATGGAATCCATAAGGTCTTTTGCCGTCCGCGACTGATCTTTTTATATTAATTTTTTATTATAACGTAAATCTTCCAAGAATAAAAGTAAGATTTTGAAAAAGTCGGCGATGACGAACGGAATCCGTAGAAACAAGCGTGAGTTTATCCGGAAGCCGGCTGAAAAGCGGACTTGTAAGGAGCAAGGCAATAATGATAGTCGAAAAATCAGGCGTTTGAATTGCCTTGCGACGGAAAAGCGTTTTGCCCGACAATTATTTAAAAAAATAAAAACATAATAGTTTGTATAAATCATACCAACTTATTATGCTATTTTAATAAATACGGGCAAGCCGTGGCGATTGCTGAATTGCAATCGCCACGGCTTAAAAATTATCTGTTATCAGCGGGAACAATACCCCGGATTCTTTACGGGCAATTAAAGAAATTTCAATAAGGCTTCGCGTTTTTCGGGCGAAAGTTTTTTGATTTTCGTGAGTATAATTTTGTCTTGCTCATAATTCTCATAGTCGTCGTAAAAAAATTCTTCTTCCGTAATCCCGCATGCCTCGATTATGCGAAGAAGCGTTTCCAGGCTCGGCAAAAAGTCCTTTTTGCTTTCAAGCCGGTTGATGTAGCCCCAGTTCATTTCGATGTCCATCGAAAGAGCCTTTTGCGATAGCCCCGCTTTCGTACGAAAATAACCCGCTCTTGCAATAATTTCTTTTTTATCCATAACGCACCACCTGAAATTACTTTTTATATTTTATATTGTATTATGTATTATCGGAGAATGGTGGCGTGTATTATACAGTAAAATCGCAATGTGTGCGATTAAACGCATAAAAATATCACATATAATGTGATTTTGCTTTACAATACACGATTGTAATGCTATAATAATCGCAGAGTATGTTGCATCGAAGCGCGTTATTTTTATCTGGTATAATCCGATATAATATGTGGCTAAGATGCGCAGAAAATAATCGAGAGGTGTAAAAAATGAAAAAACTTGTTTCTTTTTTGTTGGCTGCCTGCTTGTGTCTGTCCTTTGGCTTAACGTTTACGGCTTGCGGAAAAAATGACGACGAAAGTCCCAAGGAAATGACGAAAGAAGAGATTTCCGCGGCTTATAAAACCGTTGCGAGTGAAGCGTACAAAAAACTGGGCTTCGACCCGAATCCTTCCGAGGCGACTGCCAATAAGTCCGAAGTCGCCGCAATGTCGATAAAATCGCTTCCGGAGATAGGGCAGGAGGAAACCGTCGCCGCAAGTCACGGGCTTGCTTTTGCCGTATCGCTTGTCGCGATAGCGGACATGGTCGGCGATTTGTACGCAAACCCCGAATTTACCGTTACGGACAAGGTTGTTACGTTTTCTGTTGCGGGTGCTACGATTTCTTTGCTCCCTGTTCTTGACGTAGAAAATAATCGGGTTTACATAGAATGCATATCGAATGTGGCAGGCGGAACGAGTTATCTGGTGTTGGATTTCTCCTTTAATTTTTCGTCAAAGACGCTGGACGCGATGACGCTCGGTTTGTTTTTGGGTGACAATGAAGAAAAGGTTAAGCCCAACTTTTATGTCCGCATGACCGATAATAAATTTTATTGGCTCGGTGTTCTCGGCGGAGAAACGACCGAGGAGTATGAGACGACGGGAAATGAACTTTATGCGGCGTTTAACGAAAAAAAGAAGGACGAAGTCACGCTTACGGCAGATTTCAGCGCAGAATATGCCGCTTATATGCAGACCGTTCAGAAAGGTTATGCGGATGCTATGAACTGAGAAAAATGATGATTATTTAAAACCCCCGCGTTGCTTCATGCAACGCGGGGGTTTTATCGTTATTAACATTATACATAGAATTCAACGATTTATATAGGGATTCCATTCGCCATCACTAATTATCGAAAACGCGTCACCGCGACGCGGCGCGCGAGAAAAAAATAAAAAAAGAATAAAAAAGCGCGCCGACGTCGACGGTGATAGCCGGCCGGCAGTTTCGCGAGAAAAAAGCGCCCGCCAGAAAAAATTTCGGGCGGGCGCTTTCTCGTGGAGCTACTGGCCGGACTTGAACCGGCGACCTGCTGATTACGAATCAGCTGCTCTACCGACTGAGCCACAGTAGCGATTGATAAGCAAATTTTCAAACTTTGCTTACGTATTATAACACATTAAAAAACAATACGCAACAATTTTCAGCGATAATTTTAAGATATTTTTTGTTTTAAAAATTTTTTACCGTCGTCATACAGATAACGATATGAAACAAAACCGCCGCAAACGTCGGATTCGACATTTTTTTCTCGCTTCAACGTTCTAACGCGCTTTTTCAGACCATAAGATATACCAAAACGGAAAGAGGTGTCAGAAATGAAAGACGGTTTGGATTATGCTGAAATGTTAGGACTCGAAGTTTCGTCGTGCGACGTGACGATAAAGCCCAAAAAGACTAAGCGCAAAAAGGACGTTATCGGCGACGTTATCAAAAAAGTTAACGAGCCGGAAAAAGAAACGAATTTCGACGACGATTATCAGACGATCGAAATTCCCGAAAAAACGAACAAGAAAAAAGAAAGAAAATTCAGGTTCGACCTTGTTTACGCCGAGGGCGTGGCGGTGTTTCTGCTCGTGGTGACGATTCTTCTCACGAATATTTTCTGGGAGAACAGCGGTATAAACAGAATTTTCAAATACGCATTCGGCACGTCCGCTCCGGTTGCCGATATGAGAGTCAACACGAGTTTCAACGCGAAAGCCCCTTCCGGCGAACTCGACGTAAAGGTTGAAGACGGCGTTATGGAATACAGCGGCAAAGGTTCGCTTTATCCCGTTTGCGACGGAAAGGTCGTTTCGGTTGTGGAAGAGGACGGAAAGTATACCGTCACGCTTAAGCACAGCGACGTTTTCAAATCGGTTATTTCGGGCGTTGATTTTGTTTACGCCGACAAGGGCGACGACGTGTTCAGATACGTTCCCGTGTGTTTCGTAAACGGCGGAACCGCAAAGGTCTATATGTATAATTCCGACGTTCTCGTTACGAATTACATAATAGAGGGCGGATCCATTATATGGGAAAGTTAAGGATAAAAATTCATCCGTTGTTTATAATTTTCGGAATATACTTTGCTTTTACGGGCAAAGTATTTTCTTTTCTCACATACACGCTCTGCGCATGCGTTCACGAACTCGGACATTCTCTTGCGGCGGAAAAGTTCGGCTACAGGCTCAAAAACGTTACGCTTATGCCTTACGGCGCGCTTGTTTCGGGCGATATGGCGGGCATGAGCGAAGGGGAGGAGTGTTTTGTCGTGATCGCCGGACCGCTGACGAATTTCGTTGTCGGGGCGTTCATTCTCGCGTTGTGGTGGGTTTTTCCCGAAACGTATCCGTACACGCAACTTGCCGCCGAGGCGAATTTCGCGCTCGCCGCCGTAAATCTGTTGCCCGCTTTTCCGCTTGACGGCGGGAGATTGCTCGTGTGCGCTCTCTCGAAAAAGTTCGGGAGGGTTGCGGCGGTAAAGGCGGCGAAAATTCTGAGTTTCGTGTTTTCGGGCGCGCTTGCCGCTCTCTTTGTCTATTCGTGCTTCAAAAGCGTGAATTTCAGTATTTTGTTTTTCGGAGCGTTTATCTTTCTCGGCGCGACGGATAAAAATTCCGCCGACTCCTACGTGCGGATTTTTGACCGTATTTCAATGGATAAAATCAAGAAATATAAGGAAATCAGGGAGATTGCCGTAAATTCGTCGCTGACGGTGAAGAAAATGTATCGCATATTGTCAGGTGAAAATTTATACAGAGTTTACGTTTTTTCCGAGAGCGGCGAACTTATCAGAAAAATCGAGCCGGACGAACTTTTCGATTATCTTTCAATGAAAAATCCGCGAGATAAAATCGCGTGACGGGTGGTGAAACGCGCGGCGAGAAAAAATCGCGGGATTGTTTGACGGAAAACGGCGGCGGCTTGCGAAAATTTCGCAAGCCGCCGCTCAAATAATATCAAAATATAAGCCTATAAGTCGATTAACGCGGTTATTCGTAAATTTTAACGCGGTTATTCGTAAATTCCGACGCTCGTTTCGCCGTCGGTTTCGTCGAGTTTGACCACAATCTTTTCCTTTAAGGACGACGGGACGTTTTTGCCTACGAAGTCGGCTCTTATCGGAAGTTCTCTGTGCCCTCTGTCCACGAGAACGGCGAGTTTGATGCTACTCGCTCTGCCTGCCGAAAAAACGGCGTCGATAGCGGCGCGCGTGGTTCTGCCGGTGAAGAGAACGTCGTCCACAAGAATAACGTCCTTGCCTTCGACGTCCTGTTTTTTAAGGGTGTCGGCAACTTCGATTTCCTTTTTCGCGTCGTCGCGGTAGTGGGTTATGTCAAGCTCGAGAACGGGAACGTTCACGCCCGAGTTTCTGGATAGATTTTCGCTTATGGTTTTCGCGAGCGGAACGCCGCGCGTTTTTATGCCTATCAGCACGGTGTTTTCGATGTTCGGCGCGCGTTCGATTATCTCGTAAGAAAGGCGCGTCAACGCTCTTTTAACCGCCGTTTCGTCAAAAAGAAGATTTTTCAGTTTCATTATCGGTTCTCCCTGAAACAATGCTTTTCAGGAAAAATATAGCATTTTTTGTTTTTTAAGTCAAATCATATTTCGTCCGTAAGTAATTTTTTGCCGAAAAAAGACCGTTTTGTTTAAAAAAAGTCATTTTACGACTTTTTAAACAATATATAATAAAAGGAGCGTTATAAAATGAAGAAAAGCGACGTGGCGTTGTTAAGACCCGTTTTATCCGATAACGGCGAGATAAACGAAAACGCGAGAGCGGTTGCAAGGTTGAAAAAGACCGACGGCAGAGACGTCGTCAGCGTTTCGATCTGCGGTTTGCCGAATAGAACCGGCGGGGAATATTACTTTTTTCTCGAGGGAAACATTCCGCCTTTTTTCCGGATTTTCGATACTTCCGGCGGAGAGTTTTCCGTTTACGACCGCAACGCCGCCGGGGCTACCGCAATTTGTTATGTAACGCAAAATAGTGTGATAATCGACTTATACGGCGCTTTTTCCGCCGACGGGTTGAGCGAAGAGGAGGTGAAGGACTATGCGCAGACATATTTTTTCGGCAACGAGAGCGCGAACGGAAAAACGAGTTTTCACGGCGAGAAAGAAGATGAAAGAGCGGGAAGAGGAGAAGAAAACGACTACGACGACGAAATAATCGCCGATAAAAACTATTACGAATTCGGCGACGTGGATATTCGGAATCTGAGGGTGAAAGATGATAACGGCGATGAGAATGAAAATGTCGGAACTGACGCGTGCGCGCGCGGCGAGCAAAAAGAAAAAACGCGCGATGATCGCGGCTTTGAAGATGAAAAGGAAAAAAGCGGAGTGTTCTTTGAGAAAATCCGTGTAAACTTAAAAGAGTTGTTCGAGGATTATCCCGCGGAGAAAAATCTCGAAGAAATGGTTGCCGACAGCAAATGGGTGAAAATCGATTACGATGCCGGCAAGTTCTATGTCGTCGGGGTGATTTACGAAAACGAAAAGCCCGCGTATATGTGTTACGGAGCGCCCGGGAAGCGGGCGGAGAAACCGGACGAAATGAAAGGATATTGTTCGTTCATTCCGTCGTCGCCGTTCGATTTGAAAAACAACGGCTATTGGGTTATGTTCCAGAGCGCGGCAAGCGGCGCGCGTTTGTGAAGATTTATGCGCGCTTTGCCGATATAAAACCCTAGGCATTGCATTTCTTATCACTATTTATTTTTGCGGTGATAAACCGATTTATGCGGATGCCGAGCAAGAATCGAATCCCATCAAGCCT
>URKE01000019.1 GCA_900548285.1 uncultured Eubacteriales bacterium | reverse complement strand
CCTTTAAGGAAAATTTCGCACACTCTTACGATAATTACTTTTTTCATATGTTTCTATCCATTACGCCTTTTAATTTTTTTACGCACTCGTTGATTTTTTCCGCGGCATACAACGCGTCGCTTTCGGTTGTCTCGCTTGAAAAACTGATTCTTAACGCGCCGTCGAGAACGTTCGCTCCATACCCGCAATTTTTTAAAACTCTGCTATGGCGTTGCCTTGACGAACAAGCAGATCCCGTTCCGACGATTATCCCGAATTCCTCGAGCATGTGCATTATAACCTCTCCGCGAAGCCCTATAGCCGAAAAAGACAAAATATACGGCGAAGAGTTTTCTCCGCTTATAATTCTGATAAAACGCGAATCGAGATTATCGGTTAAAACACGTTTAATCTTCTGCGTTTTTTCAAAGTTTTCCGAAATCGCGGAGTTGTGTTTTTCCGCAACGCGTCCAAAGTCGATTATACCGAGAACGTTCTCCGTACCGCTTCTTCTGCCGCCTTCCTGTCCACCGCCGAAAACAAGAGGCGTAACGGCAAGATTCTTCTTTTTAAACAAAACCCCTACGCCTTTAAGCCCGCCTATTTTATGCGCGCTTACGGAATAAGCGTCGATTTTATCGTTTAATCTGTATGGGATTTTCCCGTAAGCCTGTACGCCGTCGCTATGGAAGATAACCGACGGGTTTTTCTTTTTGACGAGTTCCGCAATGGCGTTGATATCGTTTATCGCGCCCGTTTCGTTGTTTACGTGAACGACGGACACAAAAGTCGTTTTCTCGTCTACACGGCTCAAAAGATCGTTAACGTTAACGCTTCCGTCGTCGTTAAGATTTGCAAACCGAGGCTCAACGCCTCTTTTTTTCAGTTCACAGAAACTTTCGTAAACGGCGGAATGTTCTCCGTTCGTCGTAACGGCGTTTCCGCGTTTCGCGAAAGAGAAAATCGCGGTGTTATCCGCTTCGCTTCCGCAAGAAACGAAAACCGCTTCAAAGGACGAGGGAAAACCTTTCAGAATTTCCTCTCTGATTTCGTTTATCCGTTTTTTAACGGCAAGACCGCCGGCATAAAGAGCCGACGGATTCCAGAAATTTTCTTCGTAATATTTTACGGCTTCGGCGAGAACTTCCTCGTTGGGTTTCGTCGTTGCCGCATTATCGAGATAAATCATTATTTATAGTCCTTTTCGATTATCTTTCTCCCCGCAAAATTAACGAGATTGATAAGATAATCTTCCTTACATTCGAGAATCACGAGTTGATTTACGCCGTCCTGAGCGAGATAAACGTAATACCCTTCCGAAATATATTTATTCGGCGTTGCGTAAATTTTTTTAAGTTTCGGCATCGCGTAAAGTTTTTCAAACGATTCGCTTCCGACTTTTCCGACCTGAATGACCTCGTTATAATCGAAAACCATCATTTTTTTTCTGAATTTGTAATGGATAACTTTTATGATTCTCGTCTGCCCCGTAACGAACACGAGGTCAACGCAGTAATAAATTTTTCTGCGCAAAAACCAGAACGCAACACCCGAAAGCGTGAGAAAAATAATGCTTAACCAAGCGGGCGTAAAAAATAATATAACGATAAAATCCAGAATTCCGAAAAACCAGATCAGAACGGTATATATAATAAATATAACCTTTTGAAATTTTAAGTTAACCGGATTTGCCGATTCCTCGTATAAAACCTCTTTCATAAACACTCCCGAACGTCCGGCCGAGGGGCAATCTGACGACTGCCGGCGACCGATATTATAACCGATATTGTTAATTATAGCACAAATAAATTGAAAAATCAATTATTTGAGTTTGACAAACGTAACGCCTCTTTCGCCCTCGCCGTATTTGCCGAAGCGGAAACTTTCGACGTTTTTATTGCGTTTTAAAGCGTCGTGAATGGCGGTGCTGAGTATCTTCAATCCTTTTCCGTGAATAATTTTAACCTCTTCGAGATTGTTGACGACCGCCTGATCGATAAACTGCTCTATTTCCGGCAACGCTTCCATAACGCTCTCTCCGATAACGTTTATTTCCGTCACAGGTCTGACCGCTTCTCTCTTGAGCGCGACGGACGTTTTCGGAACGGTTCTGTGAGAAACAAAGAACAAATCGGTCATCTTTGCTTTCAGCCTTATCGCGCCCATAAACACTTCGCACTCTTTCTTTTTGGGGTTTATCGAAGCGACTTCGCAAAGCGTTTCCGTCGGTTTATAATAAACCTTATCGCCGGTTTTAAGCGTTTCCGGGTTGACGGGGCTGTAATTTACGATTTTTTCCTCCACGTCTTCGAGCGAATATTTTTTATCTTCGAGTTTATTTCTTAAGGTTCTCGCTTTGATAAGGTCGCCGCTGTCGAGTTCGGCTTTATCGAACAAAATTTTGATTTCATCGATAATTTCGTCCGCTTCGTCGAGTTTTTCGTTGACGATACGTCTGCTTTCCGATTTTGCCTTCTGATAGAATTTTTCTTTTTCCTCGTTGAGTTTATTTCTTTCGGTTTCGATCTCTTTGAGTTTTAAAGATTCGTCCTCTTTGATTTTTTCGAGTTCTTCCTTTATATCTTCGGCTGCTCTGCGTGATTTTTCGGCTTCTTTGAGAACGTTCTCGAACGAAACTTTATCGCCTTTCAGAAGCGAGAACGCCCTTTCGACAATCGCCTTGTCAAGTCCGAGCATCGAGGAAATTTCTATCGCGTTGGACGAACCCGGGATGCCGAGATTGATTTTGTATAGCGGCGCGAATGTTTCGGGATCGAACTCCATAGACGCGTTGAGAATCCTGTCGTCGGTGTAGACGTATTCTTTTAACGCGGAATAGTGCGTGGTGATGATTCCGAAACTGCTCTTTTCGAGCAGTTTTTCGATAACCGCCCTCGCTATCGCGCTGCCCTCTTCAGGGTCTGTTCCCGCGCCGATTTCGTCGATCAGAACAAGCGATTCGGAATCGACGTTGTTTGTAATTTCGATTATATTTCTGATATGCGAAGAAAACGTAGACAAATTCTGCTCTATACTCTGCTCGTCGCCCACGTCGCAGAAAACGTTGGCGAAATAAGATATTTCCGTTCCTTCGGACGCAGTGACGAAAAATCCGCTCATAGACATAAGCGCAAAAAGCCCCGTCAGTTTGAGCGTGACCGTTTTACCGCCGGTGTTTGGTCCCGTTATCAACAGATAGTTATACTTATCGCCGAAAGAAAGGCTTATCGGAACAACCTTGTCTTTATCTATAAGCGGATGCCTGCCGTTAATTATTACCGTTTTGCCCGAACGGTTGATTTTCGGTCGATGAGATCTGGTTTTATAAGCGTAAATCGCCCTTGCGTAAAATCCGTCCACATCGACGATTATTTCTTCGTTCGTTTCGAGTCTGGAAGCGATTACGCCGACTTTTTGCGAAAGTTCGGCAAGGATTCGTTCGACTTCGAGTTGCTCTTCGATTGTTGCGGTTTTTAACGCGTTGTTAAGTTCGAGAACGGCGGTCGGCTCGATAAACACGGTCGAACCGGTGGACGACTGATCGTGAACGAAACCGCCTATCTGACCTCTGTATTCGCTTTTGACGGGTAAAACGTACCTGTCGCCGCGCATTGTGATTATGTTTTCCTGCAGATATTTATTGTTACCGCTCCGGATAAACGAAAGCAGTTTTTCTCTGATCTGCTCGTTGATTCTCTTTATGCTTTTTCTTAGCGAACTTAGTTTTTCGGAAGCATTGTCGCTCATCGCGTCTTCGCTGAGAATTTTTTCGCGGATTTCGTTTTCAAGATACAAATCGACGTAAATACCCGACGTTTCCTGTTTTATATACGGCGCGTCCGCTTTGGAATCGCCTACCGATGAGTAAAGAATTCTCCCGCTCTTCAGAAGTCTCGCGCACCGAAGAAGTTCGCCCATGGAAAGCGTCGCGCCTTTTTTAACGCGTTCGAGAACGTCGCCCATATCGTCGTAAAACTCGATAGAACTCGCTCCGTGATTGAAAAGCAAATCGTAGGCTTCGCTCGTTTTGTCGAGAAGAAGTTGAGCGTCCGAAAAATCTCCGCCCGGAATAAACTTCTCAAAGTTTTGTTTCGTTTCGTATAACACGCAGAACTCTGACGCGATTTTTAAAACCTTGTCGAATTCAAGCGCTTTAACCACTCTTGGCGTGATCATAAAACACCTCTTTTCAGATTTCCGTTTGTGAAACTATATTCTTTTTCAAGGTTGCCGCCATTGAAAAAATCATAAGTTTGCCTTTCGGAAAAACCTGTAAAATTATAGAAATTGTAATTGATTTTGTCGCTTTTTATCAAATCTCCGTTATACAGTTCGAAACGGCACCTTCCTCCGAGTTTATATCTTGACAGAACAAACTTATGCCCGGTTTCGTCGGTTACGGAAAACGCGTTGCCTCTTTTACATTGCCCGCATTTTTTACCGAACGGACAATACAAAAACTCGGCGAGTTTGATTCTTCCGAAGGAAAAAACATAACCGCGGGATTTGATTTCGCCTATCTCTTTAAGGCTTAATTCTTTTGAATAAATTATATCTTTAACTCCGAGTTTGCTTAGTTCGGAAAAATCAACCGAATTAAAAGAATTTAAACCCGTTCCGGCGATAATTTTTTTACCCGTTTCGCGCCAGAGAGTAATTCCGCAAAGTCCGTCGGCATAAATGCCGTCAAACATATAGAGAATCTTTTTTATCGCCGCTTCGTCGCTCCCGGATAAAAAAGCGGGAACGAACAAAAACTTGTCCGCATTTATTTTATCAAGGATAACGGCAATCGATTTTATGTCGTCATATGAATCCGGTCTTAAAACAAACGCGTGATTATCCGGTACGAACGCCGCGCCGTCGGACATTATAATCCCCTTGTAAGACAAACCATAATCTTCAATAAAATCATAGTTGTAGTCGGCGTTTTTTACGGTTTTTACGTCTTGCGAAAAAATCTTTTCGTATAGTTCGCATCTCAATTTATTAAGTTGAGATTTAACGATAAACGGCTCGCCGATAATGGTGACGGAAGGAATTATAACGAACGGATACTTATCCGTTTTCAAAAGATTCCTGCAAACTTCTTCGTTTGTAAGCGGACTCGACTTCGCTTTTTCGAGAACGTTTTCGCCGACTACTTTTATACCGTTCGCTTCGAGATACGGCTTTTCACCCTCTGAAAAATAAGCAACCACGCTAACGGCTTTTCGCTTTGGTTCCGCGTTAAAAAGTTCCTCCGACAACGCGGCGTCGCGCGTGATCATCACAACGTCGTTCACCCTTACGTCGCCTTTACAATCGAGTTCCTTACCATTCCGCAAGCAAACGGCATTCCCCGTTTCAAATCCGTTTCTGAGAATTTTAAATCCGTCGCCGCAGCGCGCGGGCTTTAAACCGTCGAAAATAAGTTTTCCGCCGTACACGCGTTTTACAATGCCGAAATATTCTCCGCAATGATTCTGAATCTTATCCGATAAAATACCGCCGTTAAAACCGAAAACGTACCCCTCGGTGTAATCCCCTCTGTTATATGTCCGTTTAATCTCCGACAAATCAAACGGAAGCCCGTCGATTGCCTTTCTGTATACCCCGACCGCCGCGGCAACGTATTCGGGAGTACGCATTCTGCCCTCGATCTTTACGCTTTTAACGCCGAGTTTAATTATATCGCCTATTCTGTCTGCAAGATTCAGATCGGACAAAGAGAAGGAATATTTCCCCTCTCCCGTTTTGGTTTCGATCACATACTTTTTTCTGCAAGGCTGTTTGCAAAGTCCGCGGTTACCGCTGTTGCCGCCGATAAACGAACTCATATAACAATGCCCCGAAAAAGAACTGCAAAGCGCGCCGTGAACGAAAATTTCCGTGTCGATATTTTCGGCGATCGACTTTATTTCTCTCTCTTCCGTTTCCCTTGCGAGAATTACTCTCGAAAAGCCGTATTCTTCGGCGATTTTCACCCCGGCGAGATTATTTACCCCCGCCTGCGTGCTTAAATGAAGTTCGCAATCGGGCAAAACTCCTTTCAGAATTTTCCCCGAAAACACGTCCTGCACGATAAGCGCGTCCGCGCCCGCCTCGTAAGCGGTTTTCGCGGCGGCTATGAAATCTTCGAGTTCGCTATCCTTAATCAAAGTGTTAAGCGCGACGTATACCTTCACACCGACGGCATGCGCGTACGAAACATAAAAGCGAATATTATCCCTCGTGAAATTTCCGGCGTTCTTTCGCGCCGAAAAAGAATTAAGACCGAGATAAACGGCGTCCGCGCCGTTATTTATCGCCGCAAAAAAACATTCTTCGTTTCCTGCGGGAGCAAGTAATTCTATCATAACTACATTTTATCAAATATGATGAAATTTGAAAAGAAAAAACGGAAGAAAATCTTCCGTTTTTAAAAGTTTTTAAGGTTTTATTTCGCTTTTGCCTATCGTTATGGGCGTCACGACCACGTTTGGCACTTTTCCGACGATGAGATTATCGAAAACAAGAACGGTGATTTTATCGTTTATCGTTTTTGTTTTCGTTTTTGTAACCACGTTGACAACGCAGTTTATGTTGAGATAAAGAGAATGTCTTGTCTGATTTATTCCCGCTTGCGCGAACTCCGAAATAAAATCGCATTTTACCGACGCGACCGATATAACTTTCATTCTCACTTTCGCTCCGAAACCGCTTATAAGTCTTATGCCCGTAAAAGCTCCCAAAGGCACTTCGACGCCTTTTTCAATTCTCTCGGACAAATAAGCGTAAGCCTTTGTCGCCGCAGTTGCGGCGAGTTTGTTTACGGCGTAACTGTCGGTTATAATCATACCCACGTTCCCGGACGAATCGGTTTTAATGTCGACCAGATCCGAATAGCGGTATTTTTCTTCCACTATAATATCCACGGCGTGATACGAAGCAGACGAAATTATCGAATCGAACGTCTTTTCCGCCAAATTCACCACTATTCTGTCGGACGAGAAATAAATCGAAACGACAGTTATGACGAACGCCGTAAAAAAACACAGGAATTTTAAAACCCTTTTCTTCTTTTTTTTCATATTAAATTATATGAATATAAGAATGGTTTTAGTGATGACGAATGGAATCCCTAGTTCTTTTTCGATTTCGCGCGGAATACGAGCGCGTTGAAATAACCGAACACGACGGCGGCAGTTACGCCCGCCGAAGCAGAAGCAAGACCGCCTGTGAACGCGCCGAATAAGCCGTGTTTTGCCCCCTTTATCGCGCCGTTTGCAAGGAGATAACCGAATCCGCTTATCGGTACGGTTGCGCCTGCGCCTGCAAAATCCACGATATACTGATACAATCCGAACGCTTGCAGAACAACTCCCGCAAGCATAAAATAAACCAGAATTTTACCCGAAGTTATCTTCGTGTAATTTATGAGCAACTGAGCAATCGTACATATACTCCCGCCCACAACGAACGCCTTAAGATACATCAACAACATTTCCCGCATAAATTCAGTCCTCCGCTTCAACGCTTATCGCATGGGCGACGGCGGGTATCGATTCGCCCTGCTGAGTTGAAAGCGTCGATAAAAGCGCGCCCGTTGCGACAAACAAAACTCTTTTGATTTCTTTCTTAAGCATCTTCTTATAAATATAAGAATTGAACACCACCGCGCTGCATCCGGCGCCGCTACCGCCCTGAAACTCCTCCTCGTCGATATTATAAATCAACTCACCGCAATCGACGTGATTTCTGTCTATATCGACGCATTTTTCAAAGCAGATTTTTTTGACTATTCTCGAACCGAGCGCGCCGAGATCGCCGGTTATCACAAGGTCGTAATAATCGGAATCTCTGCCCGACTCCCTGAAATGCCTTACGATAGTATCAGCCGCGGCGGGAGCCATCGCCGCCCCCATATTGTTCGCATCCGTAACGCCGAAATCGATTACTCTCCCGAAGGTCACGGACGTAATTTCAGGATAGTTTCCCCTTTTCGACGATATAATTCCCGCGCCTGCGCCCGTTACCGTCCATTGCGACTGCGGCGGACGAATAGCGCCGAGTTCGAGCGGATAACGATATTGTCTTTCCGCCGTAGAAAAATGGCTGCCCGTTGCGGCGATGACGTTATTCAGATATCCGCCGTCGACAAGCGCCGCTCCGAGAGCATACGCTTCCGCCATAGTCGAACACGCGTTGTATACCCCGATATACGGCACGTCGAACTTCCTCGCGGCGAAACTTGACGATATAATCTGATTGAGCAAATCTCCCGATAAAATCGCTCCCACGTCGCTTTCTTTTAAGCGCGCGTTTTCCATTACGTTTTTTATGACGAAAGTAAGCATTTTACATTCCGCTTTTTCATAGGTTTTCTCACCCATCGTGTCGTCGTAAAATATTTTATCTATGTGTTTTCCCAGTCGGCTTTCGCCCTCTTTCGGTCCGGCAACGGTTGAAGTCGCGATTATAGACGGCTTGTTTTTAAGGATAACGGTCGATATCATAACATTGTTTTGCGCAAAAGAAAAAAAATAATACAAAAAAAGGTTGCTTGAGCAACCTTTTCGCGCCACAGAAATATTACTGCTTTTTTATGAAGTTTTTATCGATAAATTCGATATAATCGACGTATTTCATAGGCTTCGCGAAATAAAACCCCTGAATAACGTCGCAACCGAGTTCGTCAAGTTTATATAAATCCTCTCGGGTTTCAACGCCTTCCTGAGTGACCTTAACGCCCATTTGATTAACCAGATCGATAACGCTTTTCAGAAGGACGAGATCTCTTTCCTCGGACAATCCTTTCGACAAAAAGAATTTATCGAGTTTGATTTCGTCCATTTCGATAGTTTTCAGAATGTTATAAGAAGAATAACCCGTGCCGAAGTCGTCTATCGAACATAAGAACCCGTTTTCGTGCAATTTCGTAACGATTTCCGACAAGAACTGATAATTTTCATAAGCAAAACTTTCGGTGAATTCGAGCGTTATAAAATTGTCTTTTATGTTGAACTTGTTCTTGATACGGATATAGTAATCCGTGAAATCGGGTTGCGTTGCCGTAACGCGCGAAACGTTGACGGAAATCGGGTAACAAATCTTTCGATTCGCGATTCTGTCCGCTATATTTTCGCATGCCTTATAAAGGACGAACTTATCGATATTTGCGATAAATCCGTTTTCCTCGAATACGGGCAGGAATTCATTCGGTCCGCGATAACTTTCGATTTTCGGATCGTACCAACGGATAAGGATTTCGCTTCCGTCCATATTTTTCGTTTTGAGATTATATTTCGGCTGATAGAAAAGGTGGAATTCGCTGTTTTCGAGCGCGCTTTCCATTCTGCTCTCTATTTCGGCTTTTCTGATATAATTTTCACGTTTTAAATCTTCGTAAAAATCGATACTGAACGAGCCGGTATGCACGGTTGCCGTTTCCTTGACGATTTTCAGTTTTTCGAGCATATTTCTGACCGACGCTCTTTCGCTCTGCTCTGCTTCGTAAACGGAACAGTATACTCCGATATTATATTTACCGTTCGCATCGTTGACCGAATAAGACGAAATTCTTAAATAAATCGCGTTGAGCCTTTCGGTGAAATTCTGCCTTTCTTTAAAATGAAGCAGGATCAGAAATTCGCCCTCGCCGCCGTAAGCAAAAGTTTCCTCCAACAAAAGAGCCTGCCGTATCGTCGCCGCAACGAATTTGCTGAACTTCTGAGTTTCGGTATCTCCGAATTTCTTCAGGATATACGTGAAATTGTTTATCTGAAAAGAAACAAAAGCAAAACTCGTGCCTGAATTTCTTTTTAAAATATCGTGCGCGTCTTTCCCGAATTTTTTCGGCGTGGAACAATTCAGAACAGGATCAATCATTTCAAGACGGAAAATCTCTCTCTTCTTAATCTTTCTTGAAACTATCATCGAAGCGACGAGCACTATCATGAGAAGTCCCGTTCCGATAAGAGAACTCCAGATCGACTCCTTTATGTTGTAACCTTCGATGTAAACGTTGCTGATTCTGAACGCGCCGATAAGAGAAATTCCGCCGCGATCCGCGCCGAAAGCATTGATCGTAAGGACGTATTTATCCACGTCGTTCATAAAAATAAAAGAGGCGACCCCTTTGCCGTTCAGAGCCTCGGCAGTTTTATCAAGAGTGTTCCTGTCGGTAAATATTTTATTCAGAATACCTTTTCCGACCGGCGTCGTTCCGATATCGAACCTGTCGGAATTGACCACTCTGTCGATGATAATGCCGTCGTTCTTTACAAGAAGAGTAAAATCGGCGCGGGAAAAGCAATCCGGTTCCGCGTTACCGTCTTTGCCGGCAAAGTCGGAAATCGAAAAGGAAGCGCCGTCAAACAGGACGATAAACGCGTCTGCGTACTCGCATTTAATCGTTTTTGCCGCAACCGCTGTCACGCGGACGTTGTTTTCATACTGAAACATATTTGAAAAACGCGTCGTTTGCGTTTCGGCAAGTTCGTTGATTTCGGGATAATCATTCACGAAACTGCCGTCGTATTTGATTATTTTCCCGTCTTTGGAATAAAACATTTCAACGGCGTTTTCGTTGGCGTTGAGTTCGCCCGTGGTTTTTATGCTTTTGACCGTTTCCGAAAAACGCTCTTTCGTGTCTGCTTCGGAAACTTTTCTCGCGTAATATTCCGTTTCGTCAATCATCTTGTTGAACTGACTTTCGATATACTGCGATTGCTCCTCGGAATAAAACTCGGCGCGCTTAATCGCCTGATCTTCTATCGTTGAGGACAGAAAAGTTCCGAGCGTGATGATGTGAACGAAAAAACACGTGCAGATTATCACGATCAGAGAAAAGGCGATTTCACCGATATGTTCTTTTATAAACTTTATCATTTTTCTTCTCTGTCCTTTTCCTGTAATTTTTTTACTTCTTCCTCGACGCGTTTTTCAATTTCGCGTTCTTTGTCCCGTTTCATTTTATCCTCGTCGCGCAAAGCGTTTATCATATCCGGAAAATAAATCAGCGCGCATGAACCGAAGAAAACCACAAATATGAGAATAAGCCCCGCATACGATGAGAAAATTCTGCCGAATAACGTAAAAATGCCGAGCGAGCGATTATAAACGGCAACTATATCGTCTTTGGAAACAACCCAGTCGTCGATTACGGCAGCAGCATCGCCTTTGGTTATATATCCGCCGTTTTCGATTCTCTCGATTCTGTGCGTGATAAGTTGACCGTTTATCCGCGGGTCGGCGCTCTTGCAGACGAACACTATAACGTCGCCGACGCCGAGATCTTTTCCGTCGTATTTTTTAACGGCGATATAACTCTTCGCCTCGATCGCCGGTTCCATGCTTCCCGTTTCAACCCACAAGATCGCATTGCCGAAAATAAACGTAGGGCGATTGTTTTTACGGTTCAGAAAACTCACGGTAAAATACGCCGCCACAAGACAGACGATAATAGCAAAAACAACGATTTTTACTATCTTTTTGAAAGTTTTTACGAATGACATAATTGTATATTATCACCGAACGAAACAAACGTTGATCATTGTTTCGCCCATTAGGATTTTACTCTTCAGACCTGGATTCTTCCGCGTCTTTCATAAACCCGGACGTATCGTCGATTCAGTATTCCGTAGGTTTGGAATAATCGCTGTCCGGGCGAATCATTTCGTCGATCGAGTCTGCAATCTTCTCTTTTCTGTCGACGTTTCTCGCCTCCGACGATGTAATCGCCGCTTCGTCGATACCGATTTCGTCTGCGGAACGCTCCGCTTCGGATACGGCAAGTTTCCGGGCAATTTCGGCGCTCTCTTCGGTAGACGGATTTTTCGCAGAACCAAAGAAAGTCCTTTCCGTCGGGTTCTCCCCGAACGGAACTGCGCCGGATTTTCTCCAGACGGGAATGATGAAACCTTTGAGAATAAGATCCTCGTTCGATTCCAACGGGTAATCCTCGGCGAATATAACGCGAGGTTTCTTCGCTAAGGCGAAGTCATTTTCCGATGCGTATTTGTTGACGAGTTCGATTGCGTATCTCGCTCCCCTGTTGCTCCTTATTTTAAGACAGACGGGCGTACCGACGAATCTCTTTTTATCCGAAACGTCGAGAGCGCGATATTTTTCGTCAACTTCTGCGTATTTAAGCGGAAGATAAATTTTAAGCGTTTTCCCTACGACGTTCATACGCGCGATAATCATTCTTCCGCGATTGAACGTGGCGAATCTGCGGCTTATACGCATTTTGACACGGTCGAATTTCAACAGTTCGTTTGAAACAGCCGCAAAACGGTCTTTGAGTTCTTCGCTCGAAAGTATGAGCCTTGCGGAGAACGTTCTTACGTATTTTCTGACGAGATTTCTGCCCGAAAGCATATCGTCCGGCATAATTTCGTCCGCGATAAGCGCGACTTTTAAAGCCGTTTCCACGTCGTCATCGAAAGAACGATCTTCTTCGTCTGAAAAATCTTCGTTATAAACGCTTTCGTTTCTGATTTTTTCAACCGAATAATATTCCGGACGCACCTCGGACGAATAATTTTCCTCGTCGAGCGATTTCTCGTTGATATTGCGTTTAAAAACAAGGTATTGCATCGCCGCGGAAGCGTAAAGTTGCTTTACGTAGTCCTCCGAAGCGTCTTTTATTATTTCATTTACGGTGATGCCGTAACCCGCGTCCTCGTAACTTTCGATAAACTCCCAAAGCGCAAGACATTCTCGGAAATATTTGTTTTTCAAAATCGCGTTCGTTCTCATAATCGGTGGCCGAACGTAATTTCTGTCCATAGATTTTACAAAAGACGAATTGAAATAACCCGTGACGATGGCGTTAAGCCTCTCGACTCTGCTCCAGAGTCCGCTCGAAAACAAAGTGTTTTTAACGTCCGGGTCGAAATTTCTTTCGGAATACTCGACGCTGATTTTTATTTTTCCCTTGCCCTCGCCGCTCGTAAATTCGTTTTCGAATTCCATCGATTGCAGTTTTTCGTCCACGCCGTGTTCCTTAGCGATTTTATAACGCTTCGTCACGAACATATAAAGACGGTTTAAGAGCGTGTTAAGAAACTTATTTTCGTAGGTCAGAAGCGAATCCTCACGGAAAACGTTGAGCATTTTGGTAGGCTTGATCTCGCCGTCATCGCCCGGAATGATATAATCGGTGTGGCGGGAAAGGTGCGTTATCGATCTGCCGCTTATTCGTTTAGTCAATTCGATCGGCAGAACCTCTTCCGTTTCGGCGATATATCTGTTTGGGTTGCGGATGAGTTCGTCGAGCGAATTAACGCAATCTTCAACTGCTCTCACCCATATTTCGTCAATCGAGCGAAGCAAAAGTTTTTCGGAAACCCTGACAGTTCCCGCGCCCTCGGAAAGCGAAGTTAAAATATCGTTATAAATTCCGTGGCGGGAAATCAGATCGTCGGTTGATTTGAGCGTGTCGGCATAAACGCCGAGTTTTTCGGGCGAAAAAGTGAAATCGAGGTCGGGCGTTCCGACGGGCGTTCCGACGCGAGCGGTATCGTCGGAATTATCCTCTTCTGCGCCTCTGCCTTTTTGCGAATTTCTGACGATGCGGATAAGCCCGCGCGTAATGAGATTGTTGAACGTGTCCGTTCTGAAGTTAGCCGGATTGACGGCAGGCGTGGGAACGGTTTTGATTTTCAAACCTGCCGCGAGCGCGGTTTCGTCGATAAGTTTCAATGCGTGGCGTTTCGCGCCGTCGCTCCTGATTTTAAAAAGCGAGGGCGTTGCGGCTCGTTTTTTGATTGAACCGACGTTTTTCGCCTTATATCTGCCCTCGACGTTGCCGACGGGATCGCTCGCAAGATAAAGACAAAGCGTTTTGCCGGTAATGGCGATAAACGCAAAGCGGTTTTTGCCGTAAGAAAACGAAACGCCCGACCAGCCGGTTTTGGTTTTAATTCTTTCGTATTTTAAGATTTCGGTTGCGATTGCCGCGTAATATTCTTTGATTTTCGGATCGGAAAGAATGAGTTTAGCCGAAAAAGAACGGTCGAAACGCAATTTTTGCGTCCAATCGGAAAAAGCGGCCGAAGACTTAGCCTCCGCCGCGTTTGCGTTTCCGGAATTGTTTCCGATATCGTTTCCGGAATTGTTTCCGAAATCGTTTCCGATATCGTTTCCGGTATTGTTTCCGGAATTGTTTCCGAAATCGTTTTCGAAATTATTTTCGTAGTCCATTTTTCAACCTCTTTTCCGAAAAGCGTAACCTGCCGCGCCCGCGAAAAATAGCGAACGCGTAAACGTTAAAAAGCAAAACAAAATGCAGAAATCAATACATTTTCTGCAGCATTTGCAGATAAGCGATACTGTCTTTCATCGCGCCTTTACCGAACAAACCGTCCATATAGGAAATAAGCGGACGGATTTCGTCGCGGATAAGCGAAAGATTAAGACTTTCAAACTTACGGAATACTTTTGTTGCAAGGATATAATCGACGCCTTCGATTTCCGTGCCGCCGCAGGCGACGTAAACGGGAACGAAATTTTTGAGTTGCTTCATGATACGGTTACCGAAAGCCACTCTGAATTTCTCGATGACGTAGTTGTCGAGTTTCGCGATTTTCTCAAGAATTTCCTCGCTGACGGGATTCTCTTCGATAGCGTCCGCATACAAAGCCTCCACCGCGGAATAAGAAACTCTCTTCGCGGGGGTTTTGGGCGCGTCGAAAGGAATACCTTTGCTGTCGAGATTGACGACGAAAGCACGGTCGTAAACCTTGTCGGATACGGAGAAAGTGGAATCGTCGTTGTTTATCGTGCCGATATACCACACGTTCTGCGGAATCGAAAGATTGCCGTTGACGAGTTTCGTCGGGTCGTTCGGCCAGGACGAGGGAACGAGTTCGATTTTCCATTCCTTCGGATCGGGCATTTCGAGAATGGAGAGCATTTCCGCAAAGTAATACTCTACTCTCGCGATGTTCATTTCGTCGAGAATGATGATATTTAAGTCGTCGGTATAAGCCGATTCGTAAATCCTTTTGAGAACTTCGGTTTCATTGAATTTCTTGGTGAATTCGTTGAAATAACCGAACAATTCGTTTCTGTCCCTCCAACTCGGCTGAACGGAAGCGATAGTCGCGTCGTTTTTGAAGAATTTGCCCATAACGTAAGGCAACGAAGTTTTACCTGTTCCGGAAATACCTTGCAGAATGATAAGTTTCGTTGCGGCAAGCCCGGCTATCGTAAGGCGGATCGTCCTTATGTCGTAATACAAACCGTTGTTTGAGCAAGCGAAGTTTCTCAGATCCTCGCAGAGCGAACGGAGCGAAACGTTGTTGTTATAAGCCGGCGGCTCGAAATAAACGTATTTCTGATCGACCGCGGCAAGACGCTGAAATCTTGCGTCGTCGTTCGGCTTCTCTTCTCCGTCGGCGGCAGCGGCGGCTTGTTGCATTTCTTCCTGAAGCAATTTTTTCATATGTTCGTAGGAAAGCCCTGCCTGAGTGATTTTGAGTTGCATAACTCTTTCTTTCTCGTTGTTGAGCCTTACCACTTCTCTGTTAAGGTCGGTTATTTCTTCGAGCAGATCTTCGTTGCTTAAAAGCGCCTTTTTGTATCTGATACGCTTTTTTACGGCGAGAACGATAAGACAGAATATCGCAATCCATACCGCAACGATAAGGATAAACGACAATATTGATAAAATCCAGTCCAGAACGCCGAAATTCGCGCCTTCGTTCGACCATAATTTGAGATAATACGGAAAATTGAAGATCTGAACGATACCGTAGAATATTCCTTTAAAAACCATCAGAAAGCCGTCCAGCATATTGCCGAAGAAACTTTTGAACCAGTTTAAAAATCCGTATAAAAATCCATTCATAAGTCACAGTTTACCCTTGATATAGTCAGCCTCGCGGCGTTTGCTTTTCGGCGAGCCGCGCGGCGGAAGTTTCGTGTTTAAGTTTACAGGCGATTTCAGTTGTCCGCGTTTTCCGCGTCGTTACCTTGAACGCTATCCTGAACGCTGCCCTGAACGTTGCCCTGAACGCTGCCCTGAACGGCGCTCGCAGATTCCTGCTGACGGCGGAGATACTCTTCGATAGCTCGCTGTTTGATAAGTTCTTCGTCCTCTGCCGTGATAACCTTTTTACCCTCGTTTTTAACGGTAAGCAAGGTTTTGATGAACACGAAGAGTTCGTAAGCGAAGAACAGGAACAACGGCAAAATAATACAAAGCCCGAAACCGAGTTTAGAACTTAAAAAAGTTAAAACGTTGCCGATTCCCGCAAGCCTTCTGCCCGAATAAACGGCTACGATATCGCCGAAATAAACGGGATTTGCGTCGTTCGTGAGATTGTTATCGCCCTTGGTGATATAACCCGTTAAATTTCCTTCTCCGTCCTTAACGAAGTCAACGATACGGTGGGTGTTGAGTTCGCCTTTGTCTATCTTTCCGTCGTTGTTCACGTCGAATCTGAAAGATATAACGTCGCCGATTCCGAGTTTGGATTTCGCCTCGGCATCCTTGCCGATATATTTTGCGACGATAAGGTCGCCCTTGTTGAAGCCGGAAGGTTTATCCGCGGCAATGCCGTCGGGTTTTTTGCCTTCCATTGAAGATGAAAGGACGGTGAGATAGCATTTTCCGCCGACAATAGGCACGTTTTCGCCGTCCTTGTCGACGGATACGGCTACCACAGTTACGAAAATCGAGAAAATGACGAACAGCCACAAAACGACGTTCACCACTATATCGATTATTTTTTTTGTTTTTGATTTGTTATTTTGGTTTTCCATTCCCACATTCCTCATTAAAAACAAAGAACACTGCGGCGCGGTGCAACGCCCCTTATCCTTTATTATGTAATAGTTTTAAAAAATAATCTGAGTAACCGAACGCTTTCGGCGGGGTTTTCCCGCCGAAAGGCTCGATATGTATATGTTTAAAAATTAGTTAGCCGCGGTAGCAGATAAAGTAAATTCAATTTTCCCCGTAATATTAATTGCATTGTCGGAATACACATGGTCATTAGTACCATCAATGTAGTAATAAGCGGTTACAATTGCGCTATCCGTTCCAGTAGCACCTGTAAGTGTTTTACCGGTAAGCGAGTTTCCGCTTTCCGTAAAGGTTATCACATTATTCCCACAAACTAAAACCAAAACAAGACCTTTATTCTCGGGAATACTAACCGAAGTAACATTTAAGTTTGCAAATTGGGAAGCACCCGAATTTTTATACACACCAACGGTAAATGTTTCGCTTGCAATATACTTACCAAGATTACCATCCGAAACCTGTTTAGCAGTGTTAGCTTTTGCGGAAGATACAGTGTTCTTGTCAGAATAAGCATAATACCATTTGGTATTATCCGTCATATCTGCCGCTGAAGTAATGTCTGTATGTGTTCCTGTACCTCCGGCAACAGTACCATGGTCAACGGGAAGTAATTCTTTTTTGGTTGCAGTAGAGGTTGCTGTCGGTTCAAAATGATTTTCGTCATATGTCGAACCATATTTGATAGTAAGGAACAACTCATCAGATTTTGCAGCAACTTCCATACCTGTAGCGGTAACGGTGTTGTTCATAGAGAACCATGCAAAAGTCGTCGAGCCGAGCATTACGGCGCTTACGAGCAACATGCAGAGCGCAGGGATAAGTTTTTTAAACTTTTTCATTGTTTTTCTCCTTTTAAAATAGAGTTTTGTTTTTATATCTTCCGCAACTGCACCGTTACGGATAAGACCTTATGTAAATAATATATTAACGGCTTTTTCCTTAACCGATTTTATCCCAACCGCGGCTGACTTTATCCACCCTGTCGCGGGAATGGAAGCCTCTTCGGGAAGATAAAGAAAAGCCGCGTTTGGCAATTTTCTTATTTTTGGTTTTCGGCGGTTATTTGTTCTCGTCCGAACCGCCGAGAATTTCCATAACCATATCGATTTTTAACTGACCGCCGAGAATATCGTCCACACAATCGGAATCGTCGCCCTCGAGCCAGATTACGACGGTTATTTTTGCAACGTCGCCCGATGCGAAATTGTCAACGTCCTTTTTGACGATAAGGTTTTCGCTCTCGAAATTCGTCATAGGGCGATTTTCCTTATCCGTTTCCGGCTCGCCGTTTCCGCCCGTTTTCGGCTTTGCGTAATCGACGAAATTTCCGCTATAATTAAATTCGTCCGTGGCGGACTTGTAAAAATTTTCGTTATAATAAACTCTTATTCTCGCGGCGGCGTCTATCCCCGAAGTTGCCTTGGAAATGATAATGCTGTAACGATAATTACAGGTTTCCTCGCCCGAGTTTTTAAGATAGAAGGTATAAGCAAGGTAATTTTCGCCGTTGTGCGCGCCGTCTACGTCGTTTACGTCCTTCGGAATGTTCTTGTATGAAATGTTCGTTATGTCGTTTGCCGCCGCGGCGTTAAGCCTTGACGTGGTGCGTTTGAAACTCGCCGTTTCGGAAAGCGTCAACGAATATTTTCTGTCCGCAAAATCCTTGACGGAAATAGTAAAACTGCCGTAACGGTTGAACAAAAGCGAGAAAATATAAACAAGCACGAGAAGCATAACGATTACGCCTATCACCGGCGGAATTACCCTCTGCCACTTTTTTATTTTCCGAACTTCCTCGCCGTTTTTAGCGATGCTCGAAAACGGTTGTTTATTCTCCGTCATTGTTCTCTCCATCTCCCGCGGAAATCAACTCGTCGAACGTCATAAGGCTCGCCCTTGTTTCGATTCTGCCGCTATACGTTTCGGCGGGAATAAAGCCTAAGCAATCTCTCGTCCTGAATTCTCTCAATTCGTCGTCGCCGATAACTCCGTCCGCAACGATATTGCCGCCGAGGCTCTTCGCCACGTTGAGAATGGGAGCGACCGCTCCGCTCTTCTCTCTGTCCGTCACAAGCCTTGTAAGTTTTTCGTCCGTGAAAAGCACGTCCGGGCAAGCCGCGAGAAGTTTCTCGATAGAAAATCCGTCGCCGCCGTAACCGCTCACCGCGATTTTAACGCCCACCGCGCGGATATCGTCAAAAACAGTTTTCAACTTCGCGCCGTCGGTCTGCATCAACTCGCTGTCAAACTCAAGGCAGATTTTTTCGGGCTTGAAAAGTCCGTTTTCCGCCTCCGCAAACGTTTGAAGCGTGGTTTTAAGGAGCGAATACAAATCGTCCGAATAGACGAGGCTCACGGGGCATTTAACCGTTATAAACCTGAATTTTATTTTCTTTTCCGCCAAAGCGGTGGAAATAAGCGCGGTTTTTTTGAGAACTCTCATCGTGAAGTCCGCCAAAACCTTTTCGCTGACGTTCGCGCCGAGATAATCGCCCGGAGCAAGCACGCCCGCGACCACGCTGTTTACCTTTGCGTAACCTCTGTAAGCAAGCGGTTCGCCGACGTCGCAATCGAGAACAGGCTCGAAAAACATTTCGATAGGTTTCACGCCGCTTAAAAGGGAGCGTCTGACGTACATATTAAATTTTTCGGTATCTGCGCCCGATATTCCGTTATTCACGTTATGTACCTCGTTGCTCCGTTGAAGTTTTGTATTTTCCTGAGGTTTTGTTTTCCCCGAAGTTTTGTTTTCCCCGTTCGGGGACGATTTTTCCCCCGTTCGGGAACGAGTGGTTTTCGACAATAAAAAAAGGTCGCAAAATAGTTAAACTAAATTGCAACCTGGCTGACTTTTTATCCGTAAAGTCCCAATGGCTTTGCGTCGCCGCCTCACAGCGGTTTTGCCAAAGATATTAAGTTGAAAACGCCCTATTCAGAACTTTCCGACGTTTTTCTGTTTGTATTTTAACATACCTTTTCCGATATGTCAACGATTTTACACAAAAAATTCGTAATTTTTATTTGCGCCGAAAAATCTGCGTTATGCTGCGGTTTATTCAACGTTGATGGACATATATTCCGTCATATCCGTAGTTCCGTTCAGAACAAGGTCGCGACAACACTTATTCATCTCCACCATTCCGTTTTCAACGGCGTAACGGCGGATTTCGTCGGCTTTCGTGTCGGCAGTTATCTTGTTTTTGAGCGCGTTGTTGAGATAAAGTATCTCGTGAACGCCCGCTCTGCCCTTATAGCCCGTCTGGTTGCAGAACTGACAACCCACGCTTCTGAAAATCGTGGCAGGCTCTGCGATATCGAGAAGTTGCATCTCCTCTTCCGTCGTTTTGGAACGTTTTTTGCAAACCGGGCAAAGCCTTTTGACAAGCCTTTGAGAGATTACGCCGACAAGCGAATCCTTAAGAAGATAACTACTTACACCCATATCTACAAGACGAGTTACCGCGCCGGGCGCGTCGTTGGTATGCAGCGTGCTGAACACCAAGTGCCCCGTGATTGCCGCTCTGATAGCGATTTCAGCCGTTTCCTCGTCACGGATTTCTCCGATCATTATGACGTCCGGGTCCTGACGGAGAATACTTCTCAGCGCCGACGCGAACGTCATATTCGCTTTCGCGTTAACCTGAACCTGATTTACGCCGTAAAGTGTGTACTCGACAGGGTCTTCGACGGTGACGATGTTCACTTCGGGTGTGTTCTTTTCCTTAAGGAAGGAATAAAGCGTGGTGGATTTTCCGCAGCCCGTCGGCCCGGTAAGCAAAACTATGCCGTGCGGGTGGCTGAGGATTTTATCGATAACCTCGTTTTCCGCAGGCGTGAAACCGAGTTCCTGACGGGTAAATCTGAACGACGTTTTATCGAGAATACGGATAACGAACTTTTCGCCGTAAACCGTCGGGAGCGACGATACACGGAAATCGTACTCCGTGCCGTTGACGATAAGATTGATTCTTCCGTCTTGCGGAACTCTTCTCTCCGCTATGTTCAAGCCGGCAAGAATTTTAATTCTCGCGCAGATTGCGGGGTAAGATTCGATCGGGAAATCCGCTCTTTCCTGCAAGTCGCCGTCGATACGATAACGGACTTTAACGATTTTTTCGTAAGGCTCTATGTGAATATCGCTCGCTCGGAAAGGAATCGCTTCTTTGATAATAGAATCGACAAGTTTAACCGACGGCGCGTTGATTATATCGTCCGTACTTGTGACGGAATTTGAATTATCCGTCGCCCCCGCGTCGCGAAGAAGTTGCTTATCTCTCTCCGTCTGAAGAGTTTCGAGCGCGCTCGTCGTGGAACGGACGGCAAGAATAGAATCCATCAGAACGTCGATTTGCGTGGGCGGAACGAGAATATACTCTATCTGCCCCGCATAAAACGTCGAAAGCATCGACATATTATTGAAATCGAGAGGTCTGCCGACGGCAACGAGAAGAACGCCCGCGTCCGTTTCAAACAGCGGAACGGCTTTTATCTTTTTCAGGAAATTAAGGTTAAACCTGTCCGCGAGATCGTCGTCGATATCGAACATGTCGATTTCGGCGTAAGCCATGTTGTAGAACTCGCCGAGCGCGGGAAGAGCCTGCACCTCTGTGGCATAGTTCTTGACCTGCATGTACTTCTCTACGGTCATGTTAAGACGTTCGCAATCGGCAAGCGAAACGTCGCGTTGCTTCTTTTTGATTATCTTTTTGTAGATGTAATATTGAATTATCTCGTAATTTATATTCATATTAAACCCTTTGACGCAATTACATCGCCTTTGTCATAATTGTAAGTATGGGAGAATAAATCGCCATGAACGTTCCGCCGATTACGATACCCATTACGCAAAGCATCACGGGCTGAAGAATTCCCGTCGCTTTTAAAAGCGAACTTTCCACCTGAGAGTCGAAGAACCTCATTGTTCTGTTAAGAATCTCCTCAACTCCGCCCGTCTTTTCTCCCGTCGATATCATCTGAATGAGTATCTGCGGGAATATTTTGTACTGGTCCATCGCAAACGTAAGCGACGCGCCCTGACGGATATCGTCGACGATAAATCTGAACTTCTTTTCGGCGTATCTGTTACCGAGAAGGTGTTGAACGACTTCGAGAGCGTCCGCCATATTCATTCCGCTCGACAAAAGCAAACCGAGAGATTTAACGAATTTACTTGCGACCATGTTTATCTGAACGTCGCGGATTATCGGCAGATTATATTTCAGATAATCGGATATATCTTTTCCTTTTTGAGTTTTCAGCCCGAAAAAGATTAGCGCTATCAATCCGACAAGGACATACACGAGATTCAGACCGTATTGCAGTACCCAATCGCTCATATCGAACAACACAAGCGTTATTATATTGAAATCTTCTCTTGCGATATCCATTTGCGATAAGGTGTCCTTAAACATAGGCACGACCAGAACGAGCATCAGAACGGCAACGGCAATAATCAGAACGCCCATGAATATAGGGTAAGCGAGCGCGCCGGTTATCTTCTTTTTGAGTTCGATTTCGTTGTCGTAATAATCCGCAAGCGAAATAAGAACTTTTTCGAGGTTACCCGAAATCTCGCCGACGTAAATCATACTGCGGAAAAACTCGGGGAATATCTTCTTATGCTTCTCCATCGCCTGCGAAAGGAGTAAACCCACCTTAACGTCGTCGTAAATAATGAAAAGCAACGCTTTAAAATATCCCGAAAACTTCTGTTGTTTAAGTTGGTTTAAACTCTCGAGAATGGAAATACCCGAGTTAAGCATTATCGCGAACTGTCGGCAGAACGTTGTAAGTTCCTTGATTTCGATTTTACCGCTTACGCTGAAAAACGGGTTCGGCGTTTCGTTTTTAATCGGTTTGCAGGAGATCAGATAAAGGTTCTGCTGCGAAAGCAATTGTCTTAAATTGTCCTCGTTTTCCGCCACGAAAATCCCGGTAAAACGTTTCTTTTCGATATTGACGGCAACGTATTTGTATTTTTTCATATTTTTCCTTAATCGAGTGCCGAGCATTTTCGGAGATAGCCGAAAACACTCTTAACGGCGCAAGCGTAAGCCTGCGACAACCGCCGTCGGGCTTTTTATATGTCGGTTTTTTTATATGTCGGGCTTTTTATATTTTAAAACAATGCGAATTTTAAAACAATGCGAGATATGAGTTGACGACGATTTCTCCGACAAACGCCGCGACGAGAATACCGAAAGCCAGAAACGGCGCGAACGGATATTCCTTCTGCTTCTCTTCGCTTTTATTTTTCGCCTGAATAATTACGAGAATCACCGAAGCGAGAATCGTCGATACGAGCGTCGCGAAAAACGCCGATTTGATTCCGAGAAACAACCCGCACGCTGCGGTAAATTTAACGTCGCCAAAACCGAGTCCCTCGCGTTTTAAAATCCATTTCGAGATAAAGTACGCTCCGCCGAAAAACACGAGGCAAAACCCCAGCCCTGCGAGCCGCGAAATCCAGCCTACGTACCCGCCGAAAACCGCCGAATAAACGCACGCGAGCGCGCCTATGACGAGAATAGTCACGTTGAGCGAATCGGGAATATACCCCGTTTCGAAATCGATAAACGCGACGGCGATGACCGGCACGGAAAACGCCATGCAAAAAACGGAGTAAGCAAACCCGATAACCGGCGACAAAAGCGCGAAACCGAGAAAAACCAACGCCGTAATCGATTCGACGATCACGTATCTCGGATTGATTTTCGAGCCGCAGAAACGGCACTTTCCGCGAAGCGCGACGTACGAAATAATCGGAACGTTATCTCTTTTTAAAATTTTCTTTCCGCACGTCGTGCAATGCGACGCGCCCTTGACGAGGCTTTCGCCGGCAGGCAATCTGTAAATCAGAACGTTCGCAAAACTGCCGAAACACGCGCCGAAAATGGCGGCGAGAATGCAAAAACAGACGTAAAGATACAATTCCATCAGCCTTTGTCCTCCCCGTAAATGTATTTGACCGTCATTCCGTTGCGTTGTTTGATATAGAGCCTGACGCGCGCCCCCTGATAAACCGTCACCTCAAAAATATTCGCGTTCGTACCGTCCTCGGTATCGCTTTTAACTTCGAGCATAAAGCCGTTATTCAGCGCGTAATCGCTCGCCGTGGCGTAATACCCCGCGGCTATATACTCTTCAATCTGATAAAAAGCGGCGTCCTGAACGTATTTGCTGTTGACTTTTTGCGAAAGCGACGAAGTTGACTGAAGCATGCTGACCGCCGCTCCGATAAGCGTAACGACGAAAGTCATAATCATAACCGTGTACACGAGAATGAATCCGCGGCTATTCTTTTTCAACTCGTCCGCCGAATCTTTGGCAGATTTTTTTGCTCGGCGACCTCTAAGACAACTAAAACCGCTAAGACCGCTAAGACCGCTAAAACCGCTAAAACGGTTATTCAATTTTTTTGAAAATAACGTTCTCATAAGTCGTACCTGCTGTAAAATTTACCGCCGTCGAACAGTACGCTGCCCTTGAAGTTGAAAACGACGCACCCGAAACTTTTATCAATCGTTATCACAAGCGTAAAATATTTCTGTCTGTAAGCCGATTCGGGAATATTCTCGCCGGCGCCGTAAGTCGCGATTATTTGCCTGTTAAAGTCGGAATCATATCCGATAAGTACGGTATAACTGCCCGTTTCGGGTGCAACGATACTATTAACGCCCCCTGCGTCACCGTTCCCCGAGCCATCGCCTTCCGACGCGCCGGAACCTGCGCCGCCCGAGCCGCCCGAGCCGTCACCGCTCCCCGAGCCAAAGAAAAATTCGTTTGCGTTTTTCGCGAACCCAGCCGAGCCTTCCACCTTGTAACATTCCAGAAAGTTCGCGGCTTCGTTGGTGAAAAATCTTTGGTTATCGGTTTTTTTCAGCGTTGTGGAAACAAAAAGCATCGACGAAACCGCCATAGCGAAAACGATCGTTATAACCGTCATCGAAATAACCGTTTCCAGAAGCGAAAACCCTTTGCTCGCGCCGCGGATCTCTGTTTTGGGGTTATTGTGCGATGTATTTCGTTCGGAATTGCAAAAACTTGTTCTCATTTCCGATTCCTCCCGAAGGCGATAAGCAAAACGTAAGGCGATTCGTATTCGTTGTAAAAAATCGAAACTTTAACCGCGCTTTCGCCTTTCATAAAAGTAATGCGATCAACGGTTTTAAGCAACAGTTTGTCGTACTTGTCGCTGTAAATAACAGATCGTTGCGTCTTGTCGAACCACATAACCGCCGTGGGCTTAAAACCGACCGAAACGTCCGTCGCGGCGGGAAAAATCGCAAGATAATTCCCCTCGCTCGCGATTTTATACGTTCCCTCGTCCGTGTTGTCGGGTTCGACGGCGGCAATATCGTAAACCAAGCCGTCGCTCGTATATTCTTCGTATTTGTTCAACCGATTTTTAATGCTTATTTCCGCAAAATAAAGGTCGGAGTAAATTCTCCCTTCCCGCTCGTTTTTCTCCGCGCTCTTGATTATAGTCACCATAAGTGCGGTGATCAATGAGATAACCATAAGCAAAAGCATCATCGCGATGACCATTTCGAGCAAGGTAAATCCCTTTTTTCGGTTGGTTTTTAGATTAAATTTCATTTTAAACGCTGTATTTTTAACATGTTATACGTTGTTGTTTTTGTTGAATTGACTCATAAACAACGCGCCGAACAAATCGAGATGTTCCGAAAGTTCCACGTTGTCCTCTTTTTCCGGCTCGAAAAATCTGAATTCGAAACCGTTGTCGTCGTCCTCTTTGTTCGTTTCGTCGATGATATACGCGTAATCTTTCGGCATATTCACGAGCGCGTATTGCGGAACGGTGTAAATTCCGCCCTGCTCGATCTGCATTTTCATCAGCATAACGTGCTTGACGAAAAGACGGAAATTCTCCACGCGCACTCCTTCGAGCGTTTCGGGGACGGGGCGTTGCATATACGCCGGCAATTTTTTTATTTTTCTTTGGTATGCCTTAACTTTAACCGGCTCGGGCTTGACTTCGGGTTTTACCTCCGGCTTTGCTTCGGGTTTCGCTTCCTGCGCGGCTGTTTCCGGCTTCGCTTCGGTTGAAGTTGCCGCCGCTTCCGCGCCTCCGTTATCGGAAGTATTCGCCGAAGAATTATTCGCCGAAGAATTATTCGTCGCGTTTGCGTTTTCGGCGGAATTTTCCGTTATAACCGCGCCGTTTGCGTTTGCGTTTTCGCTCAGAACCGCATTTTTGTCCTTTTCGGCTCTGATAGCCTCGGCGGAATCGATAACGTTTGCTAAGTCGCTGTTGTCGATTTTGTTTATCTCTTCGGAGTGTTTGTCGATTTCGTTAACGACGAGCGCGTTCTCTTCGATGATAGCCGCGTCGTCCTCGTCCTCTTCAATCTGCTCCGTCATTTTCTTCTTTTTAGCCTTTTCGGTTGCGTTGATAACGGCAATTTGCGCAATGTCGTTAAAAACTATATTGTTTTCGATCATAACCTTTTCATAGGCGAAAACGTTATAACCGAATTTAAGTTGTTTCCACCCCACCGTCTGCCCGCCGGATACGGCAATAACTCTCGCCGATTCGGGCGAAATGTCGAGCATGATGAACGACTGCTTTTTGTTCTTCGGGCGGAGCGCGAGAGCCGCGTTCACCGTTGCGTTGGCGGCAAAAGTAGCGTTCTTGACGTAAAGTTTAAGTTCGTTCAGCGACTTGTAAACCCTGTTCAGAAGTGACTTGCTCGCCATAATAACTTCAAAAGTCGTGTTCGTTTTGTTGGACGAAACAATCGCTTTGTTAAACTTGTAGTCGTTATAAAAGAAATACAGGTCCTTAAGTGAAGTTTCGAGGGCGGTTTCCATTTTTGCGCGCTGGAGCGTGGGTACGTTGAAAACGTCCGCGCCGATAACGCCGTCCGGCAAAACAAGGTGAACCGCGAACGATTGGTCAAAACTCTGTTTGGACATATATTCGGGCAAACCCTCCGCAAGAATTTTCTCCCATTCTCCGCGGATAAAATAGTCCTGATTAACGCTCACAAAGTCAACTTTGACGGAATGAGTATCCCTGCTTAACACGCGCATAATTTTAAGGTTATAATTGATCGTGTCGAAGCCGATTATTAAGTTAAGTTGTTTTCTCCCGGGAAAAATGTCCATTATTCTGCCTTTATCCTTATTACTCTATTATTTTGGAATAATTTGTTTAAAATATTTAAGGGCGCCGCGCCCAAAAGTGCTAAGTGTGATATTTTGTTTCAATATTAATTTTATCTGTTAATTAGGCAATTTTAGCCAAAAGAACAACTTTGCCACTAAGACTATAGGTTGCTGAAGTTCCTGAACCACTAGTAATAACCGTTCCATCTAAAACAACAGTACCATCTGCTTTCCAACTGTCAGCAGTTACAGATGTTAAACCTTTAACATTAAGGGTAACATCGGAGGAAGCTGCATCGTTTTCACCCTTTACGGTTAAAACCAAATTTACCGATTCCGTGGCAGCTGTTTTTACAGACCAAGTAACCATTTCAAGTTTGCCCTTATTGTAAGAGAACACATAACTGATATTTTCAGAAGTATACGAAGCATAAGCAGCAGTACCCGATACAGTCTGTTCCTTTTTAAACAAAACAATATATCCGTCAGGAAGATCTGCAGACAGATTATGAGAAGCCTGGTTAGTGGTGTACTGAGTAATAGCGTTGCTTACTTCGGATTTTGCCGCGCTGTCGTTAGCGTTCTGAATAACGTTACCGAACGTGGGGATCAGAACTGCAGAAAGAATAGCGATAACTGCTATTACGATAACAAGTTCTACGAGCGTAAAACCTTTTTTAAGTTTCTTTTTCATTTTAGTAATTTCCTTATTTTAATTTCCTTATTTTTTTTTGTGAATAAGCCTTATTCATAGCCGCCGAGCAAGTCGGCGGCTACAAACACCCCTTCACCCCTATAAAACCTTAATTATTTGTTATTTACGCCGCAAGATTTACGGTAGTAGCAGTAGTACCGATAGCAACGGCAACACCGTTCTTATAAGCAACTACAACGACTTTTGCTTTCGTTACGTTGATAGACTTACAAACAGTTCCGCAGTAGTAAACAAGAACGCCGGTTTCATTAACTATAAGGTCAGAACCATAAGTTGCTTTATCGGTAGTTTTGTTAACGGTATCGTCAGATTTAATCTTCAACAAGGTCTGAGTTAATTTTCCTTCAGCAATGTGATCTTTGATAGCAGGCTGAACGTATCTGAACGCACCGCCCTTACCATTGCCGTAATCCATGCTTCCGACTGCATAAATCTTGTAGTCGTCAACATCAGCCATACCGGCAACAGAACATTCAATGGTAACACCGTTGATTGCAATTGTAACATCCTTAAGTTCTTCGTTTACTGCAACAGTTCCGGTAATTCCGTCAACAACGGTTTCACCTTTCAAGCAAACGTTACCGCAGTTGTAAACAGCGTCTGCGCTCGTTGCAAGTCCGCGACCTGCAGTCTTGATAATCTTTGCGCTTTCGGCAACCGTGCAACCACTGAACACATAATAGTCTTTAGCAGTTTGAGTATTTGCAAAGAATGCACCTGCGCCCTGCTGATAAGAACCTTCGATAAGTCCCGCAAACTTACAATTTGTAAATTTAACAGAGCCTGCCGGAAGAACCGACTGAGCAGAAGCAAAACCTGCAACAAGAGAAGTTGCATAAGCGTTAAGAATCTTAATTTCGTTTTCACAGTTCGTGAACGTTGCAGATTTCAAAGGAGCGTCAACTTTGCCGGGCAACGATCTCTGCAAGAAAGATACGTAAGGCGAAATGTTGGAGTTTCCGGAGTTAGCCGCATTGACGTAACCGGTCAACTTAACGTTCGTGAATTCAAGAACGCCGTTAATAGAGTTCGAGGTAACAAGACCCATTGTTGCAGACTTTCCGGTGGAAGCAAAGTCAAACGTAATGTTCTTCAAAACGAATTTTTCACTGTCGCGAGCAACTCTTCCGAAGATTTCGTTATATTTGTTGATTGCCTTTCCGTCGGGAGTCTGAACTTCGCTGATTCCGCTCACGGTGTAACCTGCGCCGTCGATTTCTCCGACCCAAGCCTCTGCGTTCGTAGCGTCCTGACCTTTGTTAGCCATTTTAAGCGCTACGCCCGTCAAATCGATAGATCTGCCGAGTTTGTAGTAGTTGAAAGACTTCTGATCAAGCATGTTCTGGAACTGACCGGCAGTGTTTACGATATACGGATCTACAGAAGAACCGGTACCGTCGGCAAACTTTTTGTCGGTAACTTTGTAAGAGAACGCAAGGGTAAGTTTTTCAAAAACTACGGTTGCAGTTCTCGTACCTACAGTTTCAGTCGTGAAATTTTTAACTTCAATCTTGTCAGCATATTCCTTATCTTCAGGATAACGAACAGTGACCGTTGTTCCCGAATCCTTTAATTCAGCCTTAAAACTGAACTTAAGACCGGTTGTATCGCCCAACGAATACTCTGTTGCGGGCTTCTCTATCCATTCAATTGTTCCTACGTTATTAAACAAAGAACAACCCGAGATAGCAAAAGCAGCCAACGCAAGAACTAACGTTAAACAGATTGCCCAAATTTTCTTTTTCATAATAATCTCCTGATACAATATAATTGACCGAAAAAAGTGCGGTATTTGAATTAGCACTTTTCAAGTTCCGTTACCTAAGCTATAATGGAAGGGTAATACAGGTCTGACCATACTCTCCTTGGGCTTTTACGCCCGTCAATAAGACTGTCAGCCGTCCTTCCATTATAGCGTTCGGTTTTTGCAGGTTGGGCTTCGCGTCCGTGTAACGAATCAGATTGAATCGGTAATGGATAAGGTCGGTCGCCTTAATTACTAATTCTTTTCTTGGAGGTTACACTTATGAATGCTGTCGGTATCGACGTCTCGAAAGGCAAATCTACCGTAGCCGTCCTGCGCCCGTTCGGAGAAATCGTTGTTTCTCCGTTCGACGTATCGCACAG
Organism: uncultured Eubacteriales bacterium; assembly: GCA_900548285.1. Classification (GTDB taxonomy): domain Bacteria; phylum Bacillota; class Clostridia; order Christensenellales; family Borkfalkiaceae; genus UBA10281. The sequence goes on along the minus strand of URKE01000019.1, from coordinate 1,244 downwards.
TCCAAAGGAACTTTCGAAGCTCGTCACACTCCTTAAAACTTTGAACGGCGATACGAAGGTTGTTATGGAATATACAGGTAATTACTATCTCCCAATAGCCCTGTTTCTCCGTAACAACGGTTTTTTCGTTTCTGTAGTCAATCCAATTTTAGTGAAAGATTACAGTACAAAATCTTTAACTGTCCGTAAAGTTAAGACCGATAAAAAAGATGCTCTTAAAATTGCTTCTTTTGCTCTCGATCGTTGGAATGAGCTTTCGCCGTTCTCCGCTCAATCCGAAGCTCGACTTTTACTTAAATCCTACAATCGCCAATACAATCAATACAACAAGCTCAAAATTATATTGAAGAATAATCTTATCGCTCTTCTCGACCAAACTTTCCCCGGCGCAAATACTTTGTTCTCTACGCCGACAAGAAAGTCCGACGGTCATGAAAAATGGGTGGATTTTGTTCTCAAATTTTCTCATTCGGAGTGTATTTCGAAAAAATCTTTCTCATTTTTCCTAAAAAGTTATCTCTCTTGGTGTAAAAAGTTCGGCTACAAATTTTCCAAAAGCAAAGCTCAAGCAGTTTACGATTTCGCGTGTAACTGTTCGCCGTCTTTATCTTTTTCAGACAGTTCAGTTTTACTTGTCTCAAATGCTATAATTCAACTCAACAGTATTAACGAAACACTTGCGTCGTTAGCATCCGAGATGAACAAGATTGCAGCCACGCTTCCCGAATACGACTCTGTTATGTCTATGTTCGGCGTGGGATCCGTTCTCGGCTCTCAACTTATTGCCGAAATCGGCGACGTTTCCCGTTTCCCAAACAAAAAAGCTCTCGTCGGTTTTGCCGGATTAGATGCTTCTCCGTTTCAATCCGGAAACTTCAATCCGCAATCTCGGTCTATTTCAAAACGCGGTTCAGCAGCCTTGCGAAAAACGCTGTTCCAAGTAATGTCCGTCGTTTTGCAACGAGCACCGACGAATAACGTAATATTCCAATTTATGGACAAGAAGCGTTCCGAAGGCAAACATTTCTATGTTTATATGACCGCTGCCGCCAACAAGTTTTTAAGAATTTATTATGCTCGCGTGACGGAGCATTTGAACCTTTTTACAACAACCACCGCTTAGCCGTTTTTATTCATATTTCAAGTCTGCGTTTTTACGGAGGCTTTTTTGTGTTACCGTTTTTTGCTGGGAAAATTTTTTCAATTTCCTTCTTCATTTCTCTTGACTTTTATTTGCAGGTCTT
>URKE01000018.1 GCA_900548285.1 uncultured Eubacteriales bacterium | reverse complement strand
CATAAATCGGTTTATCACCGCAAAAATAGTTAGTGATGACGAATGGAATCCCTAAGCAAAATAAAAGCGATTTCGTCGCCGTTCCGGCAATGAAATCGCGATTGTTTAAATTATCTGCATGCGCCGTACGCGAAGAAAAATCAACCCGTTTTCTAAAAACAGGTGGGTGCCTTGTCGGATAAATCCGTTTTTCCGTCGATATAGGCTCGGTTCACCGCAGCCGCGGGCATAACGTATTATCCGGAACTTGCGGGCTCCCTTATTTGATTTGTGGATCTAATTATCTTCCGTTTCGAACGCCGCAGATTTTGTTTACTATATTATATCATAATTTAAAAAATATATGCAAACGTTTGGAGAATAAAAATGAAACTTACCGTTCTCGGAAAATACGGACCTTACCCGGCAGTCGGCGGCGCTACGAGCGGCTATCTGCTGGAAACCGGAAAAGCGTCGTTCGTTCTCGATATGGGTTCCGGCGTTTTTTCGCGGCTCGAGGGTAAAATCGCGCCCGAAAAAGTCGATTGTGTTATAATTTCACACTTTCACGCCGATCACTGCGCCGATTTGCCTATCTTAGGGTACTATCTTCAGCGGCTTGACAAGGCGGGAAAGATTGACGGAAAAATAAAGGTGTTCTGTCCGAAGTCCGACCGTGAAATCTGTTTGTCGATTTCCCGTTCAAAATATTTCGACGTGACGTTTGTCGAGGAAAAAGAGTACGATTTCCGCGGACTGAAACTTCGTTTTTTCAAAACGAATCATCCTGAAACGTGTTACGGCGTGAATATATCGAACGCAATGACCGCAACGGACGCAACGACCGCAACGGATGCGACGAACGCAACGGATGCGACGGACGCAACGGATGCGACGGACGGAACGAGTGACGAAACGTGTTTTTCTTATACCGGCGATACCAACGTTTGTCCTGCGGCGGAAGAACTGTTCAGGCGTGCGAAGGTCGTCCTTGCGGATGGCGGACTTCTGGAACGCGACAGAAACGACAACTCGCCGCATTTAAGCGTCGAAAAATGCGTGGAATATAGCAATAAGTGGGGCAATAAGTTGATTATCTCGCATATTTGCCCGTCATACGGTAGTGAAGAAATTATTAAGAGCGCAGGAAGAAAAGGGGAATGGACGATAGCGGAAGAGGGGAATTCTTACGATTTTTAAGAAAACCCGTTAATTTCAGACCGATACTTTTCTGCGCGCTTTCGTTCGGCGTCGGGATTTTCTTTTTCGGAAGATTCGCCGCAAAAGGCGCGCTCGCGGCGGTATTTGCTTTCGTTGCGGTTCTCGCGGCGATATGCGTGGCGTTACCGTTTTGTATCGGACGCAGAAGAAAAGTTTATCTCATAACTTCGGCGTTCTGCCTTGCTTTCGTCGCGCTCGGGTTGCTCGCCGCGGATATCGCTTTTAAAAAGTATCTCGGCGGAAGATTCGAAACGGACGGTTATTTCGTTTCGGGCGAAGTCGAATCCGTTTACGAAAACGACGGAAAGTATTTCGCAACGCTCAAAAACTGTAAGTATAACGGCAAGAGCGGCGGCAAATTTTATTTCAGATACGCTCCGCCGGAACTCGAAAAGTACGATATAGTCGAGGTTGTCTGTAATGCCGCTCCGGCCGACGCGTTCAAAGGGAGCGGGCTTTCGTCCAACGTTATTTACGGTCGTGCGATGATTTCCGCGGGCGTGAATTATTATCGCATCGTCGGCAAAAGCGATAAGTTTTACGCCGGATTCGCCGGGTTCACCGACAGGATATTATCCGAGGGTTTCGACAGGGAAGAATACGCCGTGGCGCGCGCTCTCCTTCGCGGCGATACCGACGAAATGGGCGAAGCGATCGATTTTTATCGGCTCAGCGGAATTGCTCACGTATTCGCCGTTTCGGGTATGCACGTCGGGCTTGTGTTCGCGGCTTTCACGATGATTTTCAAACCGATTCGCATAAGAAAGATTTACAAAAGTCTCGCTATAAGTTGTTTATTATTCGTTTATGCTTATCTTTGCGGAATGACGGCGTCGTCCGTGAGAGCGGCTGTGATGTGTTCCGTCGCCGCGCTTGTCGGCAGCGTCGGCGAGAAGAAAGACAGAGTTAACGCGATTGCGTTCGCTTTCGTTGTCGTACTCGTTCTCAATCCTTTCGATTTGTTCCGCGCGGGTTTTGTCTTATCGTTTGCGGTCAGTTTTGCAATTATCGTTTTCTCGCGGCAGATAAGCGACAAACTTTCTTTTATGCCGACGTTCCTCCGTGATTCGCTTTCGGTGATGATTTCCGCGTCGTCGGTTTCCGTGCCGCTTTGCGTGATTTATTTCGGCGCGTTCCCGCTCGCGTCTTTTATCTCGAATCTTATCGTTGTTCCGCTTGTGAGCGTTTCGTTTTATACGCTTTGGCTCGGCTTGGCGATTTCGGCAATTTTACCGATTAATCGACTTATAGCCTTCTTTGTGCCGGGCAATCTCCTGCATCTCTCAACGGCGCTTTGCAAAGTTTTCGCGAATTTCCCGCTATCGATATCGGGTTTCCCGACGATTTTCGCTGTCGTATATTTTGCCGCTTTGCTTTCCGTTGCCGAAACGGTAAACACCGGCAAACGGCTCAGGTTTGCATCCTGTGGTTACGTGGTTTTGTCGCTCGTTCTGCTTTCCTGCCTGTCATTTGTTTTGTAACGCGGCGATTTTATCTTGCGGCGATTGTTTTGCAACGCGGCGATTTTATCTCGCACGATTGTTTTGCAACGCGGTAATTTTATCTCGCGACGATATATGATTTAACGAAACGTCTTTTAAACTCTTGATTTTTCTCGTCGATAATGTTAAAATACTGATTATGAAATTCAAGGAACTTAAAAGAAGTCTTATAGACGGCGTTGAAAGGATTTATCTCGTCACGGGCGACGACGCTTTTTTCGTGGCTCATTCCGTAAAACTCATATGCGATAAATGCCTTTCTCAACCCGAACTCAATCTGACTAATTTTGACGGACAGGACGTAAAGGGTAATCCCGACAAACTGATTTCCGCGCTCGTAAGTTATCCTTTTATGAGCGAAAAGCGGGTGGTTATCGTGAAAGAATATTACCCACTTGCGGCGGACGTAAAGGCGCTTTCCGATTATTTCGCCAATCCTTGCGAAACCACGGTGCTTATCGTGTGCGATTCCGCCCCGGCCGATAACCTTGCCAAACAAAAAAACGTGACGACGGTCGATTGTTCCAAAGGCGACAAACTTCTTCTCACGGCATGGATAAACAACCGCGTGAAAACGGATAACTGTAAGATAACTTCGCTCGCAACCGAAAAATTAATCGAATATTGCGACGGGGATATGACGAGAATAAACGGCGAAACCGAAAAACTCGTTTCCTATTGCGCGGGCGGCGAGATAACCGATACCGACGTGGACGCTCTTTGCGTTAAGGAAACCGATTACAAACTTTACGAAGTGGTCGATTTCATCGCCTCGAAGAGATACGACAAAGCCTACGAAACCTTCACGGAGATGGCGGAGTCGGCTGGCGACGGGCAGAAACTTTTCGTTTCGCTTTATTATCATTTCCGCAAACTGCTTTTCGTTTCGCTCTCCGCGGAAAGCGACGGCGCGCTCGCGTCTTATCTCGGTGTAAAGGAATACGCCGTGAAAAAAGCCCGCGAGCAGGCGAGAAGGTTTTCGGCTAAACGCCTGAAAAGCGTTATGGACAAACTTTCCGAAGAAGATTCGCTTTTCAAGCAGGGCAGAATCGAAGCGAATTCCGCCGTATGGAACGGCATACTGAACGTTCTCGTCGGCTGAAATGTTGCTTCGGTTAAAAGAGAATTTCAGCGATTTCAACGAGTAAAAACCCGAAAATTATAAATTTACGTCAACGACAAGGATAAAAAGGTATATCGCGCGGCAGCGCGATAATATACTTCAGGAGTAGATATGAAAGATTTTTTTAACAAAGTAGCAAGCGCGTTTTCCGCCGACGCGGCGACAACCGCGCTTACGATTATTTTCTTTTTCGTTTTGTTTTTCTATCTGATCAATCTTTTACAGAGAAATAACGCGAGATGGATGATAGCCGTGATGATCGCTTACGTGGCGATAACGGGCGTGATTTTCATGCTCGTCGGAGAAGAGAACAAACAGCCGCTGACGTACTTTTACGTACTTGCGCCTATGGTTCTGACGATTTTCATTCTTTTCGCGACGGAAATCAAAAGGGATATCTGGGATCTCGGCGCTAAAAAAGTTGCCGAAACCAAGCACGTAATCAAAAACAGCGCGGCGGCGCAGAACGTCAATCATTGTATCGACGAAATCGTCAAAGCCGTTCAGAATATGTCCAAAAACGACGTCGGCGCGATAATAATTCTCGCCAACGGAAACATGCCCAAAACGATTGTCGACAGCGGCGTTATCATCGATTCCGAAATTTCGTCCGCGCTTATCGAGAGCATATTCTTCCCCAAAACGCCCCTTCACGACGGCGCTATGGTAATCAACGGCTCCAAGGTTCACGCCGCGGGTTGTTTCCTTCCCCTTTCGCAGGAAGTCAATCTGCCCAAGGAACTCGGCACTCGTCACAGAGCGGGTATCGGCATAACGGAAACAATCAGCGTAACCTCTCTTATCGTATCGGAAGAAACGGGCATAATTTCTATTGCTCAGGGCGGAAAAATCAAACGCTACGTCGATTCCGAAATGCTTCGTCAGGCTCTCAAAGAGTATTACTGGCAGGAACTTCTGGAACAAAAAGATTAATCGGGTTAGCGGTGCAAAGAAATTGTCCCGGCTGCGCGAAAACGTTAAAATACAGGAAACAAGGAGAACTCTTATGAACGGAGAACGTAAAGATAAAACCTCGAAAACGGTTTTGAGAATAATCGTATCTGCCGCGCTTGCCGCGGTTCTTGCGGTGTTTGTTTTCGTGGTGATGCATTATTGAAAGTCGCTAAGTTCGGTGGAACTTCCATGGCGGACGCTTCGGCTATGCGCCGCGCGGCGGAATTGACCGGCGCGGACGAAATCGGCCCGATAGCGGTTTCGGCGGGAGGTCGCGTTGCAAACGAAACGAAAGTAACGGACGAACTTATCGCCGCTCATTCTTCTTTTTGCAGGGGCGAGGGCGAGCGGAAAATTTTTTCGAATCTATGTTCGAGGCTCTCCGCGCTTGCGGAAGAACTCAGAATCAATTTCAACGTAACGGACGAACTTATGAAGATCGGGTACGAGGAATCTAGGTCCTCGTCGCCCGATTTTTTGATATCGAGGGGAGAGTATCTTTATTCCGTAATTTTTGCGAAACTCACGGCTCGCCCGTTCGTCGATTGCGCCGAAATTATCCGTTTTAACGACTCGGGCAAGCCCGATTACGAATTTTCGCGATATCTTATCAGGGAGAAATACCGCGAACTCGGCGGATTCGTTACGGGCGGATTTTACGGCGGCGATCCGCGCGGAAAAATCAGGCTTTTTCCGCGCGGAGGGGGAGATATCACGGGTTCGCTTCTCGCTCTCGGGGTAAACGCAGACGAGTATCTGAACTTTACCGACGTGGACGGGGTTCTGAATTTTCCGCCGTCTTTCGCGGCGCGTATTACGGAAAAATCCGACGAGAACGACTTTTCCGTTCCCTTCGCTCCGCGTCCGCTGAAAAAGATATCGTTCGCGCGTATGGAGAGGCTTTGCGATTTTTCGGTAAACGTTTTCCACGCGGACGCGTTAAAAGCGTTGAAAGGCTCGGGAATCCCGGTGAGAGTGAAAAACACCTTCAATAAATACGCCGCGGGTACGGCGATAACGGAAAATGCCGAGGAGAGCGAGCGAAGCGACGAATTCTTTTTTGCATCGGATAAATTCGGAGCGATAAAAAACACGCTGGCAAGCAAAAAAGAAGTCGGTTTGTATGCGGAATTTCTTTCGCAGGCGGAAAACGTCGCCGACGACGAGGATGAAATTTTTTATTTTTCCGATTGTGACAAATCAGAGGAATTGACCGAAATAATGCGGATAAAGTTGAAATGTCCCGTTTTTAAATCGGAAGAAGGATATATAACGCTCGTTAAAAACGGTGAATTTCTTCCGGAGATTAAAAAAATATTTTACCGCTTTATCATATAGCCGTCACAAAGCAGTGGTATATTATAAGCGTAAGCCGAGGCGGGAAGAAAAGTCCCGTTCGGGTTTCTTAAATCGCTTACCCTAATCCCCCTTAAAATACAAACGGAAAAGGCGGTCCATTCGGATCGTCTTTTTCGTTATTTTTTTCCCGATGAGCCGATTAAGTATGAATATATGACGAAATATCGTTGACTTAGATTTTTTTTTATTATATAATAGTATAGTGTGCGCGAGTGTCGGCTGTCGACGTGCGATCGATTCCGCGCGGCATAAAAAAACCGAAAAAGGGTCGGTTGTTTCAGCCGATCCGGAGAGATAAATGCAGATTCAAACTATCGGCGGAAAAGAATTCGCGTGTATGCTTTCGGGCGGGGCGTTCAAGCTCGCCGCATACAGGCAGGATATAAACGATCTTAACGTGTTTCCGATTCCCGACGGCGATACCGGCGACAATATGCTTATGACGTTCGGTTCGGGAGCGGACGCGGCGAAAAAAGCGGGGAACAATCTTGGCGCGGTTTCCAAAGCGGCGGCGGAAGGAATGCTTCTCGGGGCGAGAGGAAACTCGGGAGTAATCCTTTCGAGAATTTTCGCGGGGATAACTTCCGAATTCAGCGGGCTTGAGAGCGCGAGTATCGACGACGTTAAGCGGGGAATGAAAACGGGCGTGGCTAAGGCTTACGGCGCGGTTTCCAACCCTGTGGAGGGAACGATTCTCACCGTGTTCAAAGACGCCGTGAATTACGCGGACGATAACGCGTCCGGCGGCAGTCTGGAAGAATACTTCAGAACTCTTCTGGACGAAATGGGCCGTTCGCTTGACAGGACGCCCGAACTTTTACCGGTCCTTGCCGAAGCGGGCGTTGTGGACAGCGGCGGCGCGGGGCTTTATTACATATTCGAGGGAATGAAAGACGCTCTCGAAAAAGGCGAGAATTACGCCGAGGAAAAGAGAACCGAAGTCGTTAAAACGGCTTCTGCGATAGATTTTTCGCTGTTCGACGAAAATTCCGTTCTCGAATTCGGTTATTGCACGGAGTTTCTGCTTCGTCTGCAACGCGCCAAAACGGACGTGGAACAATTCGACGAGGAAGAACTTTCCGCGTATCTGAATTCGGTTGGCGATTCGGTCGTGTGTTTCAAGGACGGGAGCATAGTCAAGGTTCACGTTCACACTAAGGACCCGGGCGGAATACTTCGTTATTGTCAGCAGTACGGCGAATTTCTTACTTTAAAAATCGAAAATATGACGCTTCAGCACAGCGAAGCCGTAAACAAAGGGGACAACGCTCAGTCCAGATTGGCAAATCACAACAAGAAGAAGAAAACGGGCATAGTCGCCGTGGCGGCGGGCAAGGGGCTGAAAGAAACTTTCCTTTCGCTCGGCGTGGACGAGGTCGTGGACGGCGGGCAGAGCATGAATCCGTCCGCAGGCGATATGATAGCGGCGTTCGATAAGGTCAACGCGGAACGCATATTCGTTTTCCCGAACAACGGCAACGTTATTCTCACGGCGGAACAAGCCGCCGAACTTTACGATAAAGCAAATGTCGTCGTTTTGAAGACGAAAACGATAGGCGAGGGCTACGCGGCTGTTTCGATGATGGAAACCGAGGGTGAAACCGAGGATATAGTGAACGGCGTTTACGAATCTGTCGAAGAAGTCGTAACGGCGTGCGTTTCAAAGGCTAACAGAAACGCCGTCAAAAACGGAGTTTCCGTAGTAAACGGAGATTATATAGGTTTCGTCGGCGACGAAATTATTTCGGACGACGCCGATAAAAACGAAGCGGCTAAAAAACTTCTCGGCAAGATAAACGTCGCGGATTACGGGCTTTTGCTTACGTTTATCGGCGAATCCGTGACGGACGAAGAAGCCGAAAAATTAAAAAAAGAACTTGAAAAATCTTACCCGGAAACGGAAGTGATCGTTATCGAAGGCGATCAGCCCGTTTACGATTACATGTTCGTTCTGGAGTAACGAAAGATAAGGAGAGAGTATGTACACTATTTTTACGGATACGGATTGCGATTTTACGCCTGAAACGGCAAAGGAATACGGCTATAAACTTATCAGCATGCCGTTTTCGATCGACGGAAAAACTTATTTTCCGTACGAGGACAGCGAAACGTTCGATATGCCGTCGTTTTACGCGAAACTTCGCGAGGGAGTTATCCCGACGACGAGCGGCGTTTCGATAGAAAAATATAAAAATTATTTCCGCCCGGAATTTGAAAAGGGTAACGACGTGATGTACGTTCATTTTTCGAGAGCGATGAGCGGAACTTTCAGCGCGATGGACGAAGCCGTCAAAGAACTCAAAGAGGAGTTCCCCGAGAGAAAGTTTTACGCCGTAGATACGAAGGGTATAACGATTATCAGTTACAACATCGCCAAGGAAATAGGCGAAATGTATAAAAACGGAGCAACGCCCGAGGAAATAATGGCGTGGGCGGACAAGGAAGTTCTTTGCTATTCGCAGTATTTCTTCGCCGACGACCTTAAATTTTTCCGCAGAAGCGGCAGAGTCAGCGGCTTTTCCGCCACTATGGGAACTTTGCTCGGAATCCGTCCGATAATCTATATGAACGCCGAGGGCAAAATGCTCAGCATCGGCAAGGAACGCGGAAGAACGAGGGCTATGGAAAGGCTTCTCGCGTATATGGACGAACTCGGCGACCGCGTTGCCGATTACAGGATCATAATCGGTCACACCGATTCTCCCGCAATCGTTAGCGAACTTGCGGAAAGAATCAAGGAAAAATACGGGAAGGACGTCAGACTCGAAGTGATAACCACAAACCCGACCGCAGGCAGTCATTGCGGTCCGGACGGAGTCGGCGTCGCGTTCCATTCCAAACATCGTTAAATATGATAGAGATTAAAAAAGTCGAAAGCAGGAAGGACAGAAAAGAATTTCTCGATTTCCCGCTTAAAAAGTATAAAAACAATCCTAATTTCGTTCCGCCGCTTTATGCGGACGAAAAAAAGATTTTCAATGACGATTACATATATAACGACACCTGCGAAACCGCTTATTTTCTCGCGAAGAGAAACAAGGTTACGGTAGGTCGTATCTCGGCGATACTTCAGAAAGCGTCGAACGCAAAAAACAACGAAAAACGCGTAAGGTTCACGAGGTTCGATTGCGAAAACGACGAAGAAGCGGCAAAGGCTCTGTTTAAAGCGGTTGAAGATTTCGCGCTTGAAAAGGGTATGGACACGGTCTGCGGTCCGCTCGGTTTTTCCGATCTGGAAAGGGAGGGACTTCTCGTCGAGGGGTTCGACCAACTTTCCACGTTCGAAGAGCAGTATAACGCCGAGTATTACGGCGCGCTCATAGAGGCTTGCGGTTACGAAAAGGAAGTCGACTGGGTGGAATCGAAAGTTTATCTTCCGGACGAGGAAGAGATTGCGAAAATCAAAAAAATGTCCGATTTCGTCATGAAACGTTACGGACTTCGCTTGCCGAAGTGCAAATCGACGAAAGAGTTTCTCGATAAGTATAAGGACGATTTCTTCAATCTTCTGGACGTCGCTTACGAGGGACTTTACGGCACCGTTCCTTTCACGGACGCGATGAAGAAAACGATGATCGACGGTTTCCGCCTTATCATCGATATAAAACACGTTACGGTTGTTCTCAACGAGCAGAACGAGGTCGTGTGCCTCGGGCTATGCTTCCCGTCGCTCGGAAAGGCGTTGCAAAAATCGGACGGGAAACTCACGCCGATCGCCCTTTTAAAGGTGCTTAAAGCGATAAAAAAGCCGGAAATAATCGATCTCGGTCTTATCGCCGTTCGTCCGGACTACGTAAACCGCGGAGTCACGGCTATAATCGCCGCGGGACTTGTGGATATTCTCAAGCAAAACGGCGTGAAGTACGCCGAAACGAATCTTAACCTCGAGGACAATTTCTCCATTCAGAATTTGTGGAAGAGGTTTAACGCGGAAAGACATAAACGCCGCCGCTCTTACGTAAAAGTTCTGGAGAAAACGCAAATATGAAAATAGCGATAGACTGCCTTGGCGGAGATCACAGCCCCGCCGCAAACGTCGGAGGCGCGCTTCTCGCGCTCGAAGATTTTTCCGATCTCGCCGTCGTTTTATACGGTGACGAAACGGCGATAAAAGCCGAACTTTCGGGAAAGACTTACCCTGCGGAAAGGGTGGAAATAGTAAACGCTCCCGAGGCTGTGGACGGAAACGATAAACCCATCGACGCGATAAGAATGAAAAAGGATTCGTCGATGATCAGAGCGGTTAAGGACCTTCGCGAAAACGATGAGATAAAGGCTTTGGTTTCGTGCGGGGCAACTGGTATTCTCGTCGGCGCGTCGATTTTAAGAATAGGCAGGCTCGAGGGCGTAAGGCGTCCCGCGTTCTGCCCCGTTCTTCCCACGATGAACGGCGGGATTGTCGGCGTGTGCGACAGCGGAGCGAATATAGACGCTTCCGCGGAGCAACTTAAGCAGAACGCTATAATGGGTTCGGCTTATCTCAGCCGCGCTTACGGAATAGAAAAACCGAGAGTCGCGCTTTTAAACGTCGGCACGGAAGAAGAAAAAGGCGACGATATCCGCCGCGAAGCGTATAAACTTTTAAAGGAAGAAAAGTCCGTTAATTTCGTCGGAAACATGGAGAGCAGAGATTTGCTTTCGGGCAAGTACGACCTCGTCGTGTGCGACGGGTTTTCGGGTAACGTTCTGATAAAAAGCACCGAGGGCGCGTGTCTTGAAATGCTCAAAAGGCTGAAAAAGGACATCATGTCGTCTTTCTGGAACAAAATAGGCGCGCTTTTTATGCTTAAAACTTTCAAAAAAGAAAAAGCCTTTATGGATTACAGAAATTACGGCGGAAGCGTGCTTTTGGGATTGGAAAAAATAGTCGTCAAAGGTCACGGTTCGAGCAATGCCGTCGCCGTTCGTAAATGTATCGGACAGGCGTATAAAACCGCGCAAAACGGCAACGTGATTTAATCTACGGAACGACAAGCCGAAGCCGAAAACGGCAATATAACCGGAAACGACAATATAATTTAAACACAACACCACGCAAAAGGAGAAAATAAAATGTTTGAAAAAGTAAAGAAAATACTTGTCGACGAACTTAACGTCGACGAAAGTCTCGTAACACCGAACGCAACAATCAAAGGAGATCTCGGCGCAGATTCGATAGATATACTTCAACTTCTTATGACGCTTGAGGAAGAAAGCGGAATAACGATTCCCGATGAAAAACTTTCCACGTTCCAGACGGTGGGAGATATAGTAAATTATCTCGAATCTCTTTAATTTCGTTTAATTTCGCCTTGCCGCGCGCGGCAAAGCGAAAAAGGCAAAGAAAACGCCGGACCTTCCTTAACCGTCACGATGTCACGATAGTCGTCGCGGATATAGGGGAGGCTCTTATGCGTTTCCCGAAACAACACCAGATAAAAGAAAAATATGAACATAAAAATATCCGATCATTTTACTTACAAAAAATTGTTCACGTTTGTTCTGCCGCCTGTATTTATGATGATATTAACGTCGATTTACGGCGTTATAGACGGCTATTTCATCTCGAACTTCGTCGGGAAGACGCAGTTCGCGGCGATAAACTTTATTTATCCGTTCATCATGATTCTCGGCGGAACGGGGTTTATGATAGGCACGGGCGGAACGGCGCTCGTGGCGAAAACCCTCGGTGAGGGCAACGAAAAAAGAGCGAACGAACTTTTTACTATTATGATAAAGTTCTGCATTCTGCTCGGCATAATTCTCACCGTTTCGGGTATTTTGCTTATCCGTCCTATCTGCATACTTTTAAAAGCGACCGAAGAGATGACCGATTATTGCGTGATTTACGGTTCGATAGTCATCTCGTTCACAACGTTTTTCATGTTGCAGAGCAACTTCCACAGTTTCTTTTCCGCGGCGGAAAAACAGCGCATGGGGCTTGCCGTAACGATAATCGCAGGTTGCGCGAACGCCGCCCTGGACGCGCTTTTCATCGTCGTTTTCGATTGGGGCTTGGTCGGCGCGGCTCTGGCGACCGGCATCGGTCAGGTTATCGGCGGGCTTGTGCCTCTCGTATACTTCGCAAGACCGAACGCGAGCAGATTGAGATTCGTCAAAGCGAAACTCGAACTCAAGCCCGTTTTGGCGGCATGCGCCAACGGCTCGTCCGAACTTTTAACTAACGTTTCGTCGTCAATCGTCAGCATGCTTTATAACATGCAACTGATGAGGTTTTACGGCGAGGACGGCGTGTCGGCATACGGCGTGCTTATGTACGTTCAGTTTATTTTCCTTGCCATAGAAATAGGGTATTCAATCGGCGTTTCGCCTGTTGTTTCCTATAATTACGGCGCGCAAAACACTAAAGAACTTAAAAATCTCTTTAAAAAGAGTATCATTTCCATGGGAGTCGGCGGCGTGTTGCTCGCGGCTCTGGCGGAAGTTCTCGCAGTGCCTCTCGCGCATATATTCGTCGGTTACGACAAAACGCTTTTCGACCTCACGGTTCACGCTTTCAGGCTGTATTCGTTCGTGTTCGTGTTTTCGGGCATCAATATCTTTTCGTCGGGATTTTTCACCGCGCTCAACAACGGACTCGTTTCCGCGATACTCTCGTTTCTGCGCGCTCTCGTTTTTCAGACGATTTTCGTGTTCCTTCTGCCCGCGTTGTTCAAAGCCGAAGGAATATGGTTCGCAACGATTGCAACCGAAGCGTTCGCGTTCATGACGGCGGTGTTCTTCCTCGTCTTTATGCGAAAAAAATACAATTATTAGGACTGATATTATATTATGATATTCGGAAAATACATCAACAAATACTATTTTAAGTATTTATATATATTGCTTCTGGGACTTCTGTCGCTTGCCGCGGTGGACTACGCGCAACTGCTGATCCCCGAACTTTATAAATACATAATCAACGGAATCGGCAACGGTTTCAACACGATAAACGGGGTGGACGTTCCGTTTAACTTCGATTTCGTTCTGGACGAAATTTGTCTGCCGATGATAATAGTGATTCTCGTTATCGTAACGGGCAGATTTTTGTGGCGAATCTGCTTTTTCGGCGCGGGCGCGAAGGTGGAGGAAGATTTGCGCCTCAGAATGTTCGACCGTTGCAAAAACTTATCCGCGAGTTATTATCAGAAAAACAAAGTCGGCAACCTTATGTCGCTTTTCACCAACGACCTCGAAACGGTGCAGGATTGCTTCGGCTGGGGCGTTATGATGCTTTGCGACGCTTTGTTCCTCGGCGGAATGTCCTTTTACAAAATGGTCGCGTTGAAGCCCCTGCTCGCGCTTTTTTCGCTTATTCCGCTTGCGTGCATGCTTGTCGCGGCAACGGTAATCGGCAATTATATGGAAAAGAAGTGGGAAACCCGTCAGGAGGCGTTTTCTCAACTTTCCGATTTCTCGCAGGAGAATTTCTCGGGAATAGCCGTCATAAAGGCGTTCGTCAAAGAGGGAAAAGAACTTTCGGCGTTCAAAAAACTCAACAAACACAACGAGGACGTCAACGTGGAATTCGTCAAAGCGTCCACCATTCTTAATATCGCCATAACGCTTTTCATCGAGTCGGTCGTATGCGTAATTCTCGGTTACGGCGGCTATCTCGTGTTTGCAGGCTCGTTCAATGCGGGCGAACTTATGGAGTTCATCGGTTATTTCAACGCGATTATCTGGCCCGTTATGGCGATTTCGGAACTTATAGGAATGAAATCCCGCGGTCAGGCTTCGCTCAGACGAATCAGCGAGTTGCTTTCCGCCTCGCAGGACGTCAAGGACAGAGACGGCGCGAAACCCCTCGGAAACGCGCGCGGCGAGATAGAGTTCAAAAACCTGACGTTTGCTTATCCGGACAGTGAAATTCCGTCCCTGAAGAACGTATCTTTTAAAATCGAAGCGGGCGAAAACGTGGGCATCGTCGGCAGAACGGGATCGGGAAAAACGACGGTGGCAGACCTTATTTTAAGAACGTATAACGTCCCGGACGGAACGGTTTTCATCGACGGAAACGACGTTAACGACGTCACTATAGAATCGGTGAGGAAAAACGCGGCTTACGTTCCGCAGGATAACTTCCTTTTCAGCGACACGATCGAGAACAACATAGCGTTCGCTTCGGACGAAGTGAGTTTCGACGCGGTGGTCCGTTCGGCAAAACTCGCCGACGTGAACGGCAATATCGCCGAATTCCGCGACGGATATAAGACGGTGCTCGGCGAAAGGGGAGTAACCGTTTCGGGCGGGCAGAAGCAGAGAATTTCCATAGCGAGGGCTATGATGAAAAACGCGCCCGTGCTTATTCTCGACGACGCGGTTTCGGCAGTCGATACCGAAACGGAAAAAAAGATTCTCGAAAACTTACGCCTTACGAGAAAAGGTAAAACCACGATTTTAATCGCGCACAGAATATCCACGGTTAAAGGCATGGACAAAATAATCTATCTCGAGGACGGCGCCGTGGCGGCGATCGGAACGCACGAGGAACTTATGAATACCTGCCCCGAATATAAAAGGACTGTCGAACTTCAGATTATCGAAGAGAAGAAAAAGAAGGAGGAAAACGAAAATGCGTGAATATTATCCTCTTCTTTTAACGGGCGCGATAATAGGCGTTTTGTCAATCGTTTTCATAGTGGCTTTTCTCTCCATAAAAGATAAGAAAACCGCTATCGGATTCGACAGAAAAATGAAAGATAAAGAACTTATACGCAGACTTCTTGCTTACGCTAAGCCGTATTGGAAGAGTTTTCTGTTCGTATCCGTTCTGATGCTTTTCACCGTGTCTTACGACATTGTTTCGCCCTACATAATTTCCAACATCGAAGAACTCGTTCAGCAGAGCAATTTCGCGCTGAGCGACCTGTTCCTTAAAGTCGCGTTGTACGCGAGCATACTCATCGTTTCGCTTGTCTGTTCTTATTTTCAGGCGATTATTCTTCAGAAAACGGGGCAGAAAATCGTTTCTAAGTTGAGGGAAGATCTGTTCAGTCACATCGAAAGTCTTTCTCACGCGCAACTCAACACGATTCCCGTCGGAACGCTCGTCACGAGAGTTACTAACGACACGAACGCCCTCTCGATGCTTTTCACGAGTACGATAGTCAACCTCGCGAAGAACGTTTTCGTCATAATAGGCGTAGTCGTCGCGATGCTTCTTCTCAATTACGAACTCGCGCTTATGGTGCTTTGTTTCGCGCCGTTCATCGTGCTTTTCACGGTCATTTTCAGGAAGTTTTCGAGAATGTCTTACCGTAAAATCAAGGACGGAACGACATCTGTGAACACTTTCCTTTCGGAAAACCTTTCCGGAATAAAAATAATTCAGATTTTCAATCGCGAAGAACGTAAAAAGGAAGAATTCAAAAAGAAAAACTCCGCGCTTGCCAAGGCGAGAATTTCCGAGATTTTCGTTTTCGGAATTTTCCGCCCCACGGTTTATATGCTTTACGCGTGCGCGCTCCTTTGTCTGTTTTATCTCGGCGCGAAGGGCTATCTCGATAACACCGAGTTTCTCGGGCAGAAGATGACAGCCCCCGTAATCGTCGCGTTTTATATGTACATATCGAAGTTTTTCAACCCGATTCAGAACCTTGCGGAGCAGTTCAATTTTCTGCAGTCGGCGTTCGCGTCGGCGGAAAAGATCTTCACGATTATGGATATCGATCCCGAAGTAAAGGACGAGCCGGACGCTATCTCGCTCGATGAAGTGAAAGGCGAAATAGAGTTTAAGGACGTGTGGTTTTCTTACGTCGAAAACGAATGGGTGCTGAAAGGCGTTTCGTTCAAGGTAAACGCGGGCGAAACGGTCGCGTTCGTCGGCGCGACGGGTTCGGGAAAAACGACCATTCTTTCGCTCATTTGCAGGAATTACGATATTCAGAAAGGCGAGATTCTGCTTGACGGAATAAACATAAAACATATCAAAAAATCCTCTTTGCGTAAGCATTTCGGGCAGATGTTGCAGGACGTTTTCCTGTTCTCCGGAACGATAAGGAGCAACATAGTTCTCCGCGAAGAATCTTTCACGGACGAGCAGATCAACGAGGCTTGCCGTTACGTCAACGC
This sequence comes from uncultured Eubacteriales bacterium, assembly GCA_900548285.1. GTDB lineage: Bacteria > Bacillota > Clostridia > Christensenellales > Borkfalkiaceae > UBA10281. Next base: position 17,707 of record URKE01000018.1, on the reverse strand, counting down.
TGATAAATTCATCGATAAACTCCCTGCGAAACTCGACGAGGAAGTCCGCGAAAGGGGCAACAACTTCTCCGCGGGACAACGGCAGTTGCTTTCGTTCGCGAGAACGATAATTCATCGCCCGGAAGTTATGATTCTGGACGAAGCGACGGCTAATATCGACACCGAAACGGAGATTCTCATTCAGGATTCGCTCGAAAAGATGATGAATATCGGCACGATGCTCATCGTCGCGCACAGGCTTTCCACGATCCGCAACGCCGACAAAATAATCGTCATTCACAAAGGCGTAATCGAGGAAGAGGGCAGTCACGAAGAACTTCTCGAAAAAAGAGGCAGATATTACGGACTATATGCAAATCAGTGATAAGCCGATAATAAAACAGTAGATATTTTATCGCTTTTGTGATATAATACGTTTGCGATATAATCGCAATATAAAATAAGGTTTAAATATGAACGATTTGGAACAAAATAAATTCAGCGAGGTCGATTCCGCCGATAACGATAACGCGGAACAACTCGAAATGGACGAAATGAAGGATATTCCGAAAATAGAAGTTCCCGCGGATAACGAGAAAACGGAACAGCCGGAAGCGACGGAAGAATCCGGAACGCCGGACGGAACGGAACAACTCGAAATCCCGACGGCGATTTCTGCGGACAATTCCCGTAAGAACGATCCGGCGAGCGTATTTCTCGCGGAAAACCGCGCGGAACAACCCGCAAACGACGGGACGTTCCGCGCCGAAGAGGACGCGGCTTTCACTGCGGAATACGGCGAATATCTGGCAAAGAGAAAATTCAACAGAATGCCGCTTATTCTCGCGCTTTTCGGGCTTATGTTTTCCGTGTTTTACGGCGCGGGGATAGTTTTCGGAATACTCGCGCTCGTTATGGGCTCGGCGAGATATCGCGTTCATAAGTCCGAGCCGCTGAAATGGGCGATCGTCTTGTCGATAGTCTGCATCGCTCTTTCTCTCGCGTTTATTTTCGCGGTGTCCGGCTCGGCGATTATAGCTTATTTAAAGCAAATTGAGCAAGACGGTCGGCAAGGGCTGGCAAGAGCGTTTGCTCGGGAGTGGTTTGGAAGATAATCTGTATAATTTGCTGTCGCGTATAAGAGAGGAGTGCAAGGGGAAATACGTGTTGTTTCCCAAGAAAAAACTCCTCGGCGCGTGCGGCGGCGAAACTGTTACGGAAGAAGAATTAAACGTTTATATCGATTCGCTCGCGGCGGCGGGTTATCTCGACAAAAAGTACGCGGATAACGACGTCGTGCTGTTAAAGCCGCTCGGCAAAAGCCTTACTGCAAGCCGGGACGAAAAACCTGCTCCGCAGGAAGTTATATCCGTTACGGACGGCGGAACGATGAGCGAATTTTTACGGTTTATAATAGCGTTTCTTGGCGGATTTTCGGGCGCGCTTGCGGGAATGGCGGTGTTTGCCTTGCTATGCTGACGAGAACGGAAAGAAAAGTCGTCAGAGCCGTCATCGCGGCGGGCGCGGAAAAGGAGAGTTTTCTCATTCCCGAAAAGAGTCTGTTATCCGCCTGCAAAATGGATAAAAAGGACTTGCCAAAACTGAGAAAAACGCTCAATTCGCTTTCGCTCGACGGTTATTTCGACCTTATAAGATGTTTAAACGGCGGCGAGGAAACGCTCTGCGTCGTTCCCCGGCACAAATTGTTGTGCTACAAGCGTGAAAAACGCGAATTCGTCAACGGAATAGCGATAAAAATATTGCTTGCCGTCCTCGGTTCGGTAACGGCGTTTATCGTCACGAGGATTCTTTACGGTTTGTTTTAACGATGGAAAAAAAGAAATTTGTATTACGTTCCGAATATAAGCCGACGGGCGATCAGCCGGAAGCGATAAAAAGCCTCACCGAAGGGATAGAGGACGGGCTTCGCTCGCAGGTGCTTGTCGGCGTAACGGGCAGCGGAAAAACGTTCACCATGGCCAACGTCATTCAGAACGTTCAACGTCCCGCGCTCGTCATTGCGCACAACAAAACACTCGCGGCGCAACTCTGTAACGAGTTCCGCGAGTTTTTTCCCGAAAACAGAGTGGAATATTTCGTTTCCTATTACGATTATTATCAGCCGGAGTCGTATATTCCCTCGACGGATACTTATATAGAAAAAGACCTTTCGATAAACGACGAAATCGATAAACTCCGCCACAGCGCGACTTGCAGTCTGGCGGAGCGTAACGACGTAATAGTCGTAGCGTCCGTTTCGTGCATTTACGGACTCGGCGCGCCGGAAGAATATTTCGCCCTCGCCATTTCCGTGCGCGAAGGCGACACGCTCGACCGCGACGAACTCATGCGCAAACTCGTTTCCCGTCAGTACGAAAGGAAAGATGTGGACTTCATGAGGGCGTCGTTCCGCGTTCGGGGCGACGTCGTCGAAATTTTTCCCGCTTCTTCCGATTCGGTTTACGTCCGCGTCGAGTTTTTCGGCGACGAGGTGGAAAAAATCAGCGAGTGCGATTTCGTTACGGGTAAGGTTATTTCCCGCTTGTCGCACGTGGCGATTTTCCCCGCGAGCCATTACGCCGTTGGCGACGAAAAAATGGAGGACTCCTTAAAGCGTATCGAAACGGACATGCGCGAAGAGGTGGAGGCTCTCAAAAAACAGGATAAACTGCTCGAGGCGCAAAGGCTTTTGCAACGCACGAGTTACGATATAGAAATGATGCGCGAAATCGGCTATTGCAGCGGCGTTGAGAATTACAGCCGGTATTTCGACGGCAGAAAACCCGGCGATCCGCCTTTCACTCTTCTCGATTATTTCCCTAAGAATTTCATAACTTTCATCGACGAAAGTCATATGACCGTTCCGCAGATCCGCGCGATGTATAACGGCGACAGGTCGAGAAAGCAGAACCTCGTCGATTTCGGTTTCAGACTGAAGTCGGCTTACGACAACCGACCGCTTACGTTTGCGGAGTTCGATTCGAGAGTGGGACAGACGATTTTTATTTCCGCCACGCCCGCGCAGTACGAACTTTCGGTTTCGGATAACAACGCGGAGCAGGTCATCCGCCCCACGGGGCTTCTCGATCCGCTCGTGGAAGTCCGCTCGACGAAAGGGCAGATAGACGACCTGCAGAGCGAAATCAACAAGACGATTGCCGGAAAGGGCAGAATTCTCGTCACCACGCTCACCAAGAGAATGGCGGAAAGTCTTACCGATTTTTTGAAAGAGCAGTCGATAAAAGTCCGTTATATGCACAGCGACGTGGACACGCTCGAAAGAATAGACATCATTCAGGAACTCCGCCGCGGCGACATCGACGTGCTTGTCGGAATAAACCTTTTAAGAGAGGGGTTGGACTTGCCGGAAGTGAAACTCGTGGCTATTCTCGACGCGGATAAAGAGGGTTTTCTCCGAAGCGACACCGCGCTTATCCAGACTATAGGCAGAACGGCGCGAAACGCCGAGGGCAGAGTTATAATGTACGCGGACGTGATCACCGATTCTATGCGCCGCGCGATCGACGAAACGGCGAGAAGAAGAAAAATCCAGCAAGAATATAACGAAAAACACGGAATAGTTCCAACAACGATAATCAAAAAAATAACCAACACGCTCGAAATATCGAAAAAAGTCGATCCCGCGAATGAGATTGCGGCGAAGGATATCCCGGAAGAAATCGAAAAATTGCAGGCGATAATGAAAATCGCTTCCAAAAATCTCGATTTTGAAAAGTGTATCGAACTGCGCGATACGATAGCGAAACTCAGACAAAGGCTCAGAGCAAGCCTGAAATAACGTTAAAAAGCGACAGAGCATATGTTGAATTACATCAGAATAAAAGGGGCAAAGGAAAACAACCTTAAAAACATCAGCCTCGACATACCGAGAGATAAACTCGTGGTTTTCACGGGGTTGTCCGGCAGCGGAAAATCAACGCTGGCGTTCGACACCATTTTCGCCGAAGGGCAGAGAAAGTATATGGAAAGCCTTTCGAGTTACGCGAGAATGTTCCTCGGGCAAATGGAAAAACCGGACGTGGAAAGCATCGAGGGATTGTCCCCTGCTATTTCCATAGACCAGAAAACCACTTCAAACAATCCGCGTTCCACGGTGGGAACGGTTACGGAAATTTACGACTATTTAAGACTTTTATACGCTCGCGTAGGCGTTCCGCATTGCCCCAAGTGCGGCAGAGTAATCGAGAGAACCACGGTCGATTCGATTGCGGAAAAAGTCATGGCTATGGGCGAGGGGAAGAAAATTCTCGTCAACGCTCCCGTCGTCCGCGGCAGAAAGGGCGAATATTCCAAACAGATCGAAAGTTACCGTAAAAGCGGTTACGCGAGAATAGAAATCGACGGCTCCGTTTTCGATTTGTCGGAAGAGATCAAACTCGAAAAAAACATAAAACACAACATTTCCGTCGTCGTGGACAGGCTTATCGTCAAGGACGGAATGAGAAAACGCCTTACGGACAGTCTGGAAACGGCTCTCAGGCTCGCCGAAGGGCTTGTCGCAATCGAAAGCGACGGCGTAACCACGCTGTATTCCACTAATTACAGTTGCCCCGATTGCGGAATCTCCATAGAAGAAATAGAACCGAGATTGTTCTCGTTCAACAATCCGTTCGGCGCGTGTCCGGAGTGTAAAGGTCTGGGTTACACGCAGAGAATAGACGAAAAACTCGTCATCGGCGATCCGAACAGATCTCTCCGCGAGGGCGCGATGACGGTCACGGGCTGGAATCTCGACACGGGCAGAATGACGGAAATGTATTTCCGCGCGCTTTCAAAGCATTACGGATTCAGCCTCGACATTCCCGTCAAAGACTTGCCGCAGGATATCGTGAATATTCTTTTATACGGCACGAACGGCGAGAAAATAAGGACGACTTATTCGTCGCGGACGTTCAGCGGCAGTTACGAATCGGCTTACGAGGGCGTGATAAACAATCTCGCCAGAAGATACAGAGAAACCACGAGCGATTACACCAAGAGCGAAATAGAGAAGTATATGGTAAACTCGCCGTGTTCCGAGTGTCACGGGTTAAGGCTTAAAAAGGAAGCGCTCGCCGTAACGGTGGGCAGCCTTAACATCGCTCGGCTTTGCGATTTGCCGGTCGTAAAAATCTCCGCTTTCATCGACGAACTCGTCCTTTCGGAAACGGAGAGCATAATCGCCGCGCCGATAGTAAAGGAGATAAAAGCGCGCCTTAAATTTCTTACGGACGTAGGGCTCGGATATCTTACCCTTTCGAGAAGCGCGGGAACCCTTTCGGGCGGCGAGGCGCAGCGGATAAGGCTCGCAACGCAGATCGGAAGCGGCTTAACGGGCGTGTTGTATATTCTCGACGAGCCGAGCATAGGTCTGCACCAGCGAGATAACGAAAAACTCATAAAAACACTTGAAAGGCTTCGCGACCTCGGGAATACCGTAATAGTCGTCGAGCACGACGAGGACACTATGCGGGCGGCGGATTATATCGTCGATATAGGTCCGAAGGCGGGCGTTCACGGCGGCGAAGTGGTCGCGGCGGGGAGCGTCGAAGATATCTGCAAAGAGCCGAGGTCGATAACGGGCGATTATCTTTCCGGCAGACGGAAAATCGAAATTCCGCTTGTAAGAAAACAGCCCGACGGCAGGTGGCTCGAAGTTTTCGGCGCAAGGCAGAACAACCTTAAAAACGTCAACGTGAAATTCCCCGTCGGGTTATTCACGGCGGTCACGGGCGTTTCGGGCAGCGGTAAGAGTTCGCTCGTAAACGAAGTTCTGTTGCCGATAACGTCCAACGAACTCAACGGCTCGAAGATTCGTTACGGCGATTGCGACAAAATCGAGGGTATAGAGTATTTCGATAAAGTCATCGCAATCGACCAGTCGCCGATAGGTCGGACGCCGAGGTCGAACGCCGCCACTTACACGGGCGCGTTCACCTATATCAGGGAACTTTTCGCCGCGTCCAACGACGCTAAGGAAAGGGGTTATAAGGCGGGCAGATTCTCGTTCAACGTCGCCGGAGGCAGATGCGAAAAATGTCAGGGCGACGGAATTATCAAAATCGAAATGCACTTCCTGCCGGACGTTTTCGTTCCGTGCGAGCAGTGCAAAGGCAAGAGATATAACCACGAAACTCTCGAAGTTAAATTCAAGGGCAAAAATATCGCCGACGTTCTCGATATGACTGTGGACGAGGCGGTGGAATATTTCAGTAATATCCCGAGGATTTACTCGAAAATCAAAACGTTGCAGGACGTAGGGCTCGGGTATATAAAACTCGGTCAGCCGGCAACGACGCTTTCAGGCGGCGAGGCGCAGAGGGTTAAACTCGCAACCGAACTCGCCAAACGCTCCACGGGCAGAACGCTTTATATTCTCGACGAGCCCACAACCGGGCTTCACAGTTACGACGTGGACAAACTGATCGGTATTCTGAACAGACTCCGCGATTCGGGCAATACGATAATAGTAATCGAGCATAATCTCGACGTGATAAAAGTCGCCGATTATATCGTGGATTTAGGTCCCGAGGGCGGCGACGGCGGCGGAACGGTCATCGCGGAGGGCAGTCCGGAAGAAGTTGCCGAAAACGAAAAAAGTTATACGGGGCAGTTCCTTAAAAAGATGCTCCGGGGGAGAAACGAATGATAAGAGACGAATATAACAAAAAGAAGCAAACCACGGCAAAATTCAGCGCGAAGGAAGAGAGAAAAAAGAAAGAAATGGGCGAGCAGAATTATTACGCTTCGCAGATTCCCAAAATTACGGATATGTGCAAGGCGCTTTCCACTTCGCTCCTCATAACGTTGATTTTTCTTTCGCTTGCCTACGCCGTGATTTTGCTTTCGTTCATCGTTTTAAGAAACACCGAAACGCCTTACAGCACAACGAAATTCATCGTTTACACGTCGATTTTCGGCGCTCTGGTTGTTTTTTATGTTTTGTGGCACTTGGTAATCAAGCCCGCTCAACTCAGAAAAGCAGAGAGATATAAGGCGGAAATAGACAGAATCAACGCGGAAAACCTCAAAAAAATGAGTTATCGTTACGTGCCGTCGCAAAAGGTAAACGCCGCAAAACCGGGCGAAAGCGAAGTAAGCGCGGCGGAAAACGCCGACAAAACGGCGGAAAATGATAAAAATACGGCGGACAACGCTTAAATTCAAGAAAAAAGACGCTTTAAGCATTAAAAATTATTGACTGAAAAGGATAAAAGTGTTAAAATAAATAAACAAATGAGGCGTGATATGAATTTTAAAAACTATGACGTCGCCCTTATAACGGACGAAAAACAGAGAATGTATTTTCTCGGGTTCCACAGCACGGCGGGATATGTTCTTATAACCAAGGAAAAAACTTATTTCGTCGTCGATAACAGATATCTCAAAGCGGCGGAAAAGGCTTTGAAACCCAAGGGAATCGAAGTCGTTCTCGGCGCGGATTATTCTTTTCTCACGCGCCTTGCGGAAGAAAAGGGTTATAAAACCGTCGCTATAGATTACGGCGTAGTCACTCTTGCCGGGTTCGAGGCGTTAAAGGCTCTGGGCTTCGCTTATACGGACGCGTCGGCGGAAATCCGCGACCTTATGTCCGTAAAGACGGAAGAAGAGATAAAATATATCAAAAAGGCTTGCGATATCGCCGAAAAGGCGTGGCTGGATACACTTCCTTTCATAAAAGAGGGCGTAACCGAAAGGCAGGTCGCAAACGAACTCGAATATAATTTCAAAAAGAGAGGCGCGTCCGGGACGTCGTTCGATACGATAGTCGCGTTCGGCAAAAACGCCGCCGTTCCTCATCACGAAACGGGCGATACGAAACTTAAATACGGCGAATGCGTTCTTATGGATTTCGGTTGCATTTACAAAGGTTATTGTTCGGATATGACGAGAACCATGTTCTACGGCGAGCCGACGGAATCGTTCAAAAAAGCATATCTGGCCGTTCTCACCGCGCATATGAAAGCCGCTGAGGGAATCAAAGAAGGAATGACGGGCAAGGAAGCCGACGGAATCGCGAGAGACGTTCTCTCTTCGCTCGGTTACGGCAAATATTTCACTCACTCGTTAGGTCACGGCATCGGCGTGAATATTCACGAATATCCGTATCTTTCGCCGAAGGGCGAAGCCGCTCTTAAAAACAACATGGTTTTTTCCAACGAACCGGGCGTGTATCTCGACGGTAAGTTCGGCATAAGAATAGAGGATAGTTGTCACCTCGAAAACGGAAAATACAAAACGTTTATGAAAGACGACAAGTCGCTTACAATTCTCGGCGGCGACGAAATCAAAAGAGAAAAACTTTACAAATAAGAAGTTTAAGGAGATTATTTATGGTACTTGCAGGCGATTTAAGAAAAGGCGTCACGATCGAATACGAGGGAAAGGTTTACACCGTTGTGGACTTTCTTCACGTTAAACCCGGTAAGGGCGCGGCGTTCGTCAGAACCACGCTTAAAAACGTTGTCGAAGGCAAAACTTTGCAGATAACGTTCAACCCCACCGAAAAATTCGAAAACGCCATTATCGAAACGAAGAAGATGACGTATTCGTATAACGACGGCGAATTTTATTACTTTATGGACGAAGAATACAATATGGAGCCGCTCACTTACGATCAGGTCGAAGAGGCTTTGAAGTGGATTAAGGAAAACGATCCCGTTACCGTTAAATTCTATAAGGGTAAAGCCTTTTCCGTCGATTGCGAAAACTTCGTCGAACTTCTCGTAACCGAATCCGAACCCGGAGTTGCCGGCAACACCGCGACCAACGCCACCAAAAAAGCGAAACTCGAAACGGGCGTTGAAATTCAGGTTCCCATGTTCGTCAACGAGGGTGAAACCATCAGGGTTGACACTCGTACCGGCGAATACATGGAAAGAGTCAAGAAGTAATTTTAAATTTCATCCGGAATTTAAACCATTCGGGCGGCAGCAAAAGATCCGTTTTTTTGCCGTCCGATTTTTGCGTATAATCATTTTTTGTTTGTCGGCGGCGAAAACCGCGCCGGCGGCGAGCGAGATAAGGAGTTTAAGATGAAGAGCGTGCTTGTGACGGGCGGCGCGGGCGGAATAGGCGAGGCGATATGCTTAAAATTCGCCGAAAGGGGCTATTTTGTCGGCGTGGGATACAATAATTCCGAAGCGGAAGCGAAAAAAATAGCCGAAAAAATCGGCGGCGCGGCGATAAAAATCGACGTTACGGACGCGGAAGGCGTGAATAGCGCGGTTGAATCGTTCGCGAAACATAGCGGAACAAACGGCGCGATAAACGTTCTCGTTAACTGCGCGGGAATCGCGCTTCCGATAAAAACGTTGCTCGACGTGACGGAAGCGGAGTACGACAAAATCTTTGCCGTCAATATGAAAGGAGTGTTTCTTTCGGTCAAAGCGGTTTTGCCGCATATGCTCGAAAAAGGCGGGGCGATAATCAACGTTTCGTCTATGTGGGGCTTGGCCGGAGGTTCGTGCGAGGCGGTTTATTCCGCGTCGAAGTCCGCGGTCCTCGGTTTCACGAAAGCGCTCGCCAAGGAGTTCGCCGGGGCGAATATCCGCGTAAACGCCGTCGCTCCGGGTTTTATCGACACGAAGATGAACAACGCTTTTTCGGAAGAGGACAGAGAACTTATCGGAGAAGATATCCCGCTCGGCAGATTCGGTTTGCCCGAAGACGTGGCGAAAGCGGTTTTATATCTTGCGGACGACGCCGATTTCGTTACGGGCATAACTCTTAACGTTTCGGGCGGAGAAGTTGTTTAACCGTCATAAAAACACTAAAAACGGCGCAGAACCGCAAAAAACGAAAAAAAAAGGGAAAAGAACGAAAACGGTTGAATAATATTAATGTCGGGAAAGAATTGTCGTGATTTATATAAAAAGGATTGTCTTGATTTAAGGATTGTCCTGATTTAAATTTTATATAAAGGGGGGTTCTATGGTTCTATGAAAGAAAAAACGCTTTTAAAAGAAAAACAGTTTTTCTCTCCGTTCGCCGCGTTTTCGGATAAAACGAAGGGGCGGCTGAAATACGAAGAGCCTTGCCCTATGCGTACCGATTATCAGCGCGACAGGGACAGGATAATTTATTCCAAAGCGTTCAGGAGATTGAAGAACAAAACGCAGGTCTTTTTCTCTCCCGAGGGCGACCATTATATGACGCGGCTCACCCACACGCTCGACGTGGCGCAGGTTGCCCGTTCGATAGCCCATTGTCTTGATTTAAACGAGGATTTAGCCGAGGCTATCGCTCTCGGTCACGACCTCGGACATACCCCGTTCGGTCATTCGGGCGAAAGGGTGCTTGCCGAACTCAATCCCAACGGATTCGAGCATAACGTTCAGTCTTTAAGGGTTGTGGACGTACTTGAAGACCTCAATCTCACTTATGAAGTCCGCGACGGTATTTTGCAACATAAAAAGAGCGGAAATCCGCATACTCTCGAGGGTAAAGTCGTTTCGCTTTCGGACAGAATAGCCTATCTCAATCACGACATAGACGACGCGATAAGGGCGGGCATAATCACCGAAAACGATTTGCCGAAAGAGGAAATGGAAATTCTGGGAGCGTCCTCGCGAGAGAGGATAAACAGCATGGTAACTTCCATTTATAAGCAGTCTTACGGCAAAAACGACGTCGTTATGGAAGCGGATAAAATGGAGGCGACCGAAAGGCTTCGCGATTTTATGTTCAAAAACGTGTATATCGTCCCGGCGGCGAGAGCCGAGGAGGGGCGCGCGGGAGAAATGCTCGCGCAGATGTACGCTTATTATAAAAAACACAAGGAAAAACTTCCCGATTTTTATAAAAAACTTCTCGGCGAATACGACGAAGACACCGTTCTTTGCGATTATTTGTCGAGCATGACGGACAGGTACGCCGTTTATTCTTTTGAGGAAATTTTCGTACCGAAAAATTTTATTTTAAGATAGAAGATAAAGGAAATGGCTCTCGACGAAAAGTTTATTGAGGAATTAAAACTTAAAAACAACATAGTCGATATTGTCGGGAAATACTGCGTTTTAAAAAAGCGCGGCAACAGTCACTGGGCGTGTTGTCCTCTTCCCGGACATTCGGAAAGAACTCCGTCGTTCACCGTGAACGAGGCGGGGCAATTTTTCAAATGCTTCGGTTGCGGACGCGGCGGCAACGTGATAACCTTTGTCAGAATCATGGAAAATCTCGATTACATCGGCGCGGTGCGGCTCTTAGCCGAAAACGCGGGAATGGCTATGCCGGACGACGACAGGGATTACAAAAAACGCGAGTCGGACAAGCAGTCGAGAGACAGACTCCTGTCGCTCACCAAAGACGCCGCGCTGTTTTATGTGCATAACCTTTCCGATCCAAAAGCCAAGCCGCATAACGATTATCTCGCATTCAGAGGCATCGAACGGCGGACGGTCACGGCGTTCGGAATAGGCGCGTCGCTCGACATGTTTTCGCTCCCGAACTATCTGAAATCCAAAGGATATACGGAAGAGGAAATGCTTAAATGCGGCGTGTGTCAGAAAAAGGTGAAGGATGACGGCTCGTCTTACGTTTACGACGCTTTGTGGGGCAGATTGATTATCCCCATAATCAACAACCTTGGTTATGTCATAGCGTTCGGCGGTAGGCTTTTAGAAAAGAAACCCGATTTTGCAAAGTATAAAAACACGCAGGAAACGGAACTGTTCATAAAGAACAGAACGCTTTACAACATCAACAACCTGAAAAAAGAAAAGGCGAAAAACGGATTGTCGTCGATAATAATGGTCGAAGGCTATATGGACGCCATTTCGGTTTACAACGCAGGTTTTAAAAACGTAGTCGCGTCAATGGGTACTTCGCTCACAACCGAGCAGGCAAGGCTTCTGAAGCGTTTTGCGCCCACCGTTCTGATAAGTTACGACGGCGACGGCGCGGGACAGAAAGCAACGATAAGAGGACTTGAAATTCTTCAGAACGAGGGAATCGAGGTCAGAGTGGTAACTCTCCCCGAAGGGCTTGACCCGGACGACGTGATAAGGAAATTCGGCGCGGAGGCATACGAAAAACTTCTTGAGGACAGTCTGCCGCTTGTCGATTTTAAAATAAAGAATCTTAAAAAAGCGTATAATCTGACTGAAACTTCTGGTAAAAGAAAATACATTGCGGAAGCGGTAAAGGTAATAGCCGAACGTCCCACCGAGAGCGAACGGGAAGAACTTTTAAGAAAACTCGGCAGAGATACGAATACGACGTATGAATCTTTAAGCAGAGATACCGAAAGGTTTATGTCCGGAAAAACGGTGGAAGAAATACCGGAAGAGAATGTCGCTCAAAGCAAGGACGGAATATCCGGCGCCGAAAGATTTGTTTTATGCGCATTGCTTTTTAATAAACAATATGCAAAAGACATTAGTCTTATCGGTTACGATTTTCAAGATCCCGTACGCAATAAAATTGCGGATATTATAAACGAAGCAAAAGAAAATGAAAAACCGATTTTCCCGTCATCTATCGCGACGCTGTTCGGCGAGAATGAACTCGTCGAATATAACGCGGTGTTATCGAGCGGGGACAACGTTTTCGGCAGCGACGGAGAAACGAGATATTTTTCCGATTGCGTTTCAAAGATGATGAAGAACAAACTTGAAACGGAACTCGCGCAGTTAAACGAGGTGTTAAGGGCAGAAACGGACACCGAAAAAAGAAAAGAAATCATAGGGGCTATTGCCAAAATAGCGGCAAAACTCGCTAAATATTAACGGAGGATAAAAATGGCGATCAGCGAAGAACAACTTCAGGAGATTATAACGTCGCTTCTCGAAGAATGTAAAACAAAAGGATCGATCGGTTCGGACGCGCTTTGCGACAGACTCGAAAGATACGACACCGATCCCGCTCAGATCGACGAGGTTTACAGAGCGCTCGAAGAGAACAAAATCAAAATAATCGACGATTACGAAAAGGACAAGGAACTTTACGAACAGATCATCAAAGAGATCAGCATGGACGATCCCGTAAAGATGTATCTCAAAGACATCGGTAAAGTCCCCCTTCTTTCGGCGGACGACGAAATCAACCTTGCAAAGAAGATGATGGACGGCGACGAGGACGCGAAAAGAGCGTTGTCCGAGGCGAACCTTCGTCTTGTCGTTTCGATTGCGAAGAGATACGTCGGCAGGGGCATGCAGTTCCTCGACCTTATTCAGGAAGGCAATCTCGGGCTTATGAAAGCCGTCGAAAAATTCGATTATCAGAAAGGTTTCAAATTTTCGACTTACGCAACCTGGTGGATAAGGCAAGCCATAACGAGGGCTATTGCCGATCAGGCGAGAACGATAAGAATCCCCGTCCATATGGTGGAAACGATAAACAAAGTCGGCAGAGTTTCGAGGCTTTTGTTGCAGGAATACGGCAGAGAACCCACTCCGGAAGAAATCGCGAAGGAAATGGGTATCCCCGAGTCGCGCGTAATCGAAATTCAGAAAATCGCGCAGGATCCCGTGTCTTTGGAAACGCCAATCGGCGAGGAAGAGGACAGCCATCTCGGCGACTTCATCGAGGACGAGCAGAGCGCTGCGCCTACCGACGTGGTTGCGGGATCTATGCTTAAGGAACAACTTATAAACGTTCTCGACACTCTCACCCCGAGAGAAGAAAAAGTTTTAAGGCTCCGTTACGGCATCGACGACGGAAAACCGAGAACGCTGGAAGAAGTCGGAAAAGAATTCAACGTAACGAGAGAAAGAATAAGACAGATCGAAGCCAAGGCTCTGAGAAAACTTCGTCACCCGTCGAGAAGCAAGAGGTTGAAGGATTTCATTGAATAATCCGCTCACCAAAAGGCTCAGAACGATTTATTCCGAACTCATAGGCGGCGGAACGTTCGCCGACGTCGGTTGCGATCACGGTTATATAGCTGAAAAAACGCTCGAAAACGGACTTTTCGACGACGTTATTATATCCGATATTTCCGAAAAATGCCTAAAAAAAGCCGAGAGCAGGCTTTCCTTGCGTTTCGGCGGAAGATTCACGGCTATCGTGTCGGACGGGTTCGATAACCTTCCTCACGTGGACGAAGCGTTGATTTCGGGTATGGGCGGCGAGATAATTTCGGCAATGCTCGAAAGGCGGGAGGACAAACCCTCGCGGCTCGTCTTACAGCCGATGAAAAACGCGGAAAAAGTAAGGCGTTTTCTCGTCGAAAACGGCTATTTTATAACGCGTGATTACACTTTTAAGGATTGGAAGTATTATCACGTTATCGTGGCGGAAAAATCGGATAAAAAGGACGAATATACGGACGACGAATACGTTTTCGGCAGAGATAATCTCAAAGAAAAGAGCGACGATTTCAGAGATTTCGTCAACGACAAGATAAAACTGTTTTCGGAGGCGGCGGCGAACGCCGATTCTCCCGAAAAGGAAGAATTGCTGAAAAAAACGGAAAAATTAAGGAAAATCATAGAATGACTTATCGCGAATTGTATTTAAAATTACTCGGATACGCGCCTATGGAAATATCCGACAGGTTTGTCAAAGAAGGCGCTTACGACAACAGCGGTATGATTCTCGAAACGAAAAGAGAAATCAAAACCGCGGTTTTCTGCCTCGACCTTACGGGCGCGAGCGTAAATTACGCCGTTTCGGTCGGAGCGGACGCGATAATCACTCATCACCCGGCGATTTATCGCCCGGTTAAAAATCTTCTTGCCGACGCGCCCCTTCTTACGGCGGCGAACGCGGGCATAGGCGTAATTTCGAATCATCTTAACCTCGACGGCGCAAAAGAGGGAATCGATTATCGTCTTGCCGCGGGGCTCGGCGGAAAAATCGTCGGAATTCTGGACGATTTCGGTAACGGCGAGGGCTACGGCAGAATAAGCGTTACCGATAAAACATTCGGCGAAATAACCGAAAACTACAAAAAAGAATTCGGAACGGAAAAGGTTTTCGCTTACGGCGAAAAAGATAAACCCGTCCGTAAACTCGCGTCGTTTTGCGGCGCGGGGCTGGGCGACGAGGAAGTCGAAGCGGCGGCAGCCGCAGGCGTCGATCTCGTCGTTTCCGCCGACATTCCGCATCACGTTCTTCTTCACGCTCTCGAAAAAGGGCTTTGCGTTCTCGGTTGCACGCATTACGGCACGGAGAATTACGGAATGAAGAAGTTCGCGGAAAAGTGCGCGGCGGAATTAACGAATATAAAAATTTATTTCTTTGACGACGAAAGATTCGTTTAAGGCGGTTTTGCCTTGACGGTCGCGCCGCCGGAGGAAGGAGCGAAATATGATAGAACAGTTACTCCAATATCAAAGCGTCGATGCGAAACTTCGCGAAATCGAAACCGAAATTTCGCAGAGCGAAGAGAGGAAAAAAGCCGTTTCCGCGCAGAAGTTTTTGAACAGCGTAAACGACAACATCGCGCTTCTGGAGAAGAAAGCGGAAGAACTTGCGAATAAATATAACGAGTCGGTCGCGCTTTATAAAAGGCTCGGCGACGAGATAAAAGAATACGACGGCGTGGATGAAACGGACGATCCCGAACAACTCGGCTACGTGAAGAGAAAGGCTCAGGAACTCAACGACGAAATCGAAAAACTCGCAAACGGCATAGAGCAGATTTCACGCGAGATATCTGCGGTTTTGAAGGAGTTCACTCAGTTGAAATCCAAAACCAAAGAGGCGAAGAGTCAATATAGCGAATTCGTTCCCAAATATAACGCTTTGAAGGCTTCCAAGGAAGAGGATATGAAAAAGATCAAGGCGGAACTCGTTAAGATCGAAAAGCAAATCCCGCCGGAGGAAATGGAACTTTACAAAGCCAAGCGGAAGGATAAAATTTTTCCGGTGCTTTATTCCGTTCAGGTTTTCGGAAAGAAGCCGCATTGTTCGCGGTGCGGAACGGAATTCCCTATGGCTTGTTTCGACAGTCTGAAAAAGGGCAGTCTCGTGGAGTGTGATTCCTGCCACAGGCTCGTGTATTATAAGGAAGAAAAGTAATTCCGGCAAGGGAGAAAACGGATGAAATTAAACTACAAAAAGACGATATTCGTCGGGTTCGCGTTTTTCCTTATATGCGCGTTCTGGCAAGCCTACGACAGCATCGTTCCGATGATGCTCGTCAACAAATTCGGTTTAAGTCAGACGGTTTCGGGCGTGATAATGTCGCTCGACAACGTCATCGCGATATTTCTTCTGCCGCTTTTCGGCAGTTTGTCCGATAAAACAAAAACCCGCTTCGGCAGAAGAACGCCGTACATAGTCATCGGAACGATCGTCGCAGCCCTTTCGTTTTTCGGGCTTACTTTCGCCGATAACGCGCAACTCGCAAAACTCGGCAATTTCGGCGAAAACAGCGGTTACGAAACCCTTTTCGACGAAAATTACGAAATTCAGAACGCCGAGTACAGCGCGATAACGGATAAAGAACAACCCAAAACTTACGTTATCTGCGATTACGCCGCAAAAATAGTAAAAAACAAACTCTATAACGAACTTACGGACGAGGAAAAGACGGAAGTCCGCGACTGGTACTCGAATATCAACGCGGAATATAACGCCGACCATTCCAAACCCGAAACGGCATACGGCTACGATTCGGCAACGAAAACCTACTACGTACTCGTTTCCGTGACGGAACACGGCAAAACCGTTTATAAAATGCCTGACGGCTCCGATATAGGAAAGAACGTAAGCAAAAGCAACGCTTATAAAAATCTGATAACGCCGGGCATAAGCGATTACGCTCTGGAAAAAACGCTTGCGCAACCTTTAACGCTCGTTCTTTTTGCGGGATTGTTGCTTCTGACGCTTTTCGCGATGGCGATTTTCCGTTCGCCGGCGGTGGCTCTCATGCCGGACGTAACCGAAAAACCGCTCCGTTCGCAGGCGAACGCGGTAATCAACCTTATGGGAACGGCGGGCGGAATGATCGTCCTTGTTCTCGGCATGGTTTTCGGTACGGGCAAAACCTATAATCAACTCATGAGCTACACGCCGTTCATCGGCGCGGTTTGCGGGGTTATGGTTTTAGGGCTTCTGATGTTTATCTGGAAAGTCAGAGAACCCGTGTGGGTTGACGAAATGGAGCGGAACTCCGTTAAGGACGGACTCGAAACGGAAGAAGAGGCAAAAGTCGACCAGATTTCCAAAAAGAAACTCACCAAGCCCGAATTCAAAAGCCTTATATTGATTTTGTGTTCGGTCGCGCTGTGGTATATAGGCTATAACGCCGTAACTTCCAAATATTCGCTTTACGCGATGAACGTTCTGCATATGGATTATAACACCACGCTTCTCGTGGCGCAGGGCGCGGCGATAATCTCTTATATTCCCGTCGGCATGCTTGCGCAGAGAATAGGCAGAAAAAAGAGTATTCTCGCGGGCGTGGTTATGCTCACGGCGGCGTTTTTCGGGGCGACGTTCATGACGGAAAATTCGAGCATAATAGTTCTCAATCTTCTGTTTGCGCTTGCGGGAATAGGCTGGGCTACGATAAACGTGAACTCGTTCCCGATGGTCGTGGAACTCGCGAAGGGCGGCGACGTCGGCAAATACACGGGTTTTTATTACACCGCGTCGATGGCGGCGCAGATAGCGACGCCGATTTTGTCGGGAGCGATAATGGAACTTGCGGGGAGTATGAAGCCGCTGTTTTATTACGCAACCGTGGCGGTCGCGCTGGCGTTTTTAACGATGATATTCGTTAAACACGGCGACAGCAAACCGGTCAGAAAGGCTAAAATAATCGAAAATCTCGACG